>NZ_JACMZT010000013.1:0-159912 GCF_017349615.1 Pseudomonas sp. GW531-T4
GCGTAACTCGTTGAATCTCAAGGAGTTTTCCGTTTCGACTGCGCCGGAAGTGGGGCGAATTATAGACTTCCAGAATCTGCCGTCAACCCCTAATTTGTCTTTTCTATCAATAACCTGCAAAAACAGATAAATCCTTCTCTATATAAGAAGAGCAGAAACACCATGAGCAATATATTGCTCATGCGTTATTAGTTGAGCATCATGTCGGCGCACCCAATCTCCCCCCTTTATAAAACCGGATGATGCCTTGCCATGAATGACCAGTCCCGCAGCCTAGCCTCAACCCTGTTCCCAGTGGGACTGCTGCTTATTGCCATGGCCTCCATCCAGTCCGGCGCCTCGCTGGCCAAAAGCATGTTCCCGATCGTGGGCGCGCAGGGCACCACCACACTGCGCCTGATCTTCGCCAGCATCATCATGCTGCTGCTATTGCGCCCGTGGCGCGCGAAGCTCACCGCCAAGTCCCTGCGCACGGTCATCGTTTACGGGATGGCACTGGGTGGAATGAACTTCCTCTTCTATATGTCGCTACGCAGCGTTCCCCTGGGGATCGCCGTCGCCCTGGAATTCACCGGCCCGCTTGCCGTGGCCATTTATGCTTCGCGAAAAGCCATCGACTTTCTCTGGATCCTTCTGGCGGTTATCGGCCTGCTGCTGTTGATCCCTACCAGCGATACCAGCGCCGACATCGACCTGATCGGCGCAGGTTATGCCTTGGGGGCCGGAGTGTGCTGGGCGCTCTATATTCTGTTCGGGCAAAAGGCCGGAGCCGATAATGGCGTCCAGACCGCAGCGCTGGGTGTAATGATCGCCGCCTTGTTCGTTGCGCCTATCGGTATCGTGCACGCCGGAGCTGCCTTGCTGACCCCCAGCCTGATTCCCATCGCCATCGGAGTGGCCATTCTCTCCACCGCCCTTCCCTATAGCCTGGAGATGGTCGCCCTGACCCGAATGCCAGCGAGAACCTTCGGCACACTGATGAGTATCGAACCCGCTTTCGGTGCCTTGTCCGGGCTGCTGTTCCTCCACGAATACCTGTCTCTCGCACAATGGATGGCTATTGCCTGCATCATCCTGGCGTCAGTGGGTGCGACCCTGACCATGCGCAGCGAATCGAAACCTTTGGTAGCGGCGGATTGATTCTCGGTTGTACATAGCTCTGGCATTTGCCGCTCAATTAGGCCATGTTTAGGCGCTGTAACTCAGCGCCAGTCATGGATTTTTCGGGCAAGGACCGCACAGACGCCAAAGTGACAGCTAACGCAGTCGAACCCGGACAACAGATCCGGGATCAGCAATAGGGACAGGAATGAAACGTTTTTTGATTCTGTTAGCCGTACTTGCCATCGCAGGTTGCGCCGCAACTTCGAAAACCGAGGTCAAGCGCGGAAAGAAGGGCCTGCATATCAACTGCTCCGGCCTGTCCTCCTCCTGGGACAAATGCTACGCCAGTGCTGCCACCTCCTGTGGCCCCAAAGGCTACAAAGTGATCGCCAAGTCCGGCGATACGGTGGAGGATCCGGGCGATTACCCCTTCGGCCTGAACCCCGCCGGCTACACCAGCCGCAGCATGATCGTCATCTGCAAGTAGGCAGCACCTGCCTACTGCACATCCTGCGTTGGCAACTGACGAACAATTTCGTCATGGCTCGATTTCAGGACCTGGCGCTGAATGTCCGGACTGACCAACATTCGCGCCACCACCAACGCCCCTACACATTGCGACAGGATCGACCAGGCCAGGCTGTCGCTGCCCAAGGTGTGCGCCCAGCTCTGCTGCAAGCGGCAAATCCAGTCTTCCGCCTGCTGTCGAACCACCTCGTCCGCCCGTGATATTTCCGCACCCAAGGTCGGCAGCGCACAACCCGTTTCCGGGCTCTCGACATGCGCCATGCTCAAGTAGTGCTTGAGGCAACGTTCAAGCCGCATCCGGCTTTGCTCGCCATCGGCGCCCAGGCGCTCAAGGCTCTGGCTCAGCTCCCGCTCGACAATCGA
This sequence comes from Pseudomonas sp. GW531-T4, assembly GCF_017349615.1. NCBI lineage: Bacteria > Pseudomonadati > Pseudomonadota > Gammaproteobacteria > Pseudomonadales > Pseudomonadaceae > Pseudomonas > Pseudomonas sp. GW531-T4. The sequence goes on from NZ_JACMZT010000013.1 coordinate 1,996, forward strand.
ACCGAACAGCTCATCCTTGGACGAAAAGTGGCTGTAGAACGCCCCGCCGCTCAGCCCGATCGCTTTCATCAGGCCATCGACCCCTACAGTCGAAAACCCTTCCTTTTTGGCTGACACGGCGCTGCTTTGCAGCAACCGCTCCCTGGTTTCCTGCTTGTGACTGGCTGAATAACGCATGACGCCCCTCTCCTCTCTTCGCCTTGACGCTCGGCGAATCGTAGCATAACGTTCGTTTAGTTAACGACCGTTTACCAATAGAGCGATCCCACCATGACTACAGCTACAGAGAACAAGAAAGTCGTTTTGGTCGTCGGAGCCGGCGATGCCACAGGCGGTGCCATCGCCAAGCGTTTTGCCCGGGAAGGTCTTGTGGCCTGTGTCACCCGACGCAGCGCGGACAAGTTGCAGCCACTGGTGGAGGCCATCCAGCAATCGGGAGGCGAAGCCCACGGGTTCGCCTGCGACGCTCGAAAAGAGGAAGAAGTGATTGCCTTGATCGAACAGATCGAGAGCGAGATCGGCCCGATCGAAGCCCTGGTGTTCAATATCGGCGCCAACGTGCCGTGCAGCATCCTCGAGGAAACCGCGCGCAAGTACTTCAAGATCTGGGAGATGGCCTGCTTCTCGGGTTTCCTCAATGCGCGGGAAGTGGCCAAGCGCATGGTCACTCGCAAACGCGGGACCATCCTGTTCACCGGGGCCACCGCGGGATTGCGTGGCGCTGCGGGTTTTGCCGCCTTCGCCGGAGCCAAGCATGGCATTCGCGCGCTGGCGCAAAGCATGGCCCGGGAACTGGGACCGCTGAACATCCACGTCGCTCACGTGGTGGTCGATGGCGCCATCGACACTGACTTTATCCGCAACAGTTTCCCGGAAAAGTACGCGCTCAAGGATGAAGACGGCATCCTCAACCCCGAGCACATCGCCGACAACTACTGGCATCTGCACAGCCAGCCACGGGATGCCTGGACCTTCGAACTGGATCTGCGGCCCTGGAACGAACGCTGGTAACCCCTCCTCCACAACAACAAAAAGGGAGCATTACCGATGAGCAAAACCGTCGAGTTCTTTTTCGACCTGGGCAGCCCGACCTCGTACCTGGCCTACACCCAACTGCCGAAGATCTGTGCCCAGACGGGCAGCCAACTGATTTACCAACCCATGTTGCTCGGTGGCGTGTTCAAGGTCACTGGCAACGCCTCGCCAATCAGCATCCCCGCCAAAGGGCGCTACATGCTTCAGGACCTGGCGCGTTATGCCAGACGCTATGAGGTGCCATTGGCATTCAACCCGCACTTCCCGATCAACACCCTGCTGCTGATGCGCGCGGTGACCGGCATGCAACTGCGACACCCGCAGCGCTTTGTTGCCTTTATCGACTGCCTGTTTCGCGCACTCTGGGTCGAGAAGCGCAACCTGAATGATCAGGCCACAGTGGCAGCGGTACTCAGTGAGGGGGGATTCGATCCGCTGGAGGTGCTGGCCCTGACCAACGATGAAGAGGTCAAGAACGCCCTCAAGGACAAGACCGAACAAGCCTTGCAGCGCGGCGTGTTTGGCGCGCCGAGCATGTTCGTCGATAACCAGCTGTTTTTCGGCCAGGATCGCCTGGACTTTGTCCTCGAAGCCTTGAGTTAAACCAAGACGTCGATATGACGAGCAACGTCATTCACGCTGCCAGCCCAAAGCCGGCAGCGCGATTAACGTTCAGATAGTTGCGGTACGGGTATTCAGCCATTCCAGCGCCGCGCCTTGCAGCAGCGGGCTCAGGCGCCGACGCACTTCGGCGTGGTAGGCGTTGAGCCACTCACGCTCGTCCTGGGTCAGCAGCGAAGGCTCCAGGCAGCGGCTGTCGATCGGGCACAGGGTCAGGGTTTCGAACTTGAGGAACTCGCCGAATTCGGTGGTGCCCGCCTCACGGTTCATCGCCAGGTTTTCGATGCGCACCCCCCAACGGCCCGGACGATAGGTTCCCGGCTCGATCGAGGTGATCATCCCGGGCTGCATCGCGGTTTGCGGTGCCGGCGCCGCCTGATAGGCGATCACTTGCGGGCCTTCGTGGACATTGAGGAAGTACCCCACGCCATGGCCGGTGCCGTGCCCATAGTCCACGCCCTCGGCCCAGATCGGCGCGCGGGCGATGGCGTCCAGCAGCGGCGACAGGATGCCCCGCGGGAAGTGCGCCCGGGACAAGGCGATCACGCCTTTGAGCACCCGCGTGCAATCGCGTTTCTGCTCGGCACTCGGGGTGCCGACCGGGACCATGCGGGTGATGTCCGTGGTGCCGCCCAGGTATTGGCCGCCGGAGTCGATCAGCAGCAGGCCATCGCCTTCGATCACTGCGTGCTCTTCTTCGGTGGCGTGGTAATGCGGCATCGCGCCATTGGCGTTGAACGCGGCGATGGTGTTGAAACTCAGGGACACGTAGCCGGGGCGACGGGTGCGGGCCGCGGTCAGGTGCTCGTCGATCGTCAGCTCGGTGATGCGTTCACGGTCCCAGGCCGACTCCAGCCAGGCGAAAAACTCGCAGAGCGCGGCGCCATCCTGCTCCATGGCCTGACGGATATGCTCGGCATCAGCCAAGCTCTTCTGGGACTTGGCCAATGTCGTCGGGTTCAGGCCTTCCAGCAGCTTCACGCCGCTACCGAGGTTATCCAGCAAACCGGCAGTGACCCGCGCCGGATCCACCAGCAGGCTGGCGCCGTCGGGGATCGCACTCAGGGCCGCGGCCACTTCGCTGTAGTCACGCAGGGTGATGCCATCCTGTTCCAGCACGGCACGCAAAGCGTTATCGACCTTGCTCAGCGCCACAAACAACGTCGCCTGCTGCTGGCTGATCAGGGCGAAGGAGATGAATACCGGGTTGAACGAGACGTCACCGCCGCGCAGATTGAACAACCAGGCGATGTCGTCGAGGGTGGCGATGAAATGCCAATCCGCGCCTCGCTCTTTCAGGGTTTCGCGCAACTTGCCGAGCTTCTCGACCCGGCTGACCGTGGCCTGGGGCGGCAAATGCTGATAGATCGGCTGATCCGGCAGGCTCGGGCGATCGCTCCAGACTTCGTTCAGCAGATCGATATCGGTGCGCAGGCGAGCGCCACGCTCCTGCAGCTTGTTGCCCAGGGTTCGCGCCGAAGCCACCGCCATCACCGCGCCGTCGACCGCGACCACGCCCCCTTCCGGGGTCTGCTCGGCCAGCCAGTCCAGCGGACCGGGCTGACCCGGCAACAGTTTGACCAGTTCGATACCACTGCCCTTGAGCTCCTTGGTCGCCTGCTCCCAATAACGGCTATCGGCCCAGACCCCGGCGAAATCCGCCGTGACGATCAGGGTGCCGACCGAACCGTGAAAGCCCGACAGCCACTGCCGGCCTTGCCAGTAACCCGGCAGGTACTCCGACAGGTGCGGGTCGGCCGACGGCACCAGCAGGGCATGAATGCCCTCGCGGCTCATCAGCTCACGGGTGCGCGCCAGGCGCTGGGGGACCACTCCATTGGTCAAGGGCTGCGTACTCATTGTGTCTCCTGCTACCAGGTGAATCATTGTTATTGGATACCGAGGGCATAAGCCCTCAGGGTTGGGCAACCGCCCAGAACGCCGGTGCACTGGCGGATGAAGCCTTGATCAGTTGGACGGCCTGATCGATGTCCTGCTCGGTGGTGAAGCGGCCCAGGCTCAGGCGGATGGTCCGCCCCGCCGTCCGGGCGTCGAGCCCCAGCGCCAGCAACACATGGGACGGCGCATTGCTCGCCGAGTTGCAGGCCGAGGTCGCGGAAAACGCGATGGAGGCACTCAGGGCCGCCGGATTGAACTCCCCTTCACCAAAGGTAAGGCTCAAGGTATGGGGAATGCGTTGGGCCGGGCTGCCGTTCAGGCGCAGCCCCGGCAGGTCGGCCAGCTGTTCGAGCAGGCGTTCGCGCAGACGGGCGATGGTCGCCGCTTCTTCGTCGAAATGCTCGGCTGCCAGGGCAAAGGCGGCGCCCATGGCGGCAATCTGATGGGTCGCGAGCGTCCCGGAGCGCAAGCCGCCTTCATGGCCGCCGCCGTGGATCTGCGCCTGCAAGCGCTGCTGCGCGCGAGGGCCGACGTAAAGCGCGCCGATGCCCTTGGGGCCGTAAATCTTGTGGGCGGAAAAGGACATCAGGTCCACCGGCCACTGCGCCAGGTCGATCGCCACCTTGCCCGCGCCCTGGGCCGCGTCGACATGCAGCAGCGCACCGCGCTCGCGGACCACGCGGCCAATGCCTGGGATATCGTTGACCGTACCCAGCTCGTTGTTGACCAGCATCAGCGACACCAGGAAGGTGTCGTCGCGCAGGGCTTCGCTAACCGCCTCGGGCGTGATCAGCCCGTCGCGGTCCGGTACCAGGTAAGTCACTGCCACGCCGGCAGCCTGCAGCTGGCTGGCGGTATCGAGAATGGCCTTGTGTTCGATCTGGCTGGTGATGATGTGCCCGCCGGATACGCCCCGGGCCTGAGCCACGCCCTTGAGCGCCAGGTTGTTGGATTCGGTGGCGCCGGAGGTCCAGACGATCTGCTCGGGCGCCGCCCCCACCAGTTGGGCGACCTGCTGCCGCGCCAGCTCGACACTGCGCCGGGCCTGTTGGCCGAAGGCATGGGAACTGGACGCCGGGTTGCCGAAGTTACCGTTGAACCCCAGGCATTCCACCATCACCTGAATGACTCGCTCATCCACCGGCGTGGTGGCGGCGTAGTCGAAATAGAGAGGACGTTTATTCATCGCAAAAATACCCGCAGAGCCTGTTCCAGGATCAAGGTTCGCTCGGTGCCGAACGCTGATACGCGCCCTATCGGCAACGCAAAAACGGCAGACCGTCAGCAATACCCGATCGGATGCAGTTAAAGAAGGACAACTTCATTTAAAAGTGCGTAGGAACGCTCCCGAGGGGCAGCTTAACAGGCTCCGGGAGCCGGGTTAAGCGAGGTTCGGCCAAGGGGCCGAAGAACAAGGCAGGAGGCGGGAAAATCATCACAGGGTTTTGCCGACTGTCACCGGCAGTCCGTCAGCCTCTGCGGGCAAGGCCACGGAAGATCGACAAATCAGCTGGCACGGCCATGCAGGGTCACGCTGTGTTCGGCGTTCATTTCGCCCTGCTGGTCGAAACCGAAGGTCCGTTGCGGGGCAAGCAGCTCGGCCTTCTTCTGCTGGTATTCGTCAAAGGACAGCCCGCGCCGGTTCAGGGCTTCCAGCGCCAGTTCGCGAGTTTCCTCGGCGGTATAAGGGCGCGATTCCGGACCCGGCTGGCTGGCACAACCGGCCAGGACCGAAGTGACGACAAGCAGGGATAAGACGAGCGAACGGTTCATGGCAAAGGCTCCTGGATCTGGGCTGCGAGGCAATGGACACAGGCTACCGTCGCCCTTCCCGGGGCAGAAATCATCACGCTCGATAGTGGCTATCGATTCCCCCTATCGCAGCCCATAGCGCCCTCTCTTATTTCCAAAAGACCTATAAATATGGAAATAAAGTATTTTTTAGGAATATCAGTAAGCCTTTATAACAGGCCCATCGCGCCGCCTGCTGTTGCCTGGGCAACTGTTCGCCAGGCAACAGCCAATCAACAAAACAGTGTCTCCCCAACAACAGCCTGATCCTGCAACAGCGCCACGAGCCCCGCCACTCAAGGCTTTGCCCCGCTGGTACAGCTCTTGCTCAAGCCCTGGGACTACTCACTGCTCGTTGAGCCCTGTTCAACAAAGGAACTGATCATGTCGCGTCCATTAAAAGTCGTTGCCCTGTCCGGTGGAACCTGGCGCCCCTCGCGCACCCTGGTGCTGACCCAAGCGCTGCTCGCCGAACTGGCAGGGCAATTGCCGATCGAGAGCAAGCTCATCGAACTGGGCGACATCGCCCGCCCATTGGGCGCGGCCCTGTCCCGCCAGGAGCTGGCGGCGGAAGTCGAAGCCGAGTTGCAGGCCATCGAAAGCGCCGACCTGCTGATCGTCGCAGCGCCCGTCTATCGCGGCTCCTACCCGGGCCTGCTCAAGCACCTGTTCGACCTGATCGACCTCAACGCCCTGATCAATACCCCGGTGCTGCTGGCCGCCACCGGAGGCAGCGAGCGTCACGCCCTGGTGCTGGATCACCAGCTGCGGCCGCTGTTCAGTTTCTTCCAGGCCCTGACCCTGCCCATCGGGGTCTATGCCACCGAGGCCGACTTCGCCAACTACCAGATAACCAGCGAGCCCTTGAAAGCCCGCATTCGCCTTGCGGCAGAACGCGCCGCGCCCCTGTTCGGCGTGCATCCGAAAAATCTGCTGAAAATCGCTTAAGGACCTGTCATGGATGTTTTCTGGTTTCTTCCGACTCACGGCGACGGCCATTACCTGGGCACCACCCAGGGCGCGCGCCCGGTCACCCTCAACTACCTCAAGCAAGTGGCCCAGGCCGCGGACAGCCTGGGTTATCACGGCGTACTGATCCCCACCGGCCGCTCGTGCGAAGACTCCTGGGTGATCGCCTCGGCGCTGGTGCCCCTGACCGAACGCCTGCGCTACCTGGTGGCGATCCGTCCGGGAATCATCTCGCCGACCGTCTCGGCGCGCATGGCCGCCACTCTCGACCGGCTGTCCAACGGCCGCCTGCTGATCAATGTGGTGACCGGCGGCGACCCCGACGAGAACCGTGGCGACGGCAGTTTCCTCAGCCACAGCGAGCGCTATGAAGTCACCGACGAGTTCCTGAGGATCTGGCGCCGGGTGCTGCAAGGCGAAGCCGTGGACTTCGAAGGCAAGCATCTGCATGTGCAGAACGCCAAGGCCCTGTACCCGCCGGTGCAGAAGCCCTATCCGCCGCTGTATTTCGGCGGTTCCTCGGACGCCGCCCATGACCTCGCCGCCGAACAGGTAGATGTCTACCTGACCTGGGGCGAACCGCCGGCCGCGGTCGCCGCGAAACTCGCCGATGTGCGTGAGCGGGCCGCCCGCCATGGCCGCACGGTGAAGTTCGGCATCCGCCTGCATGTGATCGTGCGCGAAACCGCGGAAGAGGCCTGGAAGGCCGCGGACAAGCTGATCGAACACATCAGCGACGAGACCATCGCCGCCGCGCAGCAATCCTTCTCGCGCTTCGACTCCGAGGGTCAGCGGCGTATGGCTGCCTTGCACGACGGGCGGCGCGACAACCTGGAAATCGCCCCCAACCTCTGGGCCGGCGTCGGCCTGGTGCGTGGCGGCGCCGGCACCGCGCTGGTGGGCAACCCCGAGCAGGTCGCTGCGCGGATCAAGGAATACGCGGACCTGGGGATCGAGAGCTTCATTTTCTCCGGCTACCCGCACCTGGAAGAAGCCTATCGCTTTGCCGAACTGGTGTTCCCGCTGCTGCCGGAACCCTACGCCAGCCTGGCCGGACGTGGCGTGACCAACCTTACCGGGCCGTTTGGCGAAATGATCGCCAATGATGTGCTGCCGAGCAAAAAAGCGGCTGAGGCTTAAGGGTATTTATTGCCTGATAGAACGCTATCGCGGGCAAGTCGGATCGCCGCCCGCTCGCTCCTACAGATGAGCGTGCTTCTGTAGGAGCGAGGCTTGCCCGCGATGGAGCCCCGCCGCTCCCCCTGAAAGCCACCGATTTCATGGCCCAACAACCGGCCCCCAACGAGGAACACCGCGTGACTGCCAAGCCGCAAAGCGCCCTGTTGTCCCCCTTGCAGACCGCCCGCCAGCTGGCGGCCGAGTTTGCCCTGACCGCCGTCGAACGCGACGAACGCGGCGGAACCCCCAAAGCCCAGCGCGACGCCCTGCGCCAGAGCGGCCTGCTGGCCCTGAGCATTCCCACCCTGTACGGCGGCCTCGGCGCCAGCTGGAGCGAGACCCTGAACATCGTCCGCGAGTTCGCCAAGGTCGACAGTTCCATCGCCCACGTCTTCGGTTTCCATCACCTGATGCTGGCCACCGTGCGCCTGTTCGCCCGCCCGGAACAATGGCAACCCTGGTTCGAACAGACCGCGCGCAAGAACTGGTTCTGGGGCAACGCCCTCAACCCGCTGGACACCCGTACCGTGGTGAAGAACCTCGGCGGCTGGCGCGAGTTCTCCGGCAAGAAGAGCTTCTGCTCCGGCGCCAGCGATTCGGAAATGCTCATCGCCTCGGCGGTCGACGAAAGCAACGGCGGCAAGCTGTTGATCGCCGCCATCCCCAGCGGCCGCAGCGGCATCACCCTGCACAACGACTGGAACAACATGGGCCAGCGCCAGACCGACAGCGGCAGCGCCAGCTTCGAGCGGGTGCGGGTCGAGGAATCGGAGCTGCTGCTGGACCCGGGCCCCTTGAGCACGCCCTTTGCCTGTCTGCGCCCGCTGATCGCCCAGCTGACCTTCACCCACATGTTCCTCGGCATCGCCGAAGGGGCCTTTGAAGAAGCCCGCCAGTACACCCTCAGCGAAACCCGGCCCTGGCATAAGTCCAGCGCACAGGAGGCCCATCAGGACCCTTACGTACTGGGCCATTACGGTGATTTCTGGGTGGCCCTGGAAGGCATGCGTCTGTTGGTGGAGCGCGCCGCGGAGCTGCTGGACAAGGCCTGGGCCAAGGGGCCGAACCTGAGCGCCGAAGAACGCGGCCACCTGGCCACGGCCATCGCCACCGCCAAGGTCGCCACCACGCGCCAGGGCCTGGAACTGTGCAGCCGCCTGTTCGAGGTCACCGGCGCCCGCTCCACCCACGCCTCCCTGCGCCTGGACCGGCATTGGCGCAACCTGCGCACGCAAACCCTGCACGACCCGGTGGATTACAAACTCCATGAGTTGGGCGACTGGGCCCTGAACCAGTCCCTGCCGACCCCGACTTTCTATTCCTAGCCTTCTGTTCCCGGAGCTTGTCCATGCAGCTTTTGACCTTACCGCCCTCGCCCGCCCTGGCCACCTCGATCCGGGCCACCGCCCAGGTATTCGAAGACCCGAAATCCCAGGCCTTGCTGGCGCATCTGCAGCAGGTCGCGCCGAGCGAGGCCAGTGTGCTGATCATCGGCGAGACCGGTACCGGCAAGGAGCTGGTGGCGCGCCATATCCACAACCTCAGCGCCCGGCGCAACCGGCCGTTCGTGGCGGTGAACTGCGGGGCGTTCTCCGAGTCGCTGGTGGAGGCCGAGCTGTTCGGCCATGAAAAAGGCGCCTTCACCGGGGCCCTGAGCGCCAAGGCCGGCTGGTTCGAAGAAGCCAATGGCGGGACTCTGTTCCTCGATGAGATCGGCGACCTGCCGATGGCGATCCAGGTGAAATTGCTGCGGGTGTTGCAGGAGCGCGAAGTGGTGCGCCTGGGTTCGCGCAAAAGCATTCCCATCGATGTGCGGGTGCTGGCGGCGACCAACGTGCAACTGGAGAAAGCCATCAACGCCGGGCATTTCCGCGAGGACCTGTACTACCGCCTCGACGTGGTCAGCCTGGAACTGAGCCCGCTGCGCGAACGTCCCGGCGACATCCTGCCGCTGACCCGGCACTTCATCGAAGCCTACAGCCAGCGCCTGGGCTACGGCGCCGTGACCATCAGCAGCGAGGCCGAGCACAAGCTGCGCAGCTACAGCTGGCCGGGCAATATCCGCGAACTGGAAAACGTCATCCACCACACCCTGCTGATCTGCCGCGACGGCGTGATCGAGCGCGACGACCTGCGCCTGTCGAACATGCGCATCGAGCGCCAGGACGACAGCCACCACAGCCACGACGACTCAGCCGAAGCCCTGCTGGAGCGGGCCTTTCACAAACTCTTCGAAGAACAGGCCGGCGCCCTGCATGAAAAGGTCGAGGATGCACTGCTGCGCGCGGCCTACCGTTTCAGCCACTACAACCAGGTGCACACCGCCAACCTGCTGGGCCTGAGCCGCAACGTCACCCGAACCCGGCTGATCAAGATCGGCGAATTGGCGGTGAACAAGCGCCGTCTGCCGGAAAAACCCGGCCAGCACGAACGCACCCTGCAACTGTCGATCTAGCTGGCCAAACGGCAATGCAGCGCGTTATCCGGGCTGCGCTCGATGCTGCGCACCACCTGGAACGAGCCGAAGGTCACGGTCTTGGCCTGATAGGCGCGCAGCAGTTGCCAGAAGTCCTGTTCGCCCTTCTCGAAACTCTGGAAGGCCGCTTCGCCAGCTTCCCGGGTTTGCCATTGCAGGTAGTTGAGCACCCGCCGGCCGTCTTCGCTGGCCTGCACGCTGCCACTCAGGAACCCCGGGTAACCCTGGGCCAGGCGTTCGGTCTGCTCGGACAGCGCCGACACCAGGGCGGATTGTTGATGGGGTTCGATTTCGAATTCGATCAATTGCGTAAAGCTGCGGTTTTGCGCAAACGCGTGCATGGCAAGTCCCTACTGACGGATAAACGGAATCTTGTGATTCGAAGGCCTGCAGGGTAAAACCTCCAGTTAAGTAAAGGTCAAGCGACTTTTGCTCATTCCCCACCCGCAGGAGTGCTGCATGCTCACCCCCGAAACCGTGCACAAGGAACTCACCGTCGGCCAAGTGGCCGCCCGCAGTGGCGTAGCGGTCACCGCGCTGCATTTCTATGAAACCAAGGGGCTGATCAAGAGCAACCGCAACGCCGGCAACCAGCGCCGCTATCCGCGGGAAGTGCTGCGCCGGGTGGCGCTGATCAAGGTGGCGCAGCGCCTGGGCATTCCCCTGGCCGAGATCGGCCAGGCCCTGCGCAGCCTGCCGGACCACCGCGCACCGACGGCCGCCGATTGGAAGCGGCTGTCCGAACAGTGGAGCCATGAGCTGGATGAGCGGATCAAGCAGCTGACCCTGCTGCGCGACCGCCTCAATGGCTGCATCGGCTGCGGCTGCCTGTCGATGCAAGACTGCCCGCTGCGCAACCAGGGCGACCAGCTGGGCGAACACGGCCCGGGCGCGCAATTGCTGGAAACCGACTGAGCGGACGGCGCAGCGGTTTCCCCAGCCGGCAATCGGTGGAGCGGCCACTGCTGGCGTCTTTTCAAGTCAAACGTCGGAATGCCACCCAGCCCGATCGCGGCCTGCGGCAGCGGCGACACCTCTTCCCCTGATCGCAGGCTCACTGTTGCCTGGCGAACACCTCGTCAGTTCAAACCAGGCTGTGGATTCCCCGGGCCTATAGTGAACCGACCGGAAAACCGGCCAGGTTCACTTCGACGAACACCCAGACAAGAAAGGAGAACCGAGATGAGCGTCAAACCCATCCCCGAGGGTTACCCCAGCATCACGCCCTACCTGGGGATCACGCAGGCTGCCGAGGCTATCGAGTTCTACAAGAATGCCTTCGGCGCCACCCAGGTCATGCGCCTGGACATGCCCGACGGCAGTGTCGGCCATGCCGAGCTGCGCATCGGCGACTGCCCGATCATGCTGGGAACGCCCTGCGACCAAGGGCCATTGAGCAATCCCGACCAATCGCCTTCGGTCGGCCTGCACCTGTACGTCAACGATGTCGACAAACAGTTCGCCCAGGCCATCGCCGCCGGCGGCCAGGTGGTGTCCGAGGTCAAGGACCAGTTCTACGGCGACCGCAGCGGCACCCTCAAAGACCCGTTCGGCCACCTGTGGTTTCTCGCCACCCGCAAGGAAGACCTGAGCGAAGAGCAGATCAAGCAGCGGGCCGTGGAGATGTTTAAACAGCAGGGATAAGCCCTGAGCCTGTAAACCGCTGATCGCGGGCCAGTCGGATCGCCGCCCGCTCGCGCCTACAGATGCGCGTTCCCTTGTAGGAGCGAGGCTTGCCCGCGATAGCGCCCTCAACGCCCCACAGCACCGGCCTTTTGCACGCCATTGGTCGCGCGGAAACATTTACTTTCATATCGTCTTTCGGGATTTACGATTCTCATTCGTCTTAATTAGATGCAGCAGGTCGCGTTGGCGAAGGCTACGCCGCGGGTTTATCTCCGGGCTCGGCAAACGCCCCGCAACTCCACTCCTCGAATCAAGACGCGTGCTCAATGTCGAAGAAGTCCCGCTCGAAAATCTGGTTTCTCGTTCACAGCTGGCTGGCGCTGCCCATCTGGTTCTTTGTGCTGATCGTTTGCGTCACCGGCACCCTGGCCGTGGTCAGCCAGGAAATCGTCTGGCTGGCCAACCCCGACATCCGCGCCAGCAAACCCACAGGCGATGCCCAGCCGCTGAGCTACGACCAGATCGTCAAGGCCATCAAGCAGGCCGAACCGCAGACCCTGGTCGAAAGTATCAACACCCCCGACGAAGCGCATTTCGCCCTGACCGTGGGCGTCAGCTACCCCGATGGCCGTTCTGTCGAGGTCTATGTCAATCCGTACACCGGCGTGATCCAGGGCGTCAGCCCGCCGTTCAACTTCCAGGCCTTCACCCGCGCCCTGCACGGCTGGTGGCTGGTGCCGTTCACCAATGGCTACAGCTGGGGCTGGTACCTGGTATCGCTGCTCGGCCTGCCGATGCTGGCGTCGCTGGTCACGGGCCTGGTGGTCTACAAGAAGTTCTGGAAGGGCTTTCTCAAGCCGACCCTGCGCCTGCGCCATGGCGCGCGGATTTTCTGGGGCGATTTCCATCGCCTGAGCGGCATCTGGTCGATCTGGTTTATCGCGGTGATCTCCATCACCGGCACCTGGTTCCTGATCGAGGCAATCCTCAGCGACAACCAGATCACCATTTCCAGCGAACCCATAGTGCCGGTGATCGCCCGCGAAAACGTGCCGACCTCGGCCGACGGCAGCCCGGCGCCGATGATCGGCGTCGATGAAGCCATCCGCATCGCCACCCAGCAGATCTCGGGCTTCGAGGTTGGCTTCGTCATGCTGCCGAGCAACGCCTACAGCCACCTGTTCATCAGTGGCCGCGGCTGGTACCCGTTGATGTACCAGACCGCCAACCTCAACCCTTACAGCGGCTCGGTCGATACCGCGCACCTGCTGTCCGATCGCTCGCCCCTGGAGTTCGTCACCGAGTCCATGCGCCCGCTGCACACCGGTGACTTCGGCGGCCTCTGGATCAAGCTGATCTGGTGCTTCTTCGGCCTGCTGCTGAGCATGATGGTGCTCAGCGGCCTGCTGATCTGGACCAAACGCACCGCCCTGGCCACCGCCGCGGCCCTCAAGCGCAGCACCAAGACGCCGCGCCCCGCCCTCGCCCAGCGCCCGCTTGCGGCCCTGCGCACCGACACGCCGGAGGGCAACCTGTGAGCAAGACAGACAGCGCAATGCCGGTTTCGCCCCTGCGCCAGTTCTGGCTGAAATGGCGCTTCCACCTGAACATCCTGCTGTTGCTGATCCCCCTTGGTTTCATGCCCAAGTACTTTGCCGACGCGGCGCTGGCCCGTGGCGACAGCGGCCTGGGCGAACGCGAGGTGGGCGAGGTGCAGGTCGGCCCCTGGAGCCTGCGCCTGGCCGAGCTGCGTAACGAAGCGCCGCAACTCCAGGGGCCGGCCGGCTATATGAAGGGCTTCAACGCCGCCCTGTGCGACGCCTGCATCGACCAGGTCAAGGCCACCTACCTGCGCATCGGCAAACCCCGCAGCCTGCGCGCCGCCGGGGTGATCTTCTTCGGCACCGCGTACCGCATGGGGGCCAGCCTGCCCGTTCCGGAAAAGACCAAGGCCGACGCCGAGCTGTGGATCACCATGGAAGGCTGGGACGGCAGCATGCACCAGGCGGCCATCCCCCTGGGCCAGGCATCCCCGGCGACCCTCGCCTGGCTGAACAAACAAGGAGGCAAACCATGATTGCTGTACCCACCGCCCGCCTGCGCCTGCTCGGTGCCGGCGCACTCCTGCTCGCCAGCGCCGTGTTCAGTGGCAGCGCCCTGGCCCACAACCCGATGTGCGAGTGCAAGCAGATCGACGGCGAGCAGATCCGCTGCACCGGCGGCTTCTCCGATGGCAGCGGCGCCCCGGGGGTGACCCTGGACGTGATCGGCTACGACGAAACCATCCTGGTGCCCGGCAAGCTGGGCGCTGACTCCACCCTGACCTTCAAGAAACCCGACGCCGAGTTCTATGTGCTGTTCGACGCCGGCCCCGGCCATGTGGTCGAGATCGACCAAGCCGACATCGAGGCCCCATGAGCACCTCCCCTCCCCAAGTCGTGCGCCCGGCCGGCGCCGGTCATGAAACCCTCTACGTCCTGCTGTTGTGTCTGTTGATCCTCGGCGTGGCCGGCTCCGTGGTACTGTGGCGCGGCGAAACCCGTGAAGTGGCGAGCGTCGACAGCCACCAACTGGACGCCCGCCGCGACCTCACCGCCGGCGAACAGGGCCTGTACGCCGACCTGCGGGTGACCCTCGACGAAATCCGCCTGCTGCGCGAAGAAGCCCAGGCCCTGCCAACGCCCGAGCAACTGGCCGAGGAAGGTTTCGCGCCCTTTGCCCAGGACGCCAGCTCGGTGAGCCGTGGCGGGCATGTCTGGCAGCTGCGGCAACAGGCCTATGTCGGCCTCAGCCAGAACAACGCAGTGGCCGGTTCCTTGCTGATGCGCATCGCCGCCGACCCGGCCGCCGCCCCGGATATCTGGCTCAACCGCGGCCCGTCCCTCGCCGCCCCCGACGACCTCAGCGACGCCGCCCTGGCCAGTGCCGGCTGGCAGCAGGTGGTCGCGCAATTCGATGCCGGAGTGACCCGCCAGCATCGCCACTGAACCCACGCATTCACCCGAGAGAAGACCGCTAGCCCATGCCTATTTCATCTCAACGCCGCCCGTTCCTGCGGGTGCTGCTGGTCAGCCTGTTCGCCCTGTTGCTCAGCCCTCTCGCCACCGCCGACCAGGCCAAGCGCCTGCGTGTCGGCATCACCCTGCACCCCTACTACAGCTACGTGGCCAATATCGTCGGCGACAAGGCCGAGGTCGTGCCGCTGATTCCCGCCGGCTTCAACCCCCACGCCTATGAGCCGCGCGCCGAAGACATCAAGCGCATAGGCACCCTGGACGTGATCGTGCTCAACGGCGTCGGCCACGACGACTTCGCCGACCGCATGATCGAGGCCAGCGAACGTCCGGACATCCCGGTGATCGAGGCCAACCAGAACGTGCCGCTGCTGGCCGCCACCGGCATCGCCGCACGCGGCGCCGGCAAGGTGGTCAACCCGCACACCTTCCTGTCCATCAGCGCCTCCATCGCCCAGGTCAACAACATCGCCCGCGAGCTGGGCAAGATGGACCCGGCCAACGCCAAGGCCTACACCCAGAATGCCCGCGCCTACGGCAAACGCCTGCGGCAGATGCGCGCCGACGCCCTGGCCAAGCTGACCAAGGCGCCCAACGCCGACCTGCGGGTGGCCACGGTGCACGCCGCCTACGATTACCTGCTGCGCGAATTCGGCCTGGAAGTCACCGCCGTGGTCGAGCCGGCCCACGGCATCGAGCCCAGCCCGAGCCAGTTGAAAAAGACCATCGACCAACTGCGTGAACTGGACGTCAAGGTGATCTTCTCCGAGATGGACTTCCCGTCCACCTACGTCGACACCATCCAGCGCGAGTCCGGGGTCAAGCTGTACCCGCTGTCGCACATTTCCTACGGCGACTACAGCGCCGAGAAGTACGAGAAGGAAATGGCCGGCAACCTCGACACCGTGGTCCGGGCGATCCAGGAGGCCGGCGCATGACCGCCCTGCACAGCCTGGCCCGCGGCCCGTCCATCGAGTTCGACCAGGTCAGCCTGACCCTGGGCCGCACCACCATCCTCGACAACGTCAGCTTCAAGGTGCAGCCCGGCACCCTACATGCCCTGGTGGGCCCCAACGGTGGCGGCAAGAGCTCGCTGATCAAGACCCTGCTCGGGCAGATGCCCCACCAGGGCCGGTTGAGCCTGCACTGGCCGGGCGAACCGGGGGTGATCGGCTATGTGCCGCAAGCCCTGGAGTTCGATCGCGGCCTGCCGATGACCGTCGATGACTTCATGGCCGCCATGTGCCAGCGCCGCCCGGCTTTCCTCGGCCTCAGCCGGCATTACGCCGCGGCCATAGGCGAGGCCCTGGAGCGGGTCGGCATGCAGGACAAACGCAAGCGGCGCATGGGCGCCCTGTCCGGCGGCGAACGCCAGCGGGTGCTGCTGGCCCAGGGGCTGATCCCGGCGCCGCAACTGCTGGTGCTGGACGAACCGATGTCGGCCCTCGACGAGGCCGGCATCCAGGTCTTCGAGCGCCTGCTCGGCGACTGGCGCCAGGCCGGGATCACCCTGCTGTGGATCGAACACGACCTGGAAGCGGTCGGCCGCCTGGCGGACCGGGTCACCGGCCTGCATCGCCGGGTGCTGTTCGACGCCCAGCCGCAACAGGCGCTGACCCCGGAACGCCTGCTGACGCTGTTTTCCACCCACCCGCGCAGCGCGGACATTGTCAGCGGGAGTGTTGCCTGATGAGTTACGAAGCCTTTCGTCTGATGATCCAGGGCTGGGCCTCCTCCGGTTACCTGCCGGAAACCCTGGCCTATGGGTTTGTGGTCAACGCCCTGCTCGCCGGATTGCTGATCGGCCCGGTGCTCGGCGGCCTGGGCACCTTGGTGGTGGTCAAGCGCTTTGCCTTCTTCTCCGAAGCGGTAGGCCATGCGGCCCTGACTGGCGTGGCCATCGGCATTCTGCTCGGCGAGCCCTACACCGGCCCGTACGGCAGCCTGTTCGGCTACTGCCTGTTGTTCGGCATCCTGCTCAACTACCTGCGCAACCGCACCGGCCTGGCGCCGGACACCCTGATCGGCGTGTTCCTCTCGGTGTCCCTGGCCCTGGGCGCCAGCCTGCTGCTGATCCTCGCCGGCAAGATCAACGTGCACATCCTCGAGAACGTGCTGTTCGGTTCGGTGCTCACGGTCAACGGCAACGACCTGCTGGTGCTGCTGATCGTCGGCGCCCTGGTGATGGGCCTGAGCCTGCCGCTGTACAACCGCATCATGCTGGCCAGTTTCAACCCGCAACTGGCGGCAGTGCGCGGCGTCGCGGTGAAGACCCTGGACTACCTGTTCGTGATCCTGGTGACCCTGATCACCGTGGCCGCGGTGAAAGTCATAGGCGCGATCCTGGTGGGCGCCCTGCTGGTGATTCCGGCGGCGGCCGCGCGCCTGTTGAGCCAGTCGCTCAAGGGCTTTTTCTGGATCTCGGTGCTGATCGCCACGGTCAGCACCCTGTGCGGCATCCTGCTGCCGATCCTCTTCGACCTGCCGGTGCCCTCCGGCGCTGCGATCATCCTGGTGGCCGGTGTCGCCTTCGCCCTGGCCGCCATTGCCCGCGGCATTGTCCCCAGCCTCAAAGGGAATATCGGATAAATGCACAGTTCATTACGTCACCTGACACTACCCTTGACCCTCGCCCTGGCCGGGCTGAGCAGCGCTCCGGCCCTGGCCCAGCCGGACCGTTTCGAACCCATGCGCGTCACCGCCAACCAGAGCCTGGGCACCACGGCGCTGCACAGCGCCAGCTCACACAAGCCGCTGACCGTACTGGCCTCGCTGCCGGTGACCTTCGGCCTCGGCCAGTTGCTGCTGCAAGGCACCGACGTGCAGCTCGAGCGCGCCGCCCCCGATAACCTGCCGGGCTCGCGCCAGACCGCCTACTTCACCGGCCGCGGCGCCCCGGCGCTGCACAAGCTGGCCCTCGACGCCGACGCGGTGATCGGCCTGCGCTCGATCTGGCCGGACGACCCGCTGTACCCCAACGCGCGGCGCAGCAACATCCGCATCGTCGAAGTCGATGCCGCGCGCCCGGTGGACGGCGCCCTGCCCGGGGTGGCCCTGCAACCCGGTAAGAGCGATGGCCTGAACAGCCAGCCGTGGCTGTCGAGCAACAATTTAGGGCGCATGGCCGATGTGCTGGCCGCCGATCTGGTGCGCCTGGCCCCCGCCGCCAAGCCGAAGATCGACGCCAACCTGGCCAGCCTCAAGCAACGCCTGCTCAAGCTCAGCGCCGATACCGAGGGGCAACTGGCCAACGCCGACAACCTCAGCGTGCTCAGCCTCAGCGACCACTTCGGTTATCTGGTCAGCGGGCTCAACCTGGAACTGCTGGAGGTCGACGCCCGCGCCGACAACGAGTGGACGGCCGAAGCGCTGCAGCAGTTGCAAGCCCGGCTCAAGGACAACGACGTGACCATCGTCCTGCATCACCGCCAGCCGTCCGACGCGATCAAGGCCGCCATCAGCGCCGCCGGCAGCCAGTTGCTGGTGCTGCAAACCGACAGCGCCGACCCGCTGGCGGAGCTGGAGAGCAACATCAGCCAGATCACCAGCGCCCTCGCTCCGAAAACCTGACCCGCTCCTACAGGGGAAATGGCGCGGCTTACAAATTCCCCCAAGAATCGCCCGCGTCGCCGGTGCTAGCCTGCTGCTCCCTTGAACGGACAGGAAGCCCCGCCATGAGTGACTACCTCAAGCTCAACCAGGCCAACTGGGACGAGCGCGCACCGCTGCACGCGGCCTCGCCGGACTATCAGGTACAGATGTTTGTCGACGACCCGCGGCACCTGTCCGAGGTGGTGCGTTTCGACCTGCCGCTGCTGGGCGACATCAGCGGCCTGCGCGGCGTGCATCTGCAATGCCATATCGGCACCGACACCCTGTCGCTGGCGCGCCTCGGCGCGCGGATGACCGGGCTGGATTTCTCCCCCGCGTCCCTGGCCGAAGCCCGCAGCCTGATGGCGCGCACGGGTACGGCTATCGAGTTCGTCGAGTCCGACGTCTACAAGGCCTCCGAAGTACTGCCCAAGGGAGCCTTCGATCTGGTCTACACCGGTATCGGTGCCCTGTGCTGGCTGCCCAGCGTCGATACCTGGGCGCGTAATGTCAGCGAACTGCTCAAGCCCGGTGGCCGGCTGTTTATCCGTGAAGGCCACCCGATGCTCTGGGCCCTGGACGAAAGGCGCGAGGATACGCTGCTGGTGGAGTTGCCCTACTTCGAGCACAGCGAACCGCTGGTGTGGGACGACGACAGCACCTACGTCAGCACCGACCGGCCGCTCAAGGCCACGGTGACCCATGCGTGGAACCACGGCCTGGGGGAAATCGTCAGCGCGCTGCTCAAGCACGACCTGCAGATCAGCGGCCTGGTGGAACACCAGAGCATCCCCTGGGACGCCCTGCCCGGGCAGATGCGTTGTGACGAACACGGCGAATGGCACCTCAAGGAAGCGCCCTTGCGCCTGCCATTGAGCTACACCTTGCAAGCCATCAAGCGCCCGATCTGACGCCCACAAAAAAAGCCCGCAGGACTGTATCTCCAGCGGGCTTTCCACATCCCCACACTCCCTGTAGCCGCTGCCGAGCCCTGGCGAGGCTGCGATCGGGCTGGGCGGCATTCCGACGAAGCGGCCGCAATGGGGCCAACGCGATTATCCTGACCCAACGCATTCTCAGGTTTTGCGCCTGCTGCGCAGTCGATCGCAGCCTCGCAGGCTCGGCAGCGGCTACAGCGGCGGGGTAATCAGTTGGTGGCCGCCTGGGCGTCCATCTTCTGCCGCAGGCTCAGCGGGCGCATGTCGGTCCATACCTCTTCGATGTAGGCCAGGCACTCCTTCTTGAAGCCGCTCTTGCCCACGGTGCGCCAGCCTTGTGGCACAGCCTTGTAGTCCGGCCAGATCGAATACTGCTCCTCATGGTTGACCACTACCTGAAAGAGGATGTCCTCGCGGTCAAATACTGAAGTCATTACGTGTCTCCATCGCTGTAAGGCTCGCTGCGCCGAGCGCGCAGCGGTTGTGAATAAGGAACGTTCGAGGCCCGTGGAAAATTAGAGGCTGGCGACCGCCGCCGCCAAAGCCCGGCTGAAAATATCCGCCACCTGGTCGATCTCCGCCGCGGTGATCACCAGTGGCGGCAGGAAACGCACCACGCTGCCATGGCGCCCGCCCATTTCCAGGATCAACCCGCGCTTGAGGCATTCACGCTGCACCAGCGGCGCCAGGCGGCTGAACTGCGGCGGATGGCCCAGGGCGTCTTTCTCGCCGGCCGGGTCCACCAGCTCGATCCCCAGCATCAGGCCCCGCCCGCGAATGTCGCCCATCTGCGGGAAGTCGCGCTGCAGGATCCGCAGGTGCTCGCGCAAGCGCTCGCCCATGGCGGCGGCATGCTCGGCCACCTTGTGTTCCTTGAGGTAGCGCATCACCGCGGAACCGGTGGCCATGGCCATCTGATTGCCACGGAAAGTGCCGGCATGGGCGCCCGGCAGCCAGGTGTCGAGCCAGTCGCGGTAGACCACCACCGCCATCGGCAGGCTGCCGCCGATGGCCTTGGACATCACCACCACATCCGGGATGATCCCGGCGTGCTCGAAGGCGAACATCTTGCCGGTACGGCCGAAACCGCTCTGGATCTCGTCGACGATCAAGGCCACACCGGCCTTTTCAGTGATGCGACGCACACCGCGCAGCCAGTCGAGGTCGGCGGGAATCACCCCGCCCTCGCCCTGCACCGCCTCGACGATGATCGCCGCCGGCAGTTGCACGCCGGCTTCCGGGTCGCTCAGCAGGTTTTCCAGGTAGCTCAGGTTGGCCTTCACCCCTGCTTCGCCGCCCAGGCCGAACGGGCAGCGGTAGTCGTAAGGGAACGGCAGGATCTGCACGCCATTGGTCAGCAGCGCACCCAACGGCCGCTTCGGCCCCAGGCTGCCCATCAGGCTCAGGGCGCCCTGGCTCATGCCGTGGTAGGCGCCCTGGAACGACAGCACGGTGCTGCGGCCGGTGGCGGTACGGGTCAGCTTCAACGCCGCCTCCACCGCGTCGGTGCCGGTGGGGCCGCAGAACTGGATTTTCGCCTCGGCGGCCAGGGCCGGCGGCAGCAGGCCGAACAGGTCCTGGACGAACTGGTCCTTGACCGGCGTGGTCAGGTCCAGGGTCAGCAGCGGCAGCTCATCAGCCAGCACCTGCTGGATCGCCTCGATCACCACCGGGTGGTTGTGGCCCAGGGCCAGGGTCCCGGCACCGGCCAGGCAGTCGATGAAGCGCCGGCCTTCGACGTCCTCGACATGAATCCCGCGCGCGCGCTTGAGCGCCAGGGGAATGCGCCGCGGGTAGCTGCGGGCATTGGATTCCTGCTGGTTCTGCCGGGCCAGCAACGGCGATTCGGTGAACTGGTAAAGCGTTTCGGCCGGCGCGGCACTGGTCCGCGCGGGCTGATCGTCGACAAGGCTGGTAGCAACTGACATCTCTCGAATCCTCACGCTGATGAGTTGAGCGAAACCGCACACCACACAGGTACGCAGCCGGTTCAGCGCGCACTCGCAGGTTTTCCTGTTCTGGAAACGCATCAGCGACGAGAGGATTTACACCTGGGAGAGGTTTATTGCGTATCAACCACGAAGGTGGTGGTGGACATCAAGACGTCATCGCGGGCAAGCCTCGCTCCTACAGGATTTTGTAGGAGCGAGCGGGCGGCGATCCGACTTGCCCGCGATGAGGGCGTCAGGTCGATTGCAGCGGCATGGTCAGCTCGACCCGCAAGCCATCCGGCCGGCTGTCGAAATGCAGCACGCAACCGCAGCGCTGGACAATCGCCTGGACGATGGCCAGGCCCAGGCCGCAGCCGGTGCTCTGGCCGTTGCGCCAGAAGCGTTGGGTCAGGTGCTGCAAATCATCCTCGGGAATGCCGCTGCCATGGTCGCGCACCTGGAAGCGCACGCGGTTGCCGAGGGCTTCCAGGTTCAGCTCCACCGGCGCATCGCTCGGGGTATGACGCAGGGCGTTGTCCAGCAGGTTGCGCAGCGCGGCGATGGCCAGCACCGAGGGCATTTCCAGCGGTGCCGCCGACACCCGCTCGTCGATATGCAGCCGGATCCGTTGCCGGGCACCGCTGGCGGCGTCCTGGATCGCGGTTTTCGCCACCTGTTCGGCATTGCACTGCACGCCGTCCTCGAACGACAGGCTGCCTTCGACCCGTGCCAGCAACAGCAGTTGCTCCAGGGTCCGGTGCAGACGGTCGGCGCCTTCTTCGGCGCGCGCCAGGGATTGATCGCGGGCCGCGCCGTCGGTCATGCGCGCCACTTGCAGGTGGGTCTTGATCGCCGTCAGCGGGCTGCGCAACTCATGGGCAGCGTCGCCGGTCAGGCGGCGCTCGCGCTCGATGGTCTTGCCGATGCGCTGGAACAGCTGGTTCTGGGTTTCCAGCAACGGCCGCAACTCGCTGGGCAGCGGCTGGATCTGCAACGGCTCCAGAGAGTCGGCGCTACGGCGCATCAAGGCATCGCGCATGCGGTTCAGCGGCGCCAGGCCCTGGCCGATCCCCAGCCACAGCAACCACAGGCAGCCCAGCAACGCCACGCCGACTGGCACCGAGGCAGCCAGCAGCACCGACATGTTCAACGCCTCGCGCTCGACCTGCCGATCGGCAGTGGTGATGCGCAGGTCGCCCCGGGCCAGGGTGAAACTGCGCCAGCGCACGCCATCGATCATCTGGTCGTGAAAGCCCATGCGTTCGGCTTCGAGTTTCTCGTCGGGGTGGTTATGGCTGCGGGCAAGAATCTCGCCGCGCAGGGAGCTGACCTGGCAGGCCATGCCCCCGGGAATGTTCAGCTGTTCGGCACTGAAATGAGTGCCCTCGCCCTTGCTCGACAACGGCGGCAATTGTTCCAGCAGGCCGGCGACCATGCGCGCCGAAGCCACCAGGCGCTGGTCGAGGGAAAACATCATCTGGTTGCGCAAGTCGCTGAACATCCAGGCCGCGGCCAGTGCCCAGATCAGCACGAAGGCCGCGCCGATGGTCAGGCTCAGGCGCAAACGCAGGCTCATCACTTACGACTCCTCCCCACCATCCGCCGGCCCCAGGCGATAGCCCAGGCCGCGCACGGTCTCGACGATGCCATTGCCGAGTTTGCGTCGCAGGTGGTGGATGTGCACGTTGAGGGCATTGCTTTCCAGTTCGTCGTTGAAGCCGTAGACGCTGTCCTTGAGCTGTTCGCTGGACAGCACCCGGCCGCGGTTGTGCAGCAGTGCCTGGAGCAGCGACTGCTCGCGTCGCGACAGGTCCACCGGCTGGCCGCCGAGCAGGGTTTCGCGGGTGCTCGGGTCGTAGGTCAGGCGGCCGTGTTCGATCAGGTTGACGCTGCGCCCCGCCACCCGGCGCAACAGGGTGTGCAGGCGCGCCGCCAGTTCCCGCAGGTCGAAGGGCTTGAGCAGGTAATCGTCGGCGCCGGCCTGCAGGCCGTCGACCCGGTCGCTGACCGAGTCCCGCGCGGTGAGGATCAGCACCGGGATTTCCAGGCCGTTGTGGCGCAGCTGCTTGAGCAGCTTCAGGCCGTCTTCGTCGGGCAGGCCGAGGTCGAGCACCATCACGTCGAACTCCGCCACGCCGAGCATGGCCCGCGCCGCCGAGGCGGTGGCCACGTGTTCGACCGTCAGGCCCTGGGCCGTGAGGCCGGCCACGATCCCGCTGGCAATCAGTTCATCATCTTCACAGACCAGTACGTGCATGGTGAAACCTGTAGAAAAGGGGTGCATTAAAACTATCGCCGATTAAGCCGACATTATGCCCGCACCGCCAGTGTCACAAGGCGTGCAGGGTTAATCATCGGTTAATCGCCATCGGCCATTGTGCCCCCCACTTGCACCGGTTTAAGGCTTTTCCATGCGTCGTCTGTTCATCCTGTTGTTCATGCTGCTGTCGGGCCTGGCCCAGGCGGGTAACAACCCGTTCGAGGTCAAACCCGACTTTCTCCCGGTCGGCAAAGCCTTCGTCTTCACCTCCGAACGCCTGGCCTCGGGGGAAACCCAGCTGTTCTGGCAAATCGCCGATGGTTATTACCTGTATCAGCAGCGGCTGAGATTCGACGGCCTGGCGGACGCGCAAAAACCGGCGCTGCCCGAGGGCGAGGCCCACAGTGACGAATTCTTCGGCGCGCAGCAGGTGTATCGCCAGGGCCTGGAACTGAAAATCCCCGCCGGCGCCACCGGCAAGGTCAAGCTCGGCTGGCAGGGCTGCGCCGACGCCGGCCTGTGCTACCCGCCGCAATCTTTGGAAGTGGACCTGGGCGGCAGCCCGGCCGCCGCCAATGCAACCAATACCCCTGAGGCCAGCGACCAGGTCCTGGCCAGCGGCCTGCAACAGCGGGCCCTGGGCTGGAGCCTGCTGGTGTTCTTCGGCCTCGGCCTGCTGCTGGCCTTCGCCCCCTGCTCGCTGCCGATGCTGCCGATCCTCGCCGGCCTGGTGGTAGGCAGCGGCGCCAGCCCGCGTCGCGGCTTCGCCCTGGCCGGCAGCTATGTGGTGTGCATGGCGTTGGTCTACGCCGCCATGGGCGTACTGGCCGCGCTGCTCGGCGCCAATCTGCAAGCCCTGCTGCAACAGCCCTGGCTGCTGGGCAGCTTTGCCGCGGTGTTCGTGATCCTTGCGTTGCCGATGTTCGGCTTCTTCGAGCTGCAACTGCCGGCGGCCCTGCGCGACCGCCTGGAAAACGCCAGCCGTTCGCGCCGCGGTGGCAGCCTGGTCGGCGCCGGGGTGCTCGGCGCCCTGTCCGGCCTGCTGGTGGGCCCGTGCATGACCGCGCCGCTGGCCGGCGCCCTGCTGTACATCGCCCAGAGCGGCAACGCCCTGCATGGCGGGCTGATCCTGTTCGTCATGGGCCTGGGCATCGGCCTGCCGCTGTTGCTGCTGGTGACCCTGGGCAACCGCTTCCTGCCCAAGCCCGGTCCGTGGATGAACCTGCTCAAGGGCGTGTTCGGCTTCCTGTTCCTCGGTACCGCCATCGTGCTGCTGCGCCCGGTGCTCGACGAGTCGCTGTGGATCGGCTTGTGGGGCGCGCTGGCGCTGGTCCTGGCCTACACCGCCTGGTATCAGATGCGTGCCGCCGGGCGCGCCGGGCACCTGTTCGGCGCCGGCTCGGTGGTGTTCGGCCTGTGGGGCAGCCTGCTGCTGGTGGGCGCCGCCGGTGGCAGCGACGACCTGTGGCGACCGCTGAAGGTCTACAGCGGCGGCAATGCCGTGGCGGCGGTCAGCGCCCACGACGCCTTCACCACCGTCAAGGCGCCGGCCGACCTGCAAGGCGCTCTCGACGCCGCCAGGGCCCAGGGCCAGTGGGTGCTGCTGGACTACTACGCTGACTGGTGCGTGTCCTGCAAGATCATGGAGAAACAGGTGTTCGGCCAACCCCAGGTCCTCGACGCCCTGAAAGACGTGCGCTTGCTGCGCCTGGACGTGACGGCCGACAACGCCGCCAGCCGCGAACTGCTCAACCGGTATAAAGTGCCGGGGCCGCCGAGCCTGCTGTGGATCGGCCCGGACGGCGAAGAACGACGCAGCCAGCGGATTACCGGCGAGGTAGACGCCGCTGGCTTCCTGCAACGCTGGACCGCTACCCGAGAAGCCCGTTGATGCTGACCTTTACCATCGGCACCTTTGCCATCGCGCTCAACCACCTGCTGCTGATCAGTGCCCTGGCGCTGGCCACCTTGGTTGGCTGGCGAGTCGCCAAGCGCGGTGGCGAGAACCCGGAATCGGTGCTGTTCGGCCTGTTCCTGCTGGGCATGCTGGCAGCGCGCATCGGCTTCGTGGTCGCCTACTGGAAGCATTACCGCCACGACCTGTGGCAGATCATCGACCTGCGCGACGGTGGTTTTCTCCCTTGGCCGGGGGCGATCGTCCTGCTGCTGGCCGCCCTCGCCTGGGGCTGGCGCCGCCCGGCCCTGCGCAAGCCGCTGGGCGCCGGGGTCGGCAGCGGCCTGGCCTTCTGGCTGCTCGCCACCCTGTCCCTGGGCATTTTCGAACAAGGCACACGGCTGCCGGAGATCGCCCTGCGCAACGCCGACGGCGGCACCGTGCAACTGACCAGCTACCAGGGCAAGCCCCTGGTGATCAATCTCTGGGCCACCTGGTGCCCGCCCTGCCGCCGGGAAATGCCGGTGCTGGAAAGAGCCCAGCAGCAGCGCCCGGACCTGACCTTCCTGTTCGTCAACCAGGCCGAAAGCATGCAGAGCGTCAGCACCTTCCTGGCCACCCAGGACCTCAACCTGAACAACGTGCTGTTCGACGGCAGCGGCCGCCTGGGCCAGGCCGTGGGCTCCATGGCGCTACCGACTACGCTGTTCTATAGCGCTGACGGGCGCATGCTCGGCAGCCACCTGGGCGAGCTGTCCGAGGCCAGCCTGGCCCGCGCCCTGGAACATTTCGACCGACCGCATTCGACCACGGCCACGCAGGCCGCCCCTTCAAGGAAACTGCCATGCCCTTCATCCGCCACCTGCTGAGCCTGTCCCTGGGCGCGGCCCTGCTCCAGGTACCGCTGCTGCACGCCGAAGAACTGCCCCAGGCGATCAAGAACATCGAAGCCAAAGGCGCCAAGATCGTCGGCCGCTTCGACGCCCCGGACGGCCTCAAGGGTTATGCCGCGCAGTACCAGAACCGTGGCATGGCCCTGTACCTGACCCCGGACGGCAAGCATGTGCTGCTGGGCAACCTGTACGACGCCGACGGCAAGGACCTGAGCGCCGAGCCGCTGCAGAAACTGGTGTATGCGCCAATGGCCAAGGAAGTCTGGGCCAAGATGGAAAAGAGCAACTGGATCGCCGACGGCAAGGCCGACGCGCCACGCGTGGTCTACCTGTTCAGCGACCCCAACTGCCCTTACTGCAACATGTTCTGGGAACAGGCGCGGCCCTGGGTGAACGCCGGCAAGGTCCAGTTGCGGCACATCATGGTCGGCATCATCCGCGAAGACAGCCCGGGCAAATCCGCCGCCCTGCTGGCCGCCAAAGACCCGCAAAAAGCCCTGCAAGACCACGAAAAAGCCGGCAAGGGCAGCAGCCTCAAACCCCTGGACAAGATCCCCGCCGAAGTCCAGGCCAAGCTCGACGCCAACATGGCGCTGATGGACGAACTGGAGCTGTCCGCCACCCCGGCGATCTTCTACATGGACGACCAGGGTGAACTGCAACAGCAACAAGGCGCGCCGGCGCCAGGCAAGCTGGTGAAGATTCTCGGGCCTAAATGAATGAGATGCGCCAAGACCTGACCCGTAATGGCCTTTAGCCTTACCGACAGCGTTACACTACTGCCTTTATTCACGCAGACAGGGAAGTGACGTTTTGATAGCTCAAGGACAAGCTAGGCTTTTAGACATTCTCGACTACTGGCACAAGGTGGAGTTCTTTCTACCTTATGCCCTCGAGAAATATGTCGAGGACTTCAAGGAATGGGAGACCCGATGGCTCTCCCAGGAAGATCTCCAGCAGAGCAAGGACAGCCGCTGGCGCAACTTTTCCATCCCCGACGACCTTCAAGTCAAAGGCTTCAACCTCTACATCGGAGTCTTTGATGCCTCCGTCATTGCGGCTCTTTGCGAACCGCACCTGGCCGCTTTATCGGTAGACGAGAACACCTTCTATGAAGAGCAGGAACGGGTGGAGCTTGAAGGGCTGACGTGCTTTGCCAAGATCAAGCTCAACGCTCAAGCCGTCCCGCAACTGGATGCCGTGTCACTGTCGACGGCTCCCTGGGCCCTGGGGCAAACGGTGAGCAAAGGGCTTGGCGCTCTTGGCCATCAAGCCTTCGAAGACGCCAAGGAGCAGTTGATCAAACTGTTGCACAACTTCCATGGACAGCGCCAGCAAAACGATGACCCGAGCTTGATGGCTGAGGAAGTCCTGCATTTACATCAACTGCTGTGCAACTGGGCCAGTTTCACGCCTGAGCAGAACAGCGGTACCGCGGTCGCATTGCTTCAAGTCCTGACCCAGCCCAAGGTCGAGAAACCACTCACCCAACTCTCTGCGGCACAGGCACCGGAAGTCGAGGATGAAGAAGAACCCGATACCGAGATCGACATTCTCAACAGCTTTTTCATAAAAGACATCGAGCGTGCGATCGCCAGCTTGCAGCGCGCAGAGCAGCCGCTGCCTTTGCTTCAGTACCTGGGCGAAGCCGACCCGAGCAAAAGAATCGACCTGTATACCGATCATGGCCGCACGGCCATTTACCAGGCCCTGCAACCGCAATGCATAAACCCCGGGCATTGGCCGGATGAGCCCGGCCATGCCATGAGCCTGATGCAACAGTTCGCGATCAATACCGCGCTCGGCACCTTGGAAAACAGCGGGGTGTTCTCCGTTAACGGACCACCCGGGACAGGCAAAACGACCTTATTGCGCGACATGTTCGCCGAGAACATTGTTCGTCGAGCGCGGGTATTGGCGGGATACAGCGAGGCGGCAGACGCTTTTGTTGGCGGGAAAAAACCGCAGGTCACCTTCAAGGGCATGCCGAATACCTACACCATCCGCGCGCTCAAGCCTGAGCTGACCGGCTATGAAATGGTGGTGGCCTCCTCCAACAATGCCGCCGTGGAAAACATTTCCCGGGACCTGCCCAAACGCAAATCCCTGGGAAAATGCTGGAGCAACGTGCAGTACCTGCAACCGGTCGCCCATAAGATTGCTGCCCAGAAAAGCGATGGCAGCATCAGCCCCCTGTCCGATGAGGACAAACCCTGGGGGTTGATCTGCGCCGCACTCGGTAACAGCAGCAACCGAAAAGCCCTGCAGGAACGTTTGTTTTTCAACCCGGTAGACACCACCGAGCCCAATCCGCCCCTGACGATTCGGCAATGGGTGGATGACTATAAGGGCCTCACTTTCAAGGAGGCCTGCGCAGCCTTCAAAAAAGCCGACGAGGAGGTCAGCAAGGCGCTGGAGGAGCGAGCCCGCTACGCCAGCCTGCTGGAAGAAATGGCGGCTACCGATGAGCCGGCCTTCCTGCACCCTCAACAGCAGTCATTCAATCAGGCCGAACAGACCAGGGCGTCCGCCCAGCAAGCCCTCGACCGCCAGCAACAGCAACTTCAAGCAACGGCGCAACACCTGAGCAGCCTGCAGGAACTGGAGCGCCTGATAGATCGCAGTCGTCCGGTCTGGTGGAAGCGTTTGTTCAATACTCAAGCAGCTAAAACCCACCGTAATGAACAACTGGAAAATGCCCGGCTCCAGCGTCTGGCGCATGAAGAGATCAACCGCGCGAAAAGCCTTCTGAACAATAGCCTGAGACCGGAACTTGAAAGCGCGCAAACCGCATTGCTGTTCTGTAAAAGCGAACTCGATGCCCGTAAAGCGCAATGGCAAAGCAAGTGCCAATGCCTGGACGATTTCGCCAGCCGCCTGGGCCGTCCGAACCTGCCAGGCCAGCTGAGTGAGCTGGAGAACAGCGACTTCCAGATCAATGGGCTTTGGCATGATGCCGCGCTCAACCGATTGCGCTCGACCGTGTTCGCCGCGGCGTTGACCCTGCATGAGGCCTGGCTTGCCGAGGTCGCGCCCTCAGGCTCGAACGGCAAGGGCTTCAGCGCCAACCTTGCAGCCATCAGCCTGTTGCTGAGCAACAAGACACCCGAGGATGAGCGACTGACCCAGGTGCTCTGGCAAAGCCTGTTCATGGTGATCCCGGTGGTCTCGAGCACCTTTGCCTCCTTTGGCAACCAGTTCCGTGGGCTGGGTGCCGGCTCTCTGGGCTGGCTGTACATCGACGAGGCAGGGCAAGCCGTGCCCCAGGCCGCCGTCGGTGCCTTGTGGCGGGCGCAGCGCGCCATGGTGGTGGGCGACCCCCTGCAAATCGAGCCGGTCTTTACCCTGCCGCAACGCCTGGTCAAGACACTGGGCCAGCTATCGGCGCACACGGCAAACGATACCTTCGCCCCCAATCGCGTGTCGGTCCAGAGCCTGGCGGACCAGAACAATCGCTATGGCAGCGTGTTCAAGAACGACACCGATGAAGAGCTGTGGATCGGCAGCCCGCTGAGGGTCCACAGACGCTGCATCGAACCCATGTTCAGCCTGTCGAACCAGATCGCCTACGGTAACAAGATGGTCTTTGGCCTGCCCAACGCCCACGCCGAACAGGACGCCCCGGTGTACAGCTCCAGTTGCTGGGTCGATATCCCTGGCCATGTCGAACACAAACAGGTCGTCCCCAGGCAGATCGAGTTCATGGTCGATCTTCTCGGGCAGCTGTACCTGCGCGATGGAGAACTGCCGCAGCTGTACGTGATCTCGCCGTTCAAGGCCGTGCGCCTGGCCCTGCAGAAAGCCATACGCGCGGCGGCCTGGGCCAGGCCCAACCATCGCCCGAAATTACCCGCGGGCGAGTTGAAACAGTGGTTGAAAGCCTCCATCGGCACCGTGCATACCTTCCAGGGCAAGGAACAAGACACCGTGTTCATGCTGCTGGGGGCAGACCCCGAGCATGCGGGAGCGGCGCAGTGGGCCGCCTCCAAACCCAACCTGTTGAACGTTGCCCTCACCCGGGCCAAACGTCGGGTCTATCTGGTCGGGGATTTTGACCTCTGGGGGTCGCTGCGCTATTTCGATGCGGTGAGTCGCGGCAAATTCCCGCTGCAAAGAATGGGGCCCGCTGCCTTTCTGGCAAAACTGAATGCTCTGGAAGAGCAGGCCTAACGTTGAACACTGTCAGCGCCTGACGCTGACCTGAAGATATTTGGTGAACGCGCTCGCCCCCCACAGATACCTGATTGTGAAACAACGATCAGGCCCCTGTGGGGCGAGCCCGCTCAGGATGAACGCTTCAAAAACGACTCAACGGGCGCCGCGCCCATCCAGCAACGCATCCACCACCGCCCTGGCCATTTCCACGGAATGGACCATCGACCAGATCAACCCACGCTCCAGGCCACTGCCGCGTTCGGTGATTTCATCGCTGACTTCTTCAGCGCATTTGAGCAGCAACGACACATGCACCAGGGCTTCTTCGGCGCTGATGCCTTCGCGTACACAAAAAAGAGAATCCGGACCTACCGGCCCTGCCGTAGTGGCGTGGAGAGAATCAAATGCTTCAGGAGGCGAACTGGCCAGCGCCTGACGCAAGGTTTGATTGGCGGTTTTCAACTCAGGGTAACGATATACAGGGATTGGCTTTTTCATGGATGCGGTCCTCAACACAGTGGATATGAACACCCAGCAAATACTTCTGGGTCTTCGTACGTTCCCGATATGTTTCGGACTTGCACATCCGGCCATTGATTTCGCAATGACCTGTGCAGGCTAGTGCGTCAGGCCCCCCGTATTCAAGCGGCAAACCACTTCCCGGAAATGCCCTACAAAAGAAAGCGAATCGGCCCCCTGTAGCCGCTGCCGAGCCTGCGAGGCTGCGATCGACTGCGTAGCAGGCGCCAAACCTGCCCATGCGGTGTGTCAGGAAAAATACCGTCGCCTGGTTTGCGGCCGCTTCGCGCCCTATCGCAGCCTCGCGGAGCTCGGCAGCGGCTACAAGGGCGTCAGCATTCGGCGTTTGTGCGTAAGGCTCAGGCGAACTCGTCTGGTGCTTCGCGGGCAAGGATGTTCTCCAGTTCGTCCGTGTCTCCCCGTTCGTTGAGGATGGCGCTGACCTGATCGACCCAGACCTTTTCCGAGGCAATCCCGGCCCACGACTGGCTGCCGAAGCCGTGATACGGACGGTCATCGAAGGTGCTGATCAGTAGTTGGTTGAAGCGCACCGTCTCCAGGTTCTTGCGCTGGATCTGCATCTGCAGGGCCCCCAGCACCTTCTGCTGCTCTTGCGGGTTCGGGCGATAGCTGAAGAGCCGCGGCGAGCTGAGCACCAGGAACTGCGGTGGAAGGTTTTCATCGATGGCCGCCTGCAAGCGGTAATGGCCATCGAGAATCAGGTGGCAGCTCAGGCCGCTGACGTACCACAGCAGGATGGGCGGCAAGCTGCCTTCACGGGCTTTCTTGCGCCACCATTTGAGGCGCCCGGAATGCGGGTCCACTGCATGCAGGCCGACCACTGCGCCGCCACTCTCGCCCAACTCGACCCAGCGCGCCGCGCCGGGTTGCCGGTTGTCGAGGATGTTGCGGCCGTAGATCGCCCACTGCGGCATATGGCTCAGGGCGTCTTCACCGCCCTTGAAGTACCAGGCTTCGGTGCCGCTCAGCAACGGCCGCATCGGCTTGAGGGATTCCGGGCGCAGGGCCCGTACCAGCCAGTAGCCGGGGTAGAAAAAGTCCGGCTGATGCTGCATCAACTGCTGGACGAAGAAGCGGCTCCAGGCCTTGAGGCGCAGGGCCGGGTCGAGGCGTATCTGTTGCTCCACCTGAGGCGAGTCGATGGGGCCCACCAGGGTTTGCGGCAATTGCTCCAGCAGGTGATTGCGTACCAGCCACACGCCGTAAAGGCAGCGGGACATGCTGCCCCACAGCAGCGTCTGGTCACCCAGCACCAGTTGCATGCGTCGGTTGTTGCCACTGAGCAGGCGCAGGTTCGGCTTGCCGCTGGCCGGGCGCTTGACGTCCACCCCGAGGCCGTTCCAGTTGCCGGCCAGGTCCTCGATATCGCGCCAGTAAATCTGTTCCGTCATGGCCCCTGTCCCTGAATGAAAACGCCCGACGCAGGTGCTTGGACCTGCGCCGGGCGCGACTATAGCAGAGGGGTCGGGTGGTAGCCTTGAGATCGAATCGCGGGCAATCGAGCATCGACCGGCCGCTCCTACAGAAGCCGCGATCCACCAGGGAAAATACGGCTTCTGTAGGAGCGAGGCTTGCCCGCGATGACGTCAGCCCAGACGCCGCCGAGGCATCAGCAGGAATGCCGCTCCGCCAAAAACTTCAACAATGCTTCAGTGACAAACGCCGGGTTCTCCAGGTTGGAGATATGCCCCGCCTCAGGCACCAGCTGATAAGGGCAACCAATCAGCTCGGCCATCTCCCGGGTTTCCGAAGGTGGGCGCGGTTTGTCCTGGTCGCCGCACAGCAGCAAGGTGGTGTTGGGGTCCAGCTGGTTGAGACGCGACAGCAGGTCTGCGCGGCTGAAGGTGATGCGGCCCATGGGCACCACGCTTTCGCGCAGGCGTTCGCTGGGCAGTGCCGCGAGCACGGCGCGGAAGTCCTGGTACAGCGCCGACTGCGGGTCGATGCCCGGACGGAAGAAAATCGGCACCACGATGTCCAGCAGTTGCGGGGCGATCGTCCCGCTCTCTTCGATCTGCTTGAACAACGAGAAGTAATACTGGCGGGTCGGCTCCGGCTCGGCCCCGAGATAGGTGTCCATCAGCACCAGGCCATTGATCCGTTGCGGCGCCGCCAGGGCCAGGCGCGCGCCCCACATGCCGCCCACGGACAGGCCGACCAGGGTGATGCGCTCGATCTGAAGATGATCCAGCAGCGCCAGCACCTGCCGGGCGATGTCATCCAGCGAAGCAGTGCCTTGCGGCAGCGCGCCGGATTGGCCGTGGCCCCACAGGTCCGGGGCGATCACCCGGTACTGCCGGGACAGCGCCTCGATCTGCGGCGCCCACATGTTCAGGTCCCACAGGTAACTGCCGGCCAGCAGCACCGCGGGGCCGCTGCCCTGGTCCAGGTAGTGAAGGGCTTGTCCATCAATAGTCGCGAAGGGCATCAACTGTCTCCTGTCAGGTGGGCTGCGAAAAAGCTTCGGTAGACTGTGCCGGTGAAGGGTTGCCGTCAATCGGACAAGTCCTAAGGGCCGTGCAAGCCTGGAGGTTTTTCGCGAGCAAGCTCGCTCCTACATGGGACATATCGCCTTCTGTAGGAGCGAGCTTGCTCGCGATAGGGCCAGCACTGACAACACTGGATTACAGCCCCTCCAGCTCCGCCATCAGATCGCTCAGGCGATCGACCTTCTCCTCGCTGATTTCACTGCTCGCCAGGCTGTCGATGTACTGCGCCAGTTCCTCCACTGTGCTGCACTCGAACATCGCCCGCAGCGGCACGTTGCGTTGCAGGGTCTTCTGCACCCGCGAGGCGATCTGCGTGGCCAGCAGCGAATGCCCGCCCAGTTCGAAGAAGTTGTCCCGGACCCCGACCCGTTCGACCTTGAGTACCTCGGCCCAGATAGCGGCCAGGGTCTGCTCCAGCTCGCTGCGCGGCGCCAGGTAGTCCTGGCTGTGCAGCTGGCCGATCTCCAGGGCCGGCAGGGCCTTGCGGTCGAGCTTGCCGTTGGCGTTGAGCGGCAGGCGTTCCAGCCACAACCAGTGCAGCGGCACCATGTATTCCGGCAGCTCGGCGCGCAGGCCTTGCTTGATGCGCTCCAGGCGTTCCGTCGGGTTCAGCGCCGAGTCGCTGGCCACCAGATAACCCACCAGATGCTTGCCGTTGACGCCTTCCTGCACGCCGACCGCCGCGTCGCGGACTTCCGGTTGTTCGTGCAGGCGGGCTTCGATTTCCCCCAGCTCGATGCGGTAGCCACGGATCTTCACCTGGTGGTCGATGCGCCCGACGTATTCCAGCACGCCATCGGCGCGGCGGCGGGCCAGGTCGCCGGTGCGGTACAGGCGTTCGCCCGGGGCACCGAACGGATGGGGCACGAACACCTGCGCGGTGCGCAGCGGATCGCTGACGTAACCACGACCGACCCCGGTACCGGCGACGCACAGCTCGCCCACCGCGCCCAGCGGCACCAGATCCAGCGCGCCATCCATCAGGTACAGGCGGTTGTTGTCGGTCGGCGTACCGATCGGCAGGTAGCTGCCACGGGTCGAGGCCATGTCGACGCGGTAGAAGGCCACGTCATCCGAGCACTCGGCCGGACCGTAGGCATTGACCAGGCCGATCTGTGGATAACGCAACAGCCATTGGTGCGCCAGCTCCGGCGGCATCGCCTCGCCGGTCGGCAGCATCCAGCGCAGGCCATCAAGGTGGATGGACTCCTGGGCGAGCATGCCCTGGATCAGCGACGGCACGCTTTCCAGCACCGTGATGCGCTGCGCCTGTACATGGGCCAGCAAACCTTGCGGGTCATGGGCGATGGCGTTCGGCACGATGTCCACCCGCGCGCCGAACAGCGGCGCGGCGAGGAACTGCCAGACCGAAATGTCGAAGCTCTGCGACGCGGTCTGGGCGATCACATCGGCTTCGCTCAATTGCAGGTACGGCACCTTGCTCAGTTGGTTGTTGAGCATGCCGCGCTGCTCGACCATCACGCCCTTCGGCAGGCCGGTGGAACCCGAGGTGTAGATCACATAGGCCAGGTTGTCCGGGCCGCTGTAAATGCCTGGGTTGTCCAGCGAATGATCGGCCGCTTGCACCTCTTCCCAGACCAACAAACGGGGTCGGTTGGCGCAGGCGAATTCGTCCAGCAAGGCTTGCGCCTGTGCCTGGCAGGCCGCGGTGCACACCAGCAACGGCGTGCGGCTCAGCTCGATGATCCGCCCCAGGCGCTGGCCCGGCAGGCCCGGGTCCAGCGGCAGGTAGCCGGCGCCGGCCTTGAAGCTGCCGATGATCATGCCCAGCAGGTCCGGGCTACGCTCGGCCAGCAGGGCCACCGGCTGGTCCAGACCCACGCCATTGGCGATCAGGGCGTGGCCCAGGCGGTTACTGCGCTGGTTCAGTTCGGTGTAGCTGTATTGCAGCTCCTGGCAACTGGCGGCGATGCGTTGCGGATGGGCCGCCACCTGGGCCTCGAACAGTTCGACGTAGCTGCGCTCCAGCGGGTAGTCATGCTCGCTCTGGTTGCAGCCGGCGAGCAGGAAGTCCTGTTCTTCTGCGCCCAGCAGCGGCAGCTCGGCCATGTCGCCATGGAAGCCCTGCACCAGCGCCAGCAGCAGGCGCTTGAACTCGCCGAGCATGCGCTCGATGGTCGCTTGCTCGAAGTAGCGCTGGTCGTAGGACAGGTGCAGCCCCAGGTCATCCCCCGGGTAGCACACCGCGGTCAGCGGGAAGTTGGTGTGGGTGCGGCCGGAATCCGAGGTGGCGTTCAGGCTTTGCGCGCGGTCCAGCACCGAGACTTCCACCGGCGCGTTCTCGAACACGAACAGGCTGTCGAACAGCGGCTGGCCCTTGGGCAGTTCGCTGTTCTCCTGGATCGCCACCAGCGGCAGGTATTCGTACTCACGCAGCTCCATGTTGCGTTCCAGCAGGCCGCCCAGCCATTGACGCACGCTCAGGCGCTGACCGTCTTCCGGCAACTTCACCCGCAGCGCGATGCTGTTGATGAACAGGCCGACGGTGCGCTGCATCTCCGGCATTTCCACCGGGCGCCCAGCCACGGTGACGCCGAACAGCACGTCACGCTCACCGCTCAGGCGCCGCAGGACCAGGGCCCAGGCCGCCTGGGCGAAGGTGTTGACGGTCAGTTGATGCTGCTGCGCCAACTCGCGCAGTTGCGCACCGTCGCGGGCATCGAGCCGGGTGTAGCAGTCACCGACGATCATGCCGCCGCTGTCGCCGGCGTGCTCACGCAGGAACGGCCGGTCGCTCGGAATCGGCGTGGTGCGCTCGAAGCCTTGCAGGTTGTTTTTCCACCACTGGCGCGCCTCGGCCAGGCTCTGGCGTTGCAGCCAGCCGATGTAATCGCGGTAGCGTGGCGGCACGCTGAGCTGGGCTTCGCGACCTTCGCCCAGGGCGGTGTAGATCTCGAAGAAGTCGTTCATCAACAGCGAACGGCACCAGGCATCGATCAGGATGTGGTGGTTGCTCATCATGAACCAGTAGCGCGCGGCCCCCACGCGGATCAGCCGCAGGTGGAACGGCGCCTGCTCGAGCAGATCGAAACCGGCCTCGCGTTCGCTTTTCAGCAGCGCCTGCAACTTCGGCTCCTGCTCGTCTTGCGCGACGGCACTCCAATCCAGGAACTCGATCGGCGTGCCGCCCGGCTTGTGGATAACTTGCAGCATGTCTTCGCCGACGTTCCAGCAGAAGGACGCGCGCAGGGCTTCGTGACGAGCCACCACCGCCTGCCAGGCCTGGGCGAAACGCGCCGGGTCCAGCTCGCTGTTGATGCGGTAGCGGTCCTGCATGTAGTACAGGCCGGTGCCCGGCTCCAGCAGGGTGTGCAGCAGCATGCCCTCTTGCATCGGGGTCAGCGGGTAGACGTCTTCGATGACCCCGGCTGCTACTGGCAGCGCGTCCAGCTGCGCCTGGGTCAGGCGCGCCAGGGGGAAGTCCGACGGCGTCAGGCCGCCGGCATCGTCCTCCAGGCAATGGGCGATCAGGCTGTGCAGTTCGCCGAGGTAGGCCTGGGCCAGCTCGTCGATGGTCTGCGGGTCGAAACGCTCGCCGCTGAAGGTCCAGCGCAGCACCAGCTCACCGGCGTAGACCTGGCTGTCGACGCTCAGCTCGTTGGGCAGCGGCGCTTCCGGCGAATGGGCGGCGCCCACCGGCTCGTCCAGCGGACGGAACAGCGCGTCGCTGGCAAAGCTCTGGTCGAACTGGCCCAGGTAGTTGAAGGTGATCGGCGCGTGCGGCAAGGCCGCCATGCCCTGCTGGATCGCCGCGTCGGCCAGGTAGCGCAGCACACCATAACCCAGGCCTTTGTGCGGTACGGCGCGCAGCTGTTCCTTGATCGCCTTGATCGAGGCGCCCTGCCCGGCCGCTTCCTCTATAGCCAGCGGGGTCAGGCGCAGCGGGTAAGCGCTGGTGAACCAGCCGACCGTGCGGGTCAGGTCGATCTCGTCGAACAGGGTTTCGCGGCCGTGGCCTTCGAGCTGGATCAGCGCCGAAGCCTCGCCGGTCCAACGGCAGAGTACGCGGGCCAGGGCCGTCAGCAGCAGGTCGTTGACCTGGGTGCGGTAAGCGCTCGGCGCCTGTTGCAGCAACTGCCGGGTGCGCTCGGCATCCAGTTTCACGCTGACGGTCCGGGCATGCTTGTTCTGCCGCCCGCCCTCAGCGTGTTGCACCGGCAGCATCGCCGCCGGGCCAGCCAGTTGGTCCTGCCACCAGCTCAACTCTTCGCGCAGCGACTCGCTGCCGGCATAGGCCTGCAGGCGTGACGCCCAATCGCGCAAGGCGCTGGTTTTCGCCGGCAGGCGCGGCGTCTGCTGAGCTTCAAGCTGGCGGTAGAGGTTTTGCAGATCCTCCAGCAGCACCCGCCAGGACACGCCGTCGACCACCAGGTGGTGAATGGCGATAAACAGGCGTTGCTGCTCATCCGGACCGTCCACCAACAGTGCGCGCAACAGCGGTCCGTTGGCCAGGTCGAGGCTGCGCTGAGCCTCGGCGAACAGCGCAACACATTGATCCATAGACGCCACATGCATCTGCACCAGCAGCGGCGCTTCGGACAACGGTTGATGCATCGCCTGCCATTGGCCGTCGACCTGGGTAAAGCGCAGGCGCAGGGCGTCATGCTGGGCCAGCACCGCGTGCAGCGCTTGCTCCAACAACTGCCCATCGAGTGCCTGGGTCGGCGCCAGCAGCAGCGCCTGGTTCCAGTGCTGACGCTCGGGGATCTCGCTGTCGAAGAACCAGTGCTGGATCGGCGTCAGGCCCGACTCGCCGCTGAGCACGCCTTGCTCGGCAACAATCTGCTCGCTGCGGCTGGCCACCGCGGCCAGGGTCTGCACGGTCTGATGCTGGAACAAATCCCGCGGGCTGAAATGAATGCCCAGCTGGCGGGCGCGGCTGACCACCTGGATCGACAGGATCGAGTCGCCGCCCAGTTCGAAGAAGTTGTCGTGCAGGCCGACCTGCGGCAGGTTCAGCACATCGCACCAGACCTGGGCCAGGGTTTGCTCCAGCTCGTTGCTCGGCGCCACGTACTGCTGGCGGTTGAGTTCCAGGTCCGGTGCCGGCAAGGCACGGCGGTCGAGCTTGCCGTTGGCGGTCAGCGGCATGCTCGCCAGCAGGACCAGATGGGTGGGCACCATGTAATCCGGCAAGTGGATTTTCAGCTGGGCCTTGATCGCTTCGCGCAAGGCAGCTTGCTGCTCGTCACTCTGTTCGGCGACATCGGTCACCAGATAACCGGCCAGCTGTTTGCCGCCGGACATGTCCAGGGCCAGCACCACCGCTTCGCGCACCGCCTCATGTTCCAGCAGGCGGTTTTCGATTTCCCCCAGCTCGATGCGGAAGCCGCGAATCTTCACCTGATGGTCGACCCGGCCGATGTATTCCACCTGACCGTCGGCGCACTGGCGCACCAGGTCGCCGGTGCGATACAGGCGCCCGCCTTTAGCGCTGAACGGGTCGGCGACGAAGCGCTCGGCGCTCATGCCCGGACGCTGGTGGTAACCCTGGGCCAGGCCGGCCCCGCCGACATACAACTCGCCGGTGGCGCCTTGTGGCAACAGAGCGAGATCGGCGTCGAGGATGTAGGCCACGCGCTCACCGACCACCGTGCCGATCGGCACACTGCCGACGCCCTCCTCCAGTTGTTCCGGCGCCAGGCTGGCCAAAGGCATGACCACGGTTTCGGTGGGGCCGTAGGCGTTGAAGAACAGGCTCGGCTTGAACGCCGCGCGGATGCGGCTCAGGTGCTCGCCGGTCAGTGCCTCGCCGCCGGTGATGCACATGCGCACCGGCAGGGTTTCGCCCTGGGTCGCCAGCCACTGCGCCAGCTGGCTGCCGTAGCTCGGGGTGAAGCCGAGGATGTTGATGCGGTGCTGGCGGATCAGCTGGCAGATCTCTTCGGTGTCCCACTGCCCTTGCGCCCGCAGCACCACCTGGGCGCCGCTGAGCAGCGGCACCAGCAGACGCTCGGTGGCGGCGTCGAAGTTGATGGAATAGAAGTGCAGCTCGCAGTCGTCCGGGCGCATGCCGAAGCGCTCGATCACCGCACGGCAATGCATGGCGATCTCGCCATGGGACACCACCACGCCCTTGGGCTTGCCGGTGGAACCCGAGGTGTAGATCAGGTACGCCTGGTGCTGCGGCAGGCTGATAAAGGGCAGCTCACCGGCCGGGTAGTTGGCCAGTTGCGCGCCGTCCTCTTCCAGGCACCAGCGCGCCACGCTCGGCGGCAGCTGGCCCAGGGCCTGGAACATCGCCGCGTCGCTGAGCAGCAGGCCGATGCCACTGTCTTCGATCATGTAGTGCAGGCGGTCCAG
Organism: Pseudomonas sp. GW531-T4; assembly: GCF_017349615.1. Classification (NCBI taxonomy): domain Bacteria; kingdom Pseudomonadati; phylum Pseudomonadota; class Gammaproteobacteria; order Pseudomonadales; family Pseudomonadaceae; genus Pseudomonas; species Pseudomonas sp. GW531-T4. The sequence continues at coordinate 41,621 of NZ_JACMZT010000013.1, forward strand.
CGGGTATTCCGGGTCCAGCGGCACGTAGGCGCCGCCGGCCTTGAGGATCGCCAGCAGGCCGATGACCATTTCCAGCGAACGCTCCAGGGCCAGGCCGACCCGCACCTGCGGGCCGACGCCACGTTCACGGAGCATCCAGGCCAGGCGGTTGGCGCGGCTGTCGAGCTCGGCGTAGCTCAGGGTCTGCCCGGCGAATGTCAGGGCCGGCGCGTTCGGGCGCAGCAGCGCCTGTTCGCTGAACAGGTGATGGATGCGCTGGTCCAGGCGATGTTCGCCGGGCTCGACGCCCAGGCTGTCCAGCAGTTGCTGTTGCTCGGCGCGATCCAGCAGCGGCAATTCGCTCAGGCGCTGCTCGGGGCTCTCGATCAAGGCCTCCAGCAGGTTGCGCCAGTGCGCCGCCATGCGCGCGATGCGCGGCTCGTCGAACAGGTCGGTGCTGTAGGTCAGGCAGCAACCCAGGCGATGATCGAGGTCGGTGACTTCCAGGTTGAGGTCGAACTTGGTGGCCCGCGCATCGTTGGCCAGGTATTCGACCGTCATCCCGGCCAGGCTGCGGCTCTGCTGGAACTCCCAGCGCTGGACGTTGCACATCACCTGGAACAGCGGGTTGTAGGCGGCGCTGCGCGGCGGTTGCAGGGCTTCCACCAGGTGGTCGAACGGCAGGTCCTGATGGGACTGGCCTTCGATCACGGTGTGCCGCACCTGCTCGAACAGCTCGCCGACGCTCATCTGCCCGTCGAGCTGGCAACGCAGTACCTGGGTGTTGAGGAAGGCGCCGATCAGCCCTTCGCTTTCCGGACGGATGCGGTTGGCCACCGGCGCGCCGATGCGCAGGTCGGTCTGGCCGCTGTAGCGATAGAGCAGCACGGCCAAAGTGGCGGTCATGGTCATGAACAGGGTCAGGCCGTGTTCCGCGTTGAAGCGGCGCACCCGTGCCGCCAGCTCGTCGCTGAGGTCGAAGCGGTACAGCTCGCCCTGGTGGCTTTGCACCGGCGGCCGCGGACGGTCGCCCGGCAGTTCCAGCAGCGGGTGTTCGTTGCCCAGTTGCGCGGTCCAGTAATCCAGCTGGCGCTGACGCTCGCCGGACTCCAGCCACTGGCGCTGCCAGACGCTGTAGTCCAGGTACTGCACCGGCAGCGGTTCCAGCGGCGAGTCGCGGTCGTCGATAAAGGCTTCGTACAACGCGCTCAGCTCACGGGCGAAGATATCCATCGCCCAGCCTTCGGTGACGATGTGGTGCAGGGTCAGCACGAAGTAGTGCTCATGCTCCGCCGCCTTGACCAGGCAGGCGCGCAGCAGCGGACCGGTTTCCAGGTCGAATGGCTGGTGCGCCTCGCTGTCGGCCAGCTGTTGCAGGCGCTGTTCGCGGGCCGCTGCATCCAGGCTGGAGAAGTCCTTCCAGGCCATGCGCACGCCGGTTTCAGCGTGCACCCGTTGCCGGGCCACGCCGTCGACGCTGGGGAAAGTGGTACGCAGGGTTTCGTGACGCAGGATCAGCGCCTGCAGCGCCGCCTCGAAACGCCCGACATCCAGCACGCCCTTGAAACGCGCCATGCCGCCGACGTTGTAGGCCGGGCTGTCCGGCTCCATCTGCCAGAGGAACCACATGCGCTGCTGGGAATAGGACAGCGGTACAGGCGCGCTGCGGTCGACCTTGGCGATCGGCTGTTGCTGGTTGCGCTTGCCGGATTCCTGGATCAGCCGCACCTGCTCGGCGAAGTCGCCCAGCTCGCTGGCTTCGAACAAGGCCCGCAGCGGCAACTCGACGTCGCAGGCCTGGCGGGTCCGGGAAATGATCTGCGTGGCCAGCAGCGAGTGGCCGCCCAGGGCAAAGAAGTCATCGCGCAAGCCAATGCGCTGCTGCCCCAGCACCTCGCGCCAGATCGCCGCGATCTGTTGTTGCAGTTCGGTGACCGGCTCGACGTGTTCACGCACCTGCCATTGCGGCTCCGGCAAGGCGCGGCGGTCGAGCTTGCCGCTCGGGCTCAGCGGCATGGCCGAAAGAAGCATCAGTTGCGCCGGCACCATGTACTCCGGCAACTCGCTGGCCAGGGCGGTTTTCAGGCGCGCGATCTGCACCTCCTCATCTTCCACATCCGCAGTGGCGGTGTAATAACCGATCAGCTGTGCACCGGCCGCGGTCTCGCGCACCAGTACCGCGGCCTGGGCCACGCCCTCCTGGGCCAGCAGGCGCGCTTCGATTTCCTGGGGTTCGACCCGAAAGCCGCGCAGTTTGACCTGCTGATCGAGGCGCCCGAGGTATTCCAGCGCACCATCGGCCGCCCAGCGCACTCGGTCGCCGGTGCGGTACAGGCGCGCGCCCTCGGTGCTCAGCGGGTCGACGACAAAACGTTCGGCGCTCAGCCCCGGCCGCCCGAGGTAACCACGGGCCAGGCCGATCCCGGCAATGCACAGCTCGCCCGGCACGCCGGCCGGCACCGGGTTGAGGTCGGCATCCAGTACCCGGCAGATCACATTGCCCAGCGGCCGGCCGATGGGCGAGCGCTCGCCATCGCTGCTGCGGCAATGCCAGTGGGTGACGTTGATCGCGGTTTCGGTCGGGCCATAACGGTTGTGCAACTGGACGTTCGGCAGTTGCTCCAGCACCCGGTCGCGCAATTCGGCCGGCAAGGCTTCGCCACCGGAGAACAGCCGGCGCAGGCTGCCGCACTCGTCGCTCAGCGGCTCATCGACGAACAGCTGCAACAGCGGCGGCACGAAGTGCAGCGTGGTCACGCCGTATTGCTGCACCAACTGGGCGATGCGATGCGGGTCGCGGTGTTCACCCGGCGCGGCCAGCAGCAGGCGGCAGCCGGTGATCAGCGGCCAGAAGCATTCCCACACCGACACGTCGAAGCTGATCGGCGCCTTTTGCATCAGCACATCGCTGGCATCCAGGCGGTAAGTGTTCTGCATCCACTGCAAGCGTTCGCTCAGGGCCGCATGGGTGTTGCCCACGCCCTTGGGCTGACCGGTGGAGCCGGAGGTGTAGATCACATACGCCAGGTTGTCGCCGTGCAGGTGCAGGCCCGGCGCATGGCTCGGCCAGCTGTCGAGCTTGAGGCTGTCCATGGCGATGGCGCTGACACCCTCGGCCTGGGGCAGACGCTCGAGCAGCTGGGTCTGGGTCAGCAGCAGCTCGACGCCACTGTCGACCAGCATGTAGGCCAGGCGTTCGGCCGGGTAGTCCGGGTCCAGCGGCACATAGGCGCCGCCAGCCTTGACGATCGCCAGCAGGCCGATCAACAGCTGCGGCGAACGCTCGGCGGCGATGGCCACGCAGACATCCGGACCGACCCCTTTGTCGCGCAGGTAATGGGCCAGGCGGTTGGCCTGGGCATGCAGCTCGGCGAAGCTCAGCTCGCCGCCCTGCCACACCAGCGCGGTGCGCTCCGGGGTCTGTTGCAGTTGTGCGTCGAGCAGCTCGGGCAGCCATTGGCTGGCCGCCGCGCAAGGGGCTTCGCTCCACTGTTGCTGCTGCGCCTGCTCGCAGGGGTTGAGCAACGGCAAGTCGGCGATGGCGGTCTGCGGACGCTCGCAGGCCTCGCGCAGCAGGCTGACGAAATGCTCGGCCAGGCGCTCGACGGTCGCGGCCTCGAACAGCTCGGCGGCGTAGTCGAAGGACAGGCTCAGGCGGCCGTTGCGGTCTTCTTCGCTGTGCAGTTGCAGGTCGAACTTGGCCTCGCGGCTGTGCCACGGCAGCTCTTCGGCCAGCAGCCCGGGCAACCGGCGCAGGGCGCCGAGGTCGCGTTGCTGGTGGTTGAACATGACCTGGAACAGACCCTGTTCGCGGGCCTGGGGGAAGGCTTCGAGCAGTTGCTCGAACGGCAGGTCCTGATGGGCCTGGGCTTCCAGCGCGGCCTGGCGGGTCTGCGCCAGCAACGCGCTAAATGGCAGGCGACCATCCACCTCGGCGCGCAGCACCAGGGTGTTGATGAAAAAGCCGATCAGGCCCTGGGTTTCCAGGCGCGGACGGTTGGCGTTGGGCACGCCGATGCGGATGTCGCGCTGGCCGCTGTAGCGATGCAGCAGGCTCTGGAACGCCGTGAGCAACAGCATGAAAGGTGTGGATTCATGGGCCTGGGCGGTCTGGCGGATGGCTTCGCTCAGGCTCGCCCCCAGGCGCAGGCTGTGGCGCGCGGCGCTGTGTTGCCGCTGCGCCGAGCGCGGGTGATCGGTGGCCAGGCTCAGGCTTGGGTGCTCATCGCCCAACTGCTGTTTCCAGTAGGCCAGTTGCCGCTCGCCTTCGCCCTGGGCCAGCCACTGGCGCTGCCAGCTGCCGTAGTCGGCGTATTGCAGCGGCAACGGCGCCAGGCTCGCCGCCTGGCCTTGCACGGCGGCGGCATACAGGCGCGAGAACTCGTCGATCAGCACATTCAGCGACCAGCCATCGGCGATGATGTGGTGCAGGGTCACCAGCAGTTGGTGCTCTTCGTCGTCGAGGCGCACCAGGGTCACCCAGAGCAGCGGGCCTTGTTCCAGGTCGAACTGGGTACGGGCTTCCTCCTCGCGGATCTGTTGCGCCCGCGCCTCGCGCTCGGCCAGCGGCAAGTCGCTGAGGTCGATCACCTGCAGGTTGAATTCGCCGGCGGCTTCGACCTGTTGCAGCGCCTGGCCGTCGCGCTCGAAAAAGCGCGTGCGCAGGGATTCATGACGCTCGATCAGTTGCTGGAAGCTGGCGCGCAGGGCGTCTTCGTCCAGCTCGCCGCGCAGGCGCAGGCCGCCGGGAATGTTGTAGGCGCTGCTGTGCGGGTCGAGCTGCCAGGTGATCCACAGGCGATTCTGCGCCAGGGACTGAGGCAGCGCCTCGGCACGCGACAAGGCATTGATCGCGCCCTGGGCCAGGCCGCCGTCCTGTTGCAATTGCGCGACCTGCGCGGCGAAAGCGCCGAGGGTCGGCGCCTCGAACAGCAGGCGCAGGTTCAGCTCCAGGCCGAGTTCTTCACGCAGGCGCGCGACGACCTGGGTCGCGGCGATGGAGTTGCCGCCCAGCAGGAAAAAGTGATCGTCGCTCGCCACTTGCTCGACGTGCAGCTGTTCGCGCCAGATGCGGCCGATCAGCTCTTGCAGTTCGCTGCTCGCTTCGCCGCTGGCCTCGTCGATCGCCGCCTGGCGACTAGGAAACTGGGCATAACTGTCGAGGCTGCCATCGGCCAGGCGGTTGCGGCAGGCCGAACGTTGCAGCTTGCCGCTGGAGGTCTTGGGCAACGCGCCGGGGTTAAGCAGGACCACCACGCTCGGCGCTTGCTGATAGGCCTCGGCCACGGTCTGGCGAATCAGCTTGATCAGCGCCTCCGGCGTGAGGATCTTCTGCACGCTGCGGCTGATTTCCGCGGCGATACCAATGCCTTCCTCGCCCTGTTCGGTGACGGCGAACGCCGCGACCCGGCCCTTGCGCACCACCTCGACCTCACGCTCGATGGTCTGCTCGATGTCCTGTGGATAAAGGTTGTGGCCACGCACGATCAGCATGTCTTTCAAGCGACCGGTAATGAACAGCTCGCCACCGCGCATGAAACCCAAGTCGCCGGTGCGCAGCCAGGTCTGGCCGGCGTGCTGAACGAAGGTCTTGGCCGACGCCTCGGGGTTGCGCCAGTAACCATGGGCGATGCTCGGGCCGGCGGCCCAGACTTCGCCGACCAGATTGTCTTCCAGCTCGACCAGGGTGTGCGGCTCGACGATCAGCACGGCGTGCTCGGGCTGACTGGTGCCGCAGCTCATCATGGCGTTGCCGGTGCCCGGCTCGGCGCGGTTCTGCGCCAGGGCCTGCTCGTCCAGGCGCAGGGCCGGGATGCCCTGGCCACGGGTGCCGCCGGCGACAAACAGGGTGGCTTCGGCCAGGCCATAAGAGGCAAAGAAGTTGTTCGGGGTGAAACCGCAGGCGGCGAACTTCTCGGCGAAGCGCTCCAGGGTGTCCAGGCGGATCGGCTCGGACCCGGAATAGGCCACGCGCCAGCGACTGAGGTCCAGGCGCTCCAGGGCCGACTCGCTGACCCGCTCGCTGCACAGGCGGTAGGCGAAGTCCGGGCCGCCGCTGATGGTGCCGCCGTATTCGCTGATCGCCTCCAGCCAGCGCAACGGCCGGCCGAGGAAGTAGGCCGGCGACATCAATACGCAGGGCACACCGCTGAAGATCGGTTGCAGCAGGCCGCCGATCAGGCCCATGTCGTGGTACAGCGGCAGCCAGCTGACGATCACGTCGTCGGGGTTGAGGTCGATGCCGAAGCCGCGGCGGATCAGCAGTTCGTTGGCCACCAGGTTGCCGTGGCTGACTTGCACGCCCTTGGGCAAGGCGGTGGAACCCGAGGTGTATTGCAGGAAGGCGATGTCGTCGCCGCGCAGTTCGGTGGCCGTCCAGACTTCGGCCAGGCTCGCCTCCAGGGTGTCCACGCAGAGCAGCTGCGGCGCGTCGGCGCCTTGTAGCTCGTCCATCTGCGCCAGGGAATCGCGCAGCCCGCTGCTGGTCAGCAGCAGCCGCGGCTCAGCGTCGGCGATGATCGAGATCAGCCGCTCCTGGTGATGGCGTCGGCTCGACTCCGGCGGATAGGCCGGCACCGCGATGACCCCGGCATACAGGCAGGCGAAAAACGCCGCGACATAGTCCGGGCCGCTGGGGAACAGCAGCACCGCGCGATCGCCCAGACCGGCATTGGCCTGCAGCGCCGCGGCGATGGTCCGGGCGCGCAGATCCAGGTCGCGATAACTGAGGACCACGCTCTGATCCTGCTCTTCGGCAAGAAAGCGCAAGGCCACTTGATCGGGGGTCTGAGCCGCCCGGCGTTGAAGGGCTTGAGCCAGAGTGCTGGGGAGTTCGAACGCGTCCATCATGGGGTTTCCTGCGCGGATTGTGCTTGCACGTAGAGCCGCGGACCAAGGCCGCGACCGTTACATAAACCTTTGAAAAATAAAGGCCCCTGCCCTCGGAACGGGGCATCTGGAGACTGCTGTGGCGGGATGTTCCACCCGTAGCCTTTCTCCAATGAGAACGGATGGCGTCTTGAAATAATTAGTCCCCACCCACCCCTCGAACACCTTCACAAAGTGCGACAACGAGCCGCAGTTCTCACTGCGCACCAAAGAGGATCATTAATTCTCTTTCTCAATTGACAATCATTATCATTCAACATAATTTGTCGCTCGATGTGTAAGACGAATCTGAAATTTCTGTCGTCCTACTAACCCTTTTGCAGCAAGGTGATTTCCATGACGGAACAAGTATCCACAAGCAGGTGCGATTCACCGCTACTCCAGGCCTTTGTCGACAACCGCCTGATCCTGGTCAAAATCGCGGCGCGCATTACCGGCTGCCGCTCCCGCGCCGAAGACGTGGTGCAGGACGCTTTCTTCCGGCTGCAATCGGCGCCGCAGATCACCTCGTCGTTCAAGGCGCAGTTGAGCTACCTGTTCCAGATCGTGCGCAACCTGGCGATCGACCACTATCGCAAGCAGGCGCTGGAGCAGAAGTATTCGGGCACTGAAGAAGAGGGCTTGAATGTGGTCGTGCAGGGAGCGTCGCCGGAAACCTCACACATCAATTTCTCGACCCTGGAACACATTGCCGATGCGCTGACGGAACTGCCGAGCCGCACCCGCTATGCGTTCGAGATGTATCGCCTGCATGGCGTGCCGCAAAAGGACATCGCCAAGGAGCTCGGGGTCTCGCCGACCCTGGTGAATTTCATGATTCGCGATGCACTGGTGCACTGCCGCAAAGTCTCGGGTAGCCGCGCCGACACCTACGCCCGCCACTGATCCGCGCTGCCCGCTACTCCCGCACCTGATCGCGATAGCCACCGTCCGCCACGGCGCTACCGCGAACAGGAACGCTCCCGCCCGATCTTCTCGACCCCCTGATGCCGTTCGACACCACGCCCCTGCGCCAGAATCAGCAGGGCGGCGCGCTTGTGCGAAAAATCGAAGGCCCTTCCACAATGCAGGCAACGCTCCTGCTGCTCGAGCCTGTGGCCAGCGTCCTCGACCAGCCGCTCGCTCGGCCCGTGGTCGAGGCATAACGAATGCACCAGGGTCGACAACCAGCCGGCCATCCACTCCTCACGCCATCCGTCTTGCCCACGCAAGGCTTGCAGCACCTCGCTGCCCGGCGGTGGCAGCGGCGCGCCAGGCCCACGGCTGGCACCGCTGGTTTCAATGCCGGCGAGCCGCAGCGGTTGCAGGCCAGCGGCATCGGCGACGCAACGGCAGGTATCGGCAACGGCCACAGCGGACAGCGTATCGAGAGAGGACATGGCACGGACTCAGCGTCATCGGTGTTCAACCAAGTGACGTGAGCCGCAGAGAGAAATTTAGGCAGGCCGGCTTCACTTGGCCGGGGGCATGACCACAATGCGGTAGGGATCGAAGATCTTCAGCATTTCACCGCTGTCGCGCAGGCGCCCCAGCAACTTGGCGAAGTCTTCGCCCGTGATCGGCGCCATGGGGCGAATCAGGGCGTAGTGGTGGTAGACCTGATCGATCCGCTCGGACGCGAACAACTGCTGCGCCGTGTCGGCATTGTGCGCGAGGAAATCACTGAGGTAGGAACGGGTCACCAGCGCAATGTCGGCACGACCGCGCAGCACCATCAGCAGGTTGCTGTCATGGGAGTAGGTCAGGGTCGCGTTGTAGGTGTCGGCCAGGTACTTGGGGTCGGCATTGAAGTTGGCAAATGCATAGTGGTAACCGCTGAACAGGGCCAGGCGCTTGCCCTTGAGGTCGGCGAAATATTCCTGGCCGCGGCCGGGCTCGCGCTGGGCGGTGAAGATCTCGGCATCTTCCAGGCCCATGTCGACGCTGGTGTGGGGAATGTCCTGCCAGCCCCAGGCCGGGTTCTCGAAAATCGCCATGTCGATGCGGCCTTGCTCGAAATCGCGAAAACGCCGGGGAATCGAGGTCGGCACCAGTACGAATTGATAATCACTTTGCAGTACGTTCAAGGCCTCCACCAGTTGCGGCAGCAAACCGGTGTCGGCGCCCTGCTCGGGCCGCACGGTATAAGGAGGAAAGTGCGCCGCCCCCACCCGTACCAACTGTGCAGCACAGACCGGGAAAACCGTCAGGGTGGCCAGGCCCCACACAAGCATTCGCAAAGCCGTCCGCATTGGCGAAGACATCAGGTAACGTACCTCAAGAAAAGAAACAGGGGAGTGCCATTAAAGCTAGGCGGTTTCCCTCGCTTCGACAACTTTCCACTGAGTAATTAATTACTTGCGCTCAGGGCTCGTTGAGCACCAGGGTCAGCGCTTCCTCGGCCAGTTGTTCGAGGGTCAGGCTGCCCTCGGCGCGAAACCAGGTGGTGGTCCAGGACAGCGCCCCGGTGAGAAAACGCCGGGTAATGAACACATCGCCCTTGATAAAGCCGGCCTCCTTGGCCTCGCCCAGCACCTGCAGCCAGATCTGCTCATAAATGTCGCGCAGGGCCAGGACGTCGGCCTGGCCTTGCGCCGACAACGAGCGCCATTCGTAGACCAGCACCGCCATGGCCTCGCCGCTGCCGCCCATGATCGATTGCAGCTCGCAGCGGATCAGCGCCAGCACCCGCTCGCGCACGCTGCCGGCTTCGGCCAGTTCGGCGCGCATCAGGGCGGTGTTGTAGTGGATGGTTTCCTCCATCACCGCGCGCAGGATGTCGTCCTTGCTCTTGAAGTGATGAAAGATGCTGCCGGACTGGATGCCCACCGCGCTGGCCAGGTCGCGCACCGTGGTGCGTTCGTAGCCTTTGTTGCGAAACAGGTGAGCCGCGGTTTGCAGCAGCTTGCCGCGGGCGCTGTCCGGATCGGTCAGTTGCCCGTTGGCGACCAGCTGGCGCATCACCAGCAAGGCTTTTTGCTCGTCCACGGCCTCTCTCCTACATTCGCTCGATCGTTATGCGGCGCAGCCCGCTGAAACAGGGAGCTTGCGCGCGCAATTTAAGCCCGTGGGGACGACCAAGCAAGCGCTTGGGAAGAAGATATTTCCGACGTTTACAAACCAAGCGCTTGCTTGGTAGTCTCGATGCAGTTCTGTCATCGAGTCTTTTATCGAGAGCCCCCTGCCATGACCAAGACCCTCCGCATCGGCTGCGCCAGTGCCTTCTGGGGCGACACCTCGAGCGCCGCCGCGCAACTGGTGCAGGGCGGCCGCCTGGATTACCTGGTGTTCGACTACCTGGCCGAGATCACTATGTCGATCATGGCCGGCGCCCGGATGAAGGATCCCACTGCCGGCTACGCCACGGACTTTGTCGAGGTCTTGAGCCCGCTGCTGGGCGAGATCGCCCGGCAAAACATCCGGGTCATCAGCAATGCCGGCGGGGTCAACCCACAGGCCTGCGCCGCGGCCCTGCAAGCGGCCTGCGACCAGGCCGGCGTGGCCCTGAAGATCGCCGTGCTACTGGGCGACGACCTGCAACCGCGCTTCAAGCAACTGAGCGGCAGCGGCATTCATGAAATGTTCAGCGGCGCGCCGCTGCCACCCATGTGCGTGTCCACCAACGCCTACCTCGGCGCCCCGGGAATAGTCGAAGCCCTGAAGCTCGGCGCCGACATTGTCATCACCGGCCGCGGGGTTGACAGCGCGGTGGTCAGCGCCGCGCTGGTGCATGAGTTCGGCTGGTCCTGGCACGACTACGACAAGCTGGCCCAGGCCGCCCTCGCCGGGCACATCATCGAATGCGGCGCACAGTGCACCGGCGGCAACTTCACCGACTGGCGCGACGTGCCGGACTACGAACACATCGGCTTTCCCATAGTCGAGGTCGGCGCCGACGGCCAGTTCGTGGTCAGCAAGCCCGAAGGCTCCGGCGGCCTGGTCACGCCACTGACCGTCGGCGAACAACTGCTATATGAGATCGGCGATCCGCGGGCCTATCTGCTGCCCGACGTGGTCTGCGACTTCACCCAGGTCAAGCTGCGCCAACAGGGCAAGAATGCGGTCAGCGTGCACGGCGCCAAGGGCCTGCCGCCGACCGGCCAGTACAAGGTCAGCGCCACCTACCCGGACGGTTTCCGTTGCACCGCCAGTTGCCTGATCGCCGGTATCGACGCAGTGGCCAAGGCGCGCCGGGTCAGCCAGGCGATCATCGACAAGACCGCGGAAATGTTCGCCCAGCGCGGCTGGGCGCCTTACAGCGAAGTCAATATCGAACTGCTCGGCAGCGAAGCCACCTACGGCCCTCACGGCCAGCGCCAGGACAGCCGCGAAGTGGTGATCAAGCTCGCCGTGCGCCACCCGGACAAGCGCGCGCTGGTGCTGTTTTCCCGGGAGATCGCCCAGGCCGCCACGGGCATGGCCCCGGGCCTGACCGGCATCGTCGGCGGCCGGCCCACGGTCTATCCGCTGATCCGTCTGTTCTCGTTCCTGATCGACAAAAGCGCCTGCACCCTGGAAGTCGAGATGGCCGGCCAGCGCCACCGGGTCGAGTTGCCCGAGCTCGACAGCCTCGACTCCAGTGCCCTGCCCGCGCCCCATGCCGTGGCCAGCCCCGTGGGCCGCGCCGATGCCAGCGTGGCGCTGGTCAAGCTGGCGGTGGCGCGCTCCGGAGACAAGGGCAACCACAGCAATATCGGAGTCATGGCCCGCGCGCCCGAATACCTGCCGTGGATCGCCGAAGCCTTGACCCCCGCAGTCGTGGTGGACTGGATGAGCCATGTGCTGGACCCGATCCATGGCCGGGTCCAGCGCTGGTACCTGCCGGGCAGCCATAGCCTGAATTTCCTGCTGGAAAACGCCCTCGGTGGCGGCGGTGTCGCCAGCCTGCGCATCGACCCGCAAGGCAAGGCCTTTGCCCAGCAGTTGCTGGAAATCCAGATCCCGGTGCCGCAGAGCATCGCTGACGCCGTTAATTAGAGGACACCTATCGTGGGTTATGACTCGATTTTCAAACCCGACCTGTTCGCCGGCCAGACCATCATCGTCACCGGCGGCGGCAGCGGCATCGGGCGCTGCACCGCCCACGAACTGGCAGCCCTTGGCGCCCGTGTACTGCTGGTGGGGCGCAAGGCGGACAAGCTGCACAAGGTGGCCACGGAGATTGCCGAAGACGGCGGCCAGGCCAGCGGGCATGCCTGCGATATCCGCGACGAGGAGGCGGTCAAGGCCCTGGTCAGTGAACTGATCCGTGAGCACGGGCCGCTGCATGGTCTGGTCAACAACGCCGGCGGGCAATACCCCTCGCCCCTGGCCTCGATCAATCAGAAAGGTTTTGAAACCGTGCTGCGCACCAACCTGGTGGGCGGTTTTCTCATGGCCCGAGAAGTCTTCAACCAGTCCATGAGCAAGCACGGCGGCAGCATCGTCAACATGCTCGCCGACATGTGGGGCGGCATGCCCGGCATGGGCCATTCCGGCGCCGCGCGCTCGGGGATGGACAACTTCACCAAGACCGCCGCATTCGAATGGGGCCATGCCGGGGTGCGGGTCAACGCCGTGGCGCCGGGCTGGATCGCCTCCAGCGGCATGGACACCTACAAAGGCGCGTTCAAGGCGGTGATCCCGACCCTGCGCGAACACGTGCCGCTCAAGCGCATCGGCACCGAGTCGGAAGTCAGTGCCGCCATCGTCTTCCTGCTCAGCCCGGCGGCGGCCTTCATCAGCGGCAGCACCTTGCGCATCGACGGCGCCGCCAGCCTCGGCAGCCGCGCCTGGCCGCTGCACAAGGCCTCCCATAGCCAGTCCTACAACGGCTTCCACCGCGCTTATCTGCCCGACGTGCTCAAGGACCAGGAGTAAGCCATGCCGGTCATCCATTCCCAACTCGACCCTCACAGCCCGCAGTTCCTGCAGAACCGCGAAGCGATGCTGGCCGGCCTGGCACAGATCCGCCAACTGGAACAGAACCTGCTGGCCAAGGCTGCCGAGGCCAAGGCGAAATTCGAAAAGCGCGGGCAACTGCTGCCCCGCGAACGCCTCAACCTGCTGCTGGACCCCGGCGCGCCCTTTCTCGAACTGGCGAGCCTGGCCGGCTACAAGCTGCACGACGACAAGGACGGCAGCCAGGCCGGTGGCGGGCTGATCGCCGGCATCGGTTATGTCAGTGGCGTGCGGGTGCTGGTGGTGGCTAACAACAGTGCGATCAAGGGCGGCACCATCTCCCCCAGCGGCCTGAAAAAATCCCTGCGCCTGCAACAGATCGCCATGGAAAACAAACTGCCGGTGGTGACCCTGGCCGAGAGCGGCGGCGCCAATCTCAATTACGCGGCGGAGATCTTCGTCGAAGGCGCGCGCAGTTTCGCCAACCAGGCGCGCATGTCGGCCATGGGCTTGCCACAGATCACTGTGGTGCACGGCTCGGCCACCGCCGGCGGCGCCTACCAGCCGGGGCTGTCGGATTACGTGGTGGTGGTGCGCGGCAAGGCCAAGCTGTTTCTTGCCGGGCCGCCCCTGCTCAAGGCTGCCACTGGCGAGGTGGCCACCGACGAAGAACTGGGCGGCGCCGAGATGCATGCGCAGGTGGCCGGCACCGCCGAATACCTGGCGGAAAACGACGGCGACGGCGTGCGCATCGTGCGCGAGATTCTCGACGCCCTGCCGTGGAATGCCCGGCTGCCGCTGCAGCCGACCCGCGCCTACGCGGAACCGCTGTACCCGATCGACGAACTGCTGGGGCTGATTCCCGACGACCCGAAAAAGCCTTATGACGCCCGGGAAATCGTCGCGCGCATCGCCGACGGTTCGAACTTCCTCGAATTCAAGGGCGAGTTCGACCAGCAGACCCTCTGCGGTCATTTGCAGATCCAGGGGCGCCCTTGCGGTTTTATCGGCAATAACGGGCCGATCACCCCGAAAGGTGCAAGCAAGGCCGCGCAGTTCATTCAATTGTGCGACCAGAGCGGCACCCCGCTGCTGTTTTTCCACAACACCACCGGTTTCATGGTCGGCACCGAGTCGGAGCAGCAAGGCGTGATCAAGCACGGTTCCAAGCTGATCCAGGCGGTGGCCAATGCCCGGGTGCCGAAGCTGACGATCGTGGTCGGCGGCTCCTATGGCGCCGGCAACTACGCCATGTGCGGCCGTGGCCTGGACCCACGCTTCATCTTCGCCTGGCCCAACAGCCGCACCGCAGTGATGGGCGGCGCCCAGGCCGGCAAGGTGCTGCGCATCGTCACCGAGGCCAAGCACGCCAAGCAGGGCCAGGCGGCCGATCCGCAGATGCTGGATATGCTGGAACAGGTCACCGCGCAGAAGCTCGACAGCCAGTCCACCGCCTTGTATGGCAGCGCCAACCTGTGGGACGACGGGCTGATCGACCCACGGGATACCCGCACCCTGCTGGGTTATCTGCTGGATATCTGCCATGAGGCGCAGGTGCGTCAGCTACAACCCAATAGCTTCGGTGTCGCACGGTTCTGATGTAGCCGCTGCCGCAGGCTGCGATCGGCCCCGAAGGGGACGTGCTCTTGAAGCCCTCGAAGGCCCTTCGGGCCTTATCGCAGCCTTCGGCAGCGGCGACAGGGACAGCGAGCAGTTCCGCAACGGCGGTGTTTTCGGCCTGCGGCAGCGGCTACAGGAGTCACAAGGTTCAGGGATTGCGTCACTCAACTTGAGGAGAACAATAAAAATGATCTTCACCCAGGAACATGAAGAACTGCGGCGCACGGTGCGCAACTTTGTCGAGCGCGAGATCAACCCGTACGTCGACGAGTGGGAAAAGGCCGGGCGCTTTCCGATCCACGAGATATTCCGCAAGGCCGGCGATCTAGGCCTGCTGGGCATCTCCAAGCCGGAGAAGTTCGGCGGCATGGGCCTGGACTACAGCTATTCGATAGTCGCCGCCGAAGAGTTCGGCACCATTCATTGCGGCGGCATCCCGATGGCCATCGGCGTGCAGACCGACATGTGCACCCCGGCCCTGGCGCGCTTCGGCTCCGACGAGCTGCGCGAGGAATTCCTGCGCCCGGCCATCAGCGGGGAAATGGTCGGCTGCATCGGCGTCTCCGAAGTCGGTGCCGGCTCCGACGTGGCCGGGCTCAAGACCACGGCGCGCAAGGACGGCGACGACTATCTGATCAACGGCAGCAAGATGTGGATCACCAACTCCCCCAGCGCCGACTTCATCTGCCTGCTGGCCAACACCTCGGACGACAAGCCCCACGTCAACAAGTCGCTGATCATGGTGCCGATGAACAGCCCCGGCATCAGTCTCAGCCCGCACCTGGACAAGCTCGGCATGCGCAGCTCGGAAACCGCCCAGGTGTTTTTCGACAACGTGCGCGTGCCCCAGCGTTATCGCATCGGCCACGAAGGCGCCGGCTTCATGATGCAGATGCTGCAATTCCAGGAAGAGCGGCTGTTCGGCGCGGCCAACATGATCAAGGGCCTGGAGTACTGCGTCGACAGCACCATCGAGTACTGCAAGGCACGCCAGACCTTCGGCAGCGCGCTGATCGACAACCAGGTGATCCACTTCCGCCTGGCCGAGCTGTCCACCGAAATCGAATGCCTGCGGGCCCTGGTGTACCAGGCCACCGAGCAATACGTACGGGGCCAGGACGTCACTCGCCTGGCGTCCATGGCCAAGCTCAAGGCCGGGCGCCTGGGCCGCGAAGTCAGCGACAGCTGCCTGCAATACTGGGGCGGCATGGGCTTCATGTGGGACAACCCGGTGGCCCGCGCCTACCGCGACGTGCGCCTGGTCTCGATCGGCGGCGGCGCCGACGAAATCATGCTGGGCATCATCTGCAAACTCATGGGCATCCTGCCGGGGAAAAGAAAATGAGCCGCCTGCCCGCCTGCGAAACCCTGCTGCTGGCGCCCCGCGGCGGCGTCCTGCACATCACCCTCGATCGCCCGGACAGCCGCAACGCCATGAGCCTGCAAATGGTCGCCGAACTGCGCGCGGTGCTGGCGGCGGTACGCGATGACCGCGACATTCGCGCCCTGGTGCTGAGAGGCGCCGGCGGGCACTTCTGCGCCGGCGGCGACCTGAAAGACATGGCCGCTGCCCGCGCCCAGGGCGCCAGCGCCTCTCAGGAACTGAACCGGGCATTCGGCACGCTGCTCGAAGAAGCCCAGCACAGCCCGCAGGTGCTGATCGTGCTGCTGCAAGGCGCGGTGCTGGGCGGCGGCTTCGGCCTGGCCTGTGTCAGCGATATCGCCATCGCCGATCATCAGGCGCAGTTCGGTATGCCGGAAACCAGCCTCGGCCTGCTGCCGGCGCAAATCGCCCCGTTCGTGGTCAAGCGCATCGGCCTGACCCAGGCCCGCCGGCTGGCGCTGACCGCCGCGCGCTTTGATGGCCACGAAGCCAAGCGGCTGGGCCTGGTGCATTTTGTCGAAAACAGCCCAGAGGCCCTGGCCGAACGCCTCGATGAGGTACTGGCCCATGTGTTGTGCTGCGCGCCCGAAGCCAATGCCGCGACCAAGGCCCTGTTGCTGGCCAGCGCTGAAGAACCGCTGGCGCCCCTGCTCGATCGCGCGGCGGAGCAGTTCGCCGCCGCCGTCACTGGCGCCGAAGGCATCGAGGGGACCATGGCCTTCGTGCAGAAACGCAAACCGGCGTGGGCGTCATGAGCCCCATCGCGAGCAAGCTCGCTCCTACAGGTCCGTGACCTGCCTACTCCTTGTAGGAGCGAGCTTGCTCGCGAAACGCCCGACCAAACACCACCGATCTCAGGAAACCACTCCATGCCCGCCTTCAGCAAAATCCTGATCGCCAACCGTGGCGAAATCGCCTGCCGCATCCAGCGCACCGCGCAAGCCCTGGGTTATCGCACCGTGGCGGTGTTCAGCGACGCCGACGCCAATGCGCTGCATGTGCGGATGGCCGACGAGGCGGTGCGCATCGGCCCGGCAGCGGTGCAGCAGTCCTACCTGAACAGCCAGGCAATCCTCAATGCAGCCTTGCGCACGGGCGCCGATGCGCTGCATCCCGGCTACGGCTTTCTGTCGGAGAACGCCGAATTCGCCCGCGCCTGCGAGGCGGCCGGCATCACCTTTATCGGCCCCAGCGCCGAGGCCATCGAACTGATGGGCAGCAAGCGCCTGTCCAAGCTGGCGATGCTCGCGGCGGGCGTGCCCTGCATCGCCGGTTATCAGGGCGCGGAACAGGACGATACGACTCTGCAACAGGAAGCCGAACGCATCGGCTACCCGCTGATGATCAAGGCCAGCGCCGGTGGCGGCGGACGCGGCATGCGCTTCGTTCAGCACGCCGATGAACTGCTGGCACAGGTGCGCACCGCACGTTCGGAGGCGCTGCACGCCTTTGGCAGCGACGAGTTGATTCTGGAACAGGCGCTGATCGAGCCGCGGCATGTGGAAATCCAGGTGTTCGGCGACTGCCACGGCCAGTTGATCTACCTCGGCGAGCGCGACTGCTCGATCCAGCGCCGTCATCAGAAAGTCGTCGAGGAAGCGCCCTGCCCGGTGATGACCGCCGAGCTGCGCCAGGCCATGGGCGAGGCAGCCCTCAAGGCGGGCCGGGCGGTGAACTATGTCGGCGCCGGCACCGTGGAGTTTCTCCTCGATGCGCGGGGGCAGTTCTATTTCCTGGAAATGAACACCCGGCTGCAGGTCGAACACCCGGTCACCGAAATGATCACCGGCCTGGACCTGGTGGCCCTGCAACTGCAGGTGGCTGCCGGACAAGCGCTGCCGCTGCGCCAGGAGCAGGTCGAACTCAAGGGCCATGCCATCGAAGTGCGGCTGTATGCCGAGGACCCGGCGCAGGACTTCCTGCCGCAAACCGGGCAGGTACGGCGCTGGGAGCCGGCGCTGGGCACCGATGTGCGCATCGACCATGGCCTGCTGGAAGGCCAGAGCGTCAGCCCGTTCTATGACCCGATGCTGGGCAAGCTCATCGCACATGGCGCCACCCGCGAAGAGGCGCGCCGCAAGCTGCTGCGCGCGGTCGAAGACACGGTGCTGACGGGCGTGGCAAGCAACCAGAAACTGCTGGCGAACCTGCTGCGCCATCCCGGTTTTGCCAGCGGCGAATTCAGCACCGCGTTTATCGCCGAACATTTCGCCGACGACCCAAGTCTGCATCCCCAGCCGCCAAGCGGCGCCGAACTGGCCCTGGCCGCGGCGCTGCTGTATCAGCACGCGGCCCAACGCCACGGCGCGGCGCTGGCCGGCTGGCGCAACAACGCCAGTGTGCCGCTGCACTATCGCCTGGGCTCGGGTGAGGCCGTGTGGAACCTTGAACTGAATAACCAGCAAGCCGGGACGCTACAGATTCAACACGCCGACGAAAGCTTCGAGGTACAGCTGCTGGAAGCGGATGGCCGCTGGGCCTGCGCGACCATCGACGGCATCCGCCGCCACTACGCCTACACCCTGGAAGCCGGGCAGCTCTGGCTGTTTACCCGTCCCGGCAGCCTGCACCTTCAAGACCTGAGCCACGCACCGGTCGCCAGCCAGGCCGGCGCCCACAGCGGCATGCTCAAGGCGCCCATGGACGGCGCCATCGTCGACGTACTGGTCAGCGAGGGCGCGACCGTCAGCAAGGGCCAGCTGCTGCTGGTGCTGGAGGCGATGAAGATGGAGCATCCGCTGAAGGCCGGGATCGATGGCGTGATCAAGCGGCTGCAGGTCAACCTCGGCGATCAGGTGAAAAACCGCCAGGTTCTGCTGGAGGTGGAATAAGCCGCTAGGCGCAGGCGTCGGGTTTGGCTACGCTCAAGCCTCATCGGGATGTTGAAGCTGGAGCCTGTGATGCCCCACTGGTTGGTAATTGATCTGGAAGCCACCACGGACGAAGGAGGCTGGCCGGTGACCGATATGGAAATCATCGAGATCGGCGCCACCCTGGTGAACCGCGAAGGGCGTGAACTGGACCATTTCCAGCGCTTCGTGCGCCCGCTGCGGCGGCCGATGCTGACGCCGTTCTGCCGTGAACTGACCCGCATCAGCCAGGCCCAGATCGACGGCGCCCAGCCGTTGAGCGAGGTCTGGCCGCTGTTCGAACGCTGGCTGGGCCAGCACCATGCGCGCCTGGAAGGCTGGGCCAGCTGGGGCGACTACGATCGCAAGCAGCTGCTGCAGGAGTGGCAACGCTCGCAACTGCACAGCGCCCTCGCCCAACTGCCGCACATGAACCTCAAGCAACGCTTCGCCAAGGCGCGTCGCCTCGAACGGCCGCTGGGCCTGAACGGCGCGCTGCAACTCGCCGGGCTGCAGTTCACCGGCCAGCAGCATCGCGCCCTGGAAGATGCCCGCAATACGGCGCGTTTATTGCCTCTGATTCTTCCCGGCTGATCCGTCAGCGCAACAGGTGACGCATCTGAAGGCCTTGTGCATACTGGCCGGCCTTTTTGACCCCTTTTTTGAGGAATCGCCCATGTTTAAAGTCAACGAGTACTTCGACGGCACCGTCAAGTCGATTGCCTTCGGCACGGCCGAAGGTCCAGCCACCATCGGCGTCATGGCTCCGGGCGAATACGAGTTCGGCACCGCTCAACGGGAAATCATGCACGTGGTTTCCGGTGCCCTGACCGTCAAGCTGCCTGACAGCAACGACTGGGAAACCTTTGCCGCCGGCAGCCAGTTCAACGTCCCTGCCAACAGCAAGTTCCAGCTGAAGGTCGCCGTCGACACCGCCTACCTGTGCGAATACCGCGGCTGATCCCTCCCCCGGGGACTGATTGTCGGTCATAAAAAATGCCCGTATCTCGCGATACGGGCATTTTTCGTTGCAACGCTGTCGACTCTTTATTCCAGCACGGTGACCGGCATGCCGACTTCCAGCCGGCCGATGCCATCATTCACCAGGTTCTGCCCGAACATCGCCCCACCCTCTTGCGCCCGGTACTGCTGCAGCGTGGCCAGCGGTTCACGGTCGACGCTGCGCTCGCCGGTCTGCGGATCGATGGTGGTGAGGATGCAACGCGCACAAGGCTTGACCACGCGAAACTCGATATCGCCGATGCGAATGCGCTTCCAGCCGTCCTCGGCGAATGCCGGGAAGCCTTCGATCACCAGGTTGGGACGAAAACGCAGCATCTCCAGGGGACGGCCGACGCGACTGGACAGGTCTTCCCGGGAAGACTCGCCGATCAGCAACAACGGAAAACCGTCGGCAAAGGCCACCTGATCGTCATCCTTGCCGTAACCGGCCTGAGTGGTGCGCGCACGGTCCAGGGGCACCTGTACCAGGCGGGTCGGCTTGCCGATGAACTCGCTCAGCCAGGCATGGGCCGCCTCGCCGGCATCCGGCACGCGCAGGGTATCGCGCCAGATGGTCACGCCACGCAACGGGGCATCCGCACCAGGCAGTGGCACATCGAGGGCTGGGTAGCCGGGAGCGCTGAGGGTCAGCCCACCGTCGGCGTTCCACAGCGCCGACAGCTGGCTCATGTGCGGGACCGCGCGCTGGGTCAGGAAGCGTCCGCTGGGTTCATCGACCAGCATCCAGCGTCGATCTCCCTCCAGCCCCAGCCTGTCCAGCGCGACCTGTTGCAGGGACTCGCCCTTGCCGGACTTCAAGGGGTATCGATAAAGCGCGCTGAGACGCATGGCCAGCTCCCGGGAGGCAAAAAAAGCAACCTTATACGAGCCGGCCCGCGAATCAAAGAAGCACCTGCGGCGCAGGCATCACTCCGGCCACTGCTCCCGTCAGGCGGGAACTTCGTCCAGCATCAGGCGCTGGCGCACCACGTCGACCAGTTTGTCCGGCTGGAACTTGGACAGGAAGTTGTCGCAACCGACCTTCTTCACCATCGACTCGTTGAAGCTGCCGGACAGCGAGGTGTGCAACACCACATAAAGACCGCGCAGACGCGGATCGTTGCGGATTTCGGTGGTCAGGCGATAGCCGTCCATTTCCGGCATTTCGGCGTCGGTGAACACCATCAGCAGCTTGTCGGTCATGTCGACCCCGGTATCGGCCCAGGCCTTGAGCATCTTCAGGGCTTTCAGGCCGTCGCTGGCAATGTGCATCTTCACCCCCAGCTGGCCCAGGGTGTCGCGCAATTGCGTCAGCGCCACGTTGGAGTCGTCCACCAGCAGCACTTCACGGCCGCGGGCACGTTCGAGCACCGGGTCGTCGAGCTTGTCGCGAGAGACCTTGGCGTTGTACGGGACGATTTCGGCCAGGACCTTTTCCACGTCGATGATCTCGACCAGTTGATCGTCGACCTTGCTGATCGCCGTCAGGTAATGCTGGCGCCCGGCACTGGTCGGCGGTGGCAGGATGGCTTCCCAGTTCATGTTGACGATACGGTCGACGCCTCCCACCAGGAAAGCCTGCACCGAGCGGTTGTACTCGGTGACGATGATGGTGCTGTTGGGCCCCGGCACCAGCGGCCGCATGCCGATCGCCTGGGACAGGTCGATGACCGGCAGCGTCTGCCCCCGCAGGTTGACCACGCCACAGACGAACGGATGGCGCTGGGGCATCAGCGTCAGCTTCGGCAATTGCAGGACTTCCTGCACCTTGAACACGTTGATCGCGAACAACTGTCGCCCGGCCAGACGGAACATGAGGATTTCCAGGCGATTCTCACCCACCAGTTGCGTGCGTTGATCTACCGTGTCGAGAATGCCGGCCATGTAATGACTCCTGGGCTTGTTCTGATGAATTCACTAACGCGGGTTATCGGCGCAATTCGCCGAATCTTGACCCGCATACAAAATGCCATGCAAAGGCATTGATGTCACATTAACATCATGCTTTACTGGCTTCGCGATTTCATCCACGCAACTTCCCCGCCGCGACCTCTATTTCAGCGCTTGGTTCCCCTCTGTAAGGGAATCCCCTATCGGCAATCAGGACCAACCTGATATTCGCAATATCCAATAGCCATTAATGTGACGCCATTCTCATTGCATGAATGGAGTCAGGCTTTTGTTTGTGATCGCAGGAAGATGGGCTGGTGCCCTTTCGAGCCCCCCCACCTCCGCTGTCCAAGCGTGGCCGATAGACCGTGCCCGACGAGTTGCATCCTGCAGACTAAACACCAGCCCATCGTCTTCGTCCATTCAGAACCAATCAGATTCGTCCTATATCCCACGGCATAACCGGCGTAATACCTTACAGCCGCTCACAAAACGGACCATTCCATCATCTGACGTGGCGTCGTGGAGACAAGCATGCTGATCGACGATCAAACGTGGCACCAATCACCTGACTTTCTGCTTGAGGCAGAAGCACTATTGGCCAAGTCGGTTGAGTGCCTGAACCATCTCAATCTGATCAAGAACGATCAGGACGCCATCGATTGCATGTTGTCCACTCTGCTCAAGCTTGCCGAGAAAACCGACGCGCTGGCGCTGCGCAGCACCGCCGAATTCTCGCGCCAGGTTCATGCGTTGCTGGATCATTCCCATCCTCATCCGGACATGAACGAGCAGATTCTCGACACCCTCGGGGAGTGCTTCAGCCTGATGGCCTGGCAGCTTGAACTCGTCGATCCGGTGACCGGGCAACTGAACCTCGACGGCAACGAACAGGCCACCCTCATCGAAACCCTCGCCGTGCAAATGGATCCTCTGCCTGCGCCCCTGTCCTGCCAACACAACTCGTTTAAAGTTTTTTCGATCGCCAAGAGAAACGCATAAACCTGTCGTTAATCCCTAACTTCAGCCGTTAGATATGTTGTGACATTGATCAGCATCATGTCGTTATTCAATATTTCATGCCTGTTAACGACAGAACCAACTAGCGCAACTAAATAAAACCAATCCCGAGACTTCAAGTGTCCTGAATTTCGCCTGCCCGTTCGCTCAAGGCGAGATACAGTCACTGTTTCAGGGTGGCCAGTTGAAACAAGCAAATCGGCACATACGTCCCAAAAGGCGATATTCCTGACTTTCTGGACATATATAGAGGCGCGACCAACGGTAGCTAAGCTGGTACTATGCCAACCACTAACCGATGTACTTAATGGCACTGTGACTTCAGATTGATCTTGTTACACACCGGATCAGTGCAAGGCTTGCTCCCAACGAATAGACCGCGTTAATTGAAGCCGCATACTCAAACAATACCGTTTTCCAAACCGGGGCCCGTCAGCCGACTTGACCGGTCTCCCCGCAGCGAACATTCATTGGCTCCATCCGCTATGTACGCCAGCCTCAAGTCAACCGCCACCAGGCTTCTTTCTCGAATACACCTGCGCCGGCTCAACCTGTTGCTGTGCTCATGCTCGGCACTTGGAAGCCTGGCCGTCTATTGCCTGTCGACTACCTTTCCCCTCAGCCTGCTGATCCTGAATCTGGCGGCCCTGGCCAGTGTCTGGGCCTATTACGGCGATTCGCGCAAATCGATCAAGTTCCAGCCGCAGGAACTGGCGGACCGTTTGCTGGAAGTCCAGGAAAACGAGCGCCATCGCCTCAGTCGTGAATTGCATGATGATATTGGTCAGTTGTTGACCGCCGCCAAGTTGCAAAGCGAATGGCTCAAGCGCCGCCTGCCCGAAGAGCTGCAACAGCATTGCACGACGCTTCAAAGCACATTGGAAGAAACCCTGGCCAAGGTCCGCGATGTATCGGCCATTCTCAATCCCCGGCAATTGGCCAGCCTGGGCCTGGAAGCCAGCCTGCGGGCCCACTTGCTGAAGACCCTGGAAAACACCTCCGTGCACTGGAGCCTGGAATGCAAGCAACGCCTGGCTGGCATCCCCGAAGAGATGGCGGTGGCCGCCTTTCGCATCACCCAGGAAGCCGTCACCAACATGCTGCGTCACGCCCAGGCGGATAACCTGCTGGTACGCCTGCAACGCCTGCCCGAGGGGCTTTCGCTGTTTATCAGCGACGATGGTCGTGGTTTTTCCCCGGCGGCCAATCCTGGCGCACAAGGACAACGCGGCATGGCGGGCATGTCGGAAAGAATCGCGCAACTGGGTGGCACCCTGAAGGTTTCCAGCCAGCCCGACCAGGGCACACAAATCGAAGCACTCTTCCCCTGGGCGCCTCGCGCACTCGAACGGGCCAGTACGAATAAGGTTTTACATTGACCTGCAATTTACTTCTGGTGGATGACCACTCGCTCATCAGGGCTGGCGTGCGTGCCCTGGTCATGGACATTCCTGGCTATGCCGTGATCGGCGAAGCCAACGATGGCGCACAAGTACTGGAAATGGTCGAAAGGCTGTCGCCAGACATTATCCTGCTGGATATTTCCATGAAGGATGTCAGCGGCCTTGAAGCCCTGAAGAAACTCAAGGTGGTGCATCCGCAGAGCAAAGTCCTGATTCTCTCGATGCATACCGATCCGGCGCTGATCATGCAGACCCTGGAATCCGGTGCTCATGGCTACCTGCTCAAGGACACCACCGCCAACGAGCTCGAGCACGCGCTCGACGCCTTGCGCAACAACGAGCGTTACCTCAGCCCGGCCATTGCCCATACGGTGATCAACCAGGCGCTGATCCGCGTGCAGAAGCCCCATCCAGAACCCGTTGAAACCCATAACCTGACCGCCCGCCAGCTGGAGATCCTGCGCCTGATCGTTCGCGGCAAATCGACCCGGGAAATCGCTCACGGGCTGGGCCTGAGCATCAAGACTGTGGAAACCCACCGCTCGCAGATCATGAAACGCCTGCAGATCTACGACGTAGCCGGCCTGGTCCTGTTTGCCGTCCGCGAGCAGATCATCAGCCTCGACGATTAAAGCGCCGAAGCTCCCAACAGCGGGGAGTCTTCCGGTAAATGCACCCGCAATGCCCCTGGAAGCGCGCGAAAACGCAGGTTTTCGCCTTGCAGGGGCTCACCGTCGAGATTGATATCCAGCCCCTCGGACACCTTGATTTCCACCCAGGGCAGGCGTGTACGCACAAACAGATTGTCGATCCCCCAGCCGCCGGCCAGCAGATCCTTCAAGGTGCCCACCAGTTCCTGAGGGGCCGGCAGGATACTGACATCCAGCAACCCGTCATCGGCCATCGCCTCAGGGCATAGCAGATGACCGCCACCGGCCTGGCGCCCGTTGCCGATCCCCAGGGCCAGCAGCTCGCCACGCCAATGGAAATCCGGCCCCTGCAGCTCGCCATAGGCCGCATGCAGCTCATTGAAGCGGGACAAGCCAGTGAACAGATAGGCGGCGCCCCCCAGGATCTTTTTCAGGTCCTCGGAGGTATTGGCCGTCACCTGGCTGCCGAACCCACCCGTGGCCATGTTGAGGAATACCTGGCCACCGACCTCACCGAGGTCGATCGTCCGTGCCGGCACGTCGAGCAGGCTCAATGCCTCATGGGGCAGCAACGAAACGCCGGCCGCCCGCGCGAAATCATTGGCCGTCCCCAGCGGCAGCAACACCAGACTGGCATCGTTGGCCTGCGCCGCCATGGCCTCGGCGATATCACGCAAGGTGCCGTCACCGCCTCCTGCGATCAGGCGCGTATAACCGCCCGCGAGGGCTTCATCCACCAGGCGCTGGGCATCGCCCGCCTCCCAGGTCAGGCGGACCGCCAGCTCCCAACCCTCTTCGCGCTTGCGTTCGACAGCGTCGCGGACCTCTTCGTTGAGGGCCTGCTTGCCGTGCAATATCAGCATCGCCTTGCGTTCGCTCATCGCTCATCACTCCTGTCATTCGAGGGCCATTGAAGGATGTTGACCCTCGCCCCATGAGAAAAAGTCCGACCGGAATGTAATGAATTTGTCCCCATCAGGCCGTCTGCTGGCTGACCGGTAACTTTTCTGACCGCAGATTGAGAATCACCTGAATTGACCCGAAACAGACAATCGGAGAATGTTCATGGCAGGCGAACGACGCCTCAAACAGGGAAGCGAAACACATGGATGACAAGAAATGCTTTGAACGCTCGAACTCCGCACTCAACCGGCTGGAAGGAAGCATCCTGCTCAGTACAGGCAAACACCCGGAACTGAGTGTCCATCAAGTACATGCCCATGACCGCGAGCATAAGCCCGACAGCAAGCTTCACGCCTTGCTCAAGAAACTCGCGTGGATATTGGCCTATGCCGGGTTTCTATCGGCACTGCTGTCCTGGGGCCTGAACAGCCGTTTTGGCTTGCTGATCCTTCTACTGCTGCGTTGATAGGTAGGGCTCTCGAGGATGGACCCGGCCCTGCCGACCAGGTCCGCCTCCCCTGGCGTCAGCCCAGGACTTCACTCAACGGAATGAAGTTGACCCAATCGCCCTCGACCAGCGTTCGCTCTTCCAGCACCTCGACCAGCCCCTCGGCCCAGGCGGCACTGCGCAAGACCCCGGAACTCTGGTTCCGGTAGATGATTGCCCTGCCCTGCTCCAGGCGCCCGCGCAGATACTCTCGGCGGTTCCCCGGCTTCGGCCAGGCAAATCCAGCCGGAACCTGGAACTGCAAGGGATGCAGTTGCTTCACTCCCTGGCGCCGCAAAATATAGGGGCGGGCCAGCAAGGCAAAGGTCACCAGCGTCGAGGCCGGGTTACCGGGCAGGCCGATTACCGGCACACCGCGGAAATGCCCGAAGGTCAACGGCTTACCAGGCTTGATCGCCAGCTTCCAGAGGGCCAGTTCACCCTCTTCTCTTAAGGCGATCCCCAGGAAATCCGCTTCGCCCACCGATACGCCGCCGGTGGACAGAATCAGATCCACATCCGCCAGCTCGGCAAGACGACGCCGGGTCGTGGGCAGGTCGTCCGGCAGGATTCCGCCGTCGATCACCTCGCAGCCCAGACGCTGCAACCAACTGCACAGCAGGACCCGGTTGCTGTTGTAGATCTGCCCGGGACCGAGCGCCCGCCCGGGTTCGACCAGTTCATCGCCAGTGGAGAGCACGGCGACCCGCACGCGGCGCACCACATCCAGCTCCGCGCAACCCAGGGACGCAGCCAGCCCCAGCTCGATCGGCCCCAGCTGCGTTCCGGCCACCAGCACACACTCGCCAACCGTGGTTTCCTGGCCTTGCGGACGAATGTTCTGCCCCGCGCCGAGAGGCTCGGTAAAAGCCACCCGCTCATCGGCCTGGACCTTGGCGTTCTCCTGCATTTCCACGCAGTCGGCTCCCGCCGGGACCGGCGCCCCGGTGAAGATGCGTGCGCAGGTGCCAGGTGCCAAAGGCTCAGGCGCCTGGCCGGCGAAGATGCGCTGGCTGACCACCAAGGGCTCGCCCTTCCAGTCCGAGGCACGCAAGGCGTAACCGTCCATGGCGCTGTTGGGCCAGGGCGGAAGATCCAGAGTGGAAATCAAGTCGTCGGCCAATACCCGGCCTTGAGCAGCCGCCAGTGGCAACCGTTCGCGTTCGAGAATGGGGGTAGCCTCGGCCATCTCGAGCAAACGGGCCAATGCGACCTCGACCGGCATCAAGGCACCGGTCTTGCCCGGCTTACCCACGGGATTCACAAGGCGCTGCCTGTTTCAGGTGGGTGACGAAATTGCACGGACGGTGCCGCGAATCCAGCTGTTCGGCGAGGATGCCGTCCCAACCGGTACGCACCGCATTGGTCGAACCCGGCAGGCAGCACACCAGCGTGCCGTTGGCCAGGCCAGCCAGGGCTCGGGACTGCACGGTGGAAGTGCCGATATCGGCCACCGAGATCTGGCGGAACAACTCGCCAAATCCGTCGACCTGTTTGTCGAGCAGGCAAGACACGGCTTCCGGGGTACTGTCGCGGCCGGTGAAACCGGTGCCGCCGGTGATCAGCACCACCTGGACCAGATCGTCGGCGATCCAGGTCGCCACTTGTGCGCGAATCTTGTAGAGATCGTCCTTGAGCAGGACGCGCGCGGCCAGGTTATGGCCAGCAGCGCTCAGACGATCGACGAAGACCTGGCCGGATGTATCGGTCTCCAGGGTCCGGGTATCACTGACAGTCAGCACCGCGATGTTCAGGGGTGCAAAAGGTACATCAGCCTTGGCTTTCATAGGCTCGATCCAGTTGTAGGAGAAACAGCCCGGTGTTATATCACAGCGCTCTCTTTGCCCGCCCCTGTGGAGACGTGCCATGACCCAGCGCGCAGATTTGCCGCCCTGCTCCATTCTGCTCCTGGCCGGTGGGCGCGGCCAACGCATGGGCAGAAGGGACAAGGGGTTGATCGAGTGGCAGGGCCGGCCATTGATCGCCCACCTGCATCGACTGACCCGCAGCCTGAGCGATGACCTGATCATTTCCTGCAACCGCAATCAGCAGCAGTACGCGCCTTATGCCGATCAACTGGTGCAGGACGAAAGCAACGATTTCCCCGGGCCGCTGGCAGGTATTCGTGCCGGACTGGCGGTCGCCCGGCATGCCCGACTGCTGGTATTGCCCTGCGACGTACCGCGTATCGACGCGCAACTGATCGACGCCATGCGACAAAGCGCCGCCCGGCACCCGGACAAACCACTGATGCTGCGCCATGGCGAGCACTGGGAACCCCTGCTGTGTATCATTCCGCGCGCCCTGCTCGGCACCTTCGACGGCGCCTGGCAGAACGGTGAACGCAGCCCCGGACGTATCATGCGCGGGCTGGATGCTCAGGCCCTGCAATGTCCGGCAAACGATCCCCGATTGGCTAATCTGAATACACCAGCGCTGTTAAGCCAGCAGCACGGCGTGTCAGAATGCCCTTAACTCAAGGAACTTGCAGGCGTTGTATACGTCTCAAGCACAGCAACTAAAAGTATTCATCTCGGAGACACATAATGATTCAGCGGACTCTCGCCACTCTCATGCTCGCACTGGGCCTTGCCACTCTCGCCGGTTGCGCATCGCCTACTGTGATCACCCTGAATGACGGTCGCGAAATCCAGGCCGTCGATACGCCGAAATACGATGAGGATTCCGGCTTCTACGAGTTCGAACAACTGGACGGCAAACAAACCCGTATCAACAAGGATCAGGTTCGTACGGTAAAAGAGCTGTAATCCATAGCGTTACAGCCTTGAACGATAAAGCCCGCTTTCGCGGGCTTTATCGTTTCCGGGCAACAACCAGCAGTGACCTGGATTACCACTGCAAGGTGATCCGACTCTCGAACTCACGCTCCTCCCCGCTCAGCGGATCGGTAAAACGCAGCCCCTGAGCCAACAGCTTGAGCGGCTTGGCGTAATCGTCCTCCACATCCTTGAGCGCATCGGGATAGAACGGGTCGTTGCAGATTGCCGCCCCCAGCGCACTCATGTGCACCCGCAACTGGTGCTTTTTGCCAGTCACCGGATACAACCCATAACGCCAGAGGTCACCGTTCTTTTCCCGGACCTCAATTGCTGTTTCCGTATTAGGTGTACCAGGCCCCTCCTGCATGCGGAAAAAAGGCTCGCCATCGACCAGACGGCTTTTATGCACCCGCGGGAACTCGAGACCGGGCAAGGCCGGGGCGATGGCCTCGTAGCGCTTGTCGATCCTGCGTGTCGGAAACAGCGACTGATAAGCCGAGCGGCTTTGCGGATTGGCCGAAAACAACACCAGGCCCGCCGTATGCCGATCGATGCGATGCAGAGGCACCAGGTGGGGATTGTCCAGGCTGCGGATCAGGCGGCGCAGCAAGGTTTGCTCGACATATTCCCCCGCCGGGGTGACTGGCAGGAAATGCGGCTTGTCCGCCACCACCAGATGCTCATCGACATAGAGGATCGATTCCTGCACCGGGATGACCTTTTCGTCGGGTACTTCGCGGAAATAATGAATGCGCAGGCCTTCGCGGTACGCCAGGTCGACGCTGATCGGCAAACCCTGTCCATCGAGCACCCGGCCACGGACGATCCGGCTCAGCCACTGCTCGCGGCTGATGGTACTGAAGTGATCACACAGGCAGTCCAGTACGGTTGGCCATGACCCGGGGGGCAGGTACAGGGTGCTGGCCTGATGCTGTGCGGCGGAAAAAGGTACGGAGGACATACAAAAGCTCGAGCGGACAATGCAGAGCGGCATTATCCAACATGGGTCCCGGGGAACCTAGGAGAGTTTCCCCCTTCGGGACCAACGACTAGGCGCGGGCCACTCCAGCCTGCGCGGCGGCATCGGTGAACTCCTTCAGCCAGCGCAGCACATCGACCGCCTCCCAGCGGGCCGGGTCATACAACGCATACAACAAACCCTGATACCCCACCACGTCCAGTTGCCGGTGATAACCCGCACGCTGGAACAGCGCTTCGATTTCCGCGAAGCAGGTATTGAAATGCAGCTTGTTGAACGGTGTCTTGCCCTCCGTGACCAGCCCGTCCAGGCGCAGCTCGAGTACCGCTTCGCGCACCACATCGGCGGACATGCGGTTCACACTGCTCTTCAATTGTTCGACATTGACCATCATCAGTCCTTCTACCCTCTCATTCATCCACTGAGCACACGCCCTGCGCATCGATATCAGCCACGGCCGACGTAACTGACCACCCACAACACCACGCCCCAGATTTGCGCCGAATCCCGATCGTCCAGGGGAATCGGTGCAATCGAAGGTCGCGCCGCCTTGAGCAGCAGCCCGCCCTTGGGGTCGGGAGCCAGCAGGCGCACGCCATAGGCGTCTTCGCCATCGAGATGGGCCACCACGTATTGATCCACTGCCGGGGCTGCCGAACGATCGACGATCAGCCGGTCGCCGGGATAGATACCAAAGCCCAGCAGGCTGTCGTCATCCACCAGCACCGCGCGGATCTGCGGGGCTCCGAGACCCACGGTGCGATCCAGCGAAAAACCGCCTTCGAACTGGAGCCCGGCAGCAAACCCGCCGTGCTCCGCATGTTCGGGCGACAGGTGTTGCAAACGCTCGGCGCGGGCAAGGATTGTGAGAGACATGACGAACCATCCCGATAACTGTACGCATATACAGTAACCGAATAATCGGGATCCCGCCAAGGGATTGCAGCGAAGGCGACAAACGGAAAGGGTCGTGCCAGCGACAGCCGGCTCAGCGCAGGAAGGCCACCACCTGTTCGGCATCGAACGGCCAGCCCAGCTCGGCGCCGTTGTCCACCCGGCGCAGGACCGGGATACGCAGGCCATACGCCTCGAACAGGGTTTCGTCTTCCGCGATATCCACCAGCTCGACCAACAACCCGTGCTCCACCAACGGCATCAACTCCGCTTCGGCGAGTTCGCACAGGTGGCAACCCAGGGTGCCGAACAGCTGACATTCAGGAGGCATGACATACAGACCGAAAAGAGACAGGCGCTTATTCTAGGCCCGCGATAAAAAGCCGTCGACCGATGAACACGGCAGCGTGCGGTCATCGTCGGGCATTCTGCCAAACAGCTGATGCAGGTCAGCGTCGCCAACTTGCGATTGAGCGACCCTCGCGGCTTTTTTTGCCTCTACGCTCTGTATTCCAACCCGCCGCCGGAGATGCCTGTGTTTGCCAATCTGTTGATCATCCTCGCTTCATCCCTGGTGGTGATCGCCCTGTTCCGCCGCCTGCACCTGCCGCCCGTGCTGGGCTACCTGTGCGTGGGCCTGCTGGTGGGGCCGACCGCCTTCGGCTGGGTCAACGACAACGAAAACCTGCCTGACCTGGCGGAGTTGGGGGTGGTGTTCCTGCTGTTTTCCCTGGGGCTGGAGTTTTCCGTATCGAAGATGCTGGCCCTGCGCCAGGTGGTCTTCGGCCTGGGCAGCTTGCAAGTGCTGTGCAGCGGCGCCGTCCTCGGCGGCCTGCTGATCCTCGCCGGCGGGCCGCTGATCCCGGCCTTGCTGCTCGGCGCGGGCCTGGCGCTGTCCTCCACCGCCATCGTCAGCAAGGAGCTGGGCAGCCTAGGGG
Source organism: Pseudomonas sp. GW531-T4 (assembly GCF_017349615.1). Classification (NCBI taxonomy): domain Bacteria; kingdom Pseudomonadati; phylum Pseudomonadota; class Gammaproteobacteria; order Pseudomonadales; family Pseudomonadaceae; genus Pseudomonas; species Pseudomonas sp. GW531-T4. The sequence goes on from NZ_JACMZT010000013.1 coordinate 73,146, forward strand.
AAATATTCAGCAGCCATGGGCAGAATGCGATCGGCGTGTTGCTGTTCCAGGACGTGGTGGCCGTGCTGTTGCTGACCCTGGTGCCAGTATTCGCCGGCAATACCGAACAGGCCTGGTATTGGGCCCTGCCCCTGACCCTGGGCAAGACCGCCCTGCTGTTCATCGGCCTGGCGCTGGCCAGCCGCTGGCTGCTGCCACGGCTGTTCCACGAGGTGGCCGCCTCCCATTCCGCCGAGCTGTTCGTGCTGCTGGCCCTGGTCATCGTCCTGCTGACCGCCTGGCTGACCCACCTGCTCGGCCTGTCCCCTGCCCTTGGCGCGTTCCTCGCCGGCATGCTGCTGGGGGAAAGCCGCTACCGGCACCAGATCGAGGCTGATATCCGGCCGTTCCGCGACATTCTGCTGGGGCTGTTTTTCGTCAGCATCGGCATGCTGATCGACCTGCAACTGTTCGCCAGCCATGCCCTGCTGATCCTCGGCCTGACCCTGGCCCTGATGCTGATCAAGGGCGCCGTGGTGGCGCTGTTGCTCAAGCTGCGCGGCAGCGACGGCGAGACGGCCTGGCGCAGTGGCCTGGCCCTGGCCCAGGGCGGCGAGTTCTGTTTTGCGCTGATGGCGCAGATGCAGCAAAGCCAGTTGATGCCGGCCGAGCTGAGCGGCCTGCTGCTGGCCGCGACCTTCTGTTCGATGTTGCTGACCCCCTTGCTGCTGCGCGCCGCCCCGGGCATTGCCGCGCGCCTGCACCGCAAGCCGAACCAGGAGGCCCACCTGGAAGAAATCAGCGCCCTCAACGCCGCATTGCAGGGCCATGTGGTGATCTGTGGATATGGCCGCGTCGGCCAGTCGATCGGCCGCTTCCTGCGCCGCGAACAGCAGCGTTTCATTGCCCTGGACGATGACCCGGTGCGGGTCCAGGAAGCCGCGGCCGGCGAAAGCTGCGTGCATTACGGCGACTCCCGCCGCGCCGAGCTGCTGGCGGCGGTCGGCCTCGAACGCGCGCGGCTGCTGGTGATTGCCGTGGACAAGACCGACATCGCCCTCAACGTGCTGAAAAGCGCGCGCCGGATCAACAGCGACGTGCCGATCCTGGTACGCACCCGGGACGACAGCCAACTGGCCGAACTGAAAGCCGCCGGCGCCAGCGAAGTGGTGCCGGAGCTGCTGGAGTCGAGCCTGATGCTGGCGTCCCATGCGCTGGTGATGCTCGGGCTGCCGGAACACCAGGTACAGGCCAAGGTCGATGAAGTCCGCCACAACCGCTATAGCCTGCTGCACGGCTTCTACCATGGCGCGCAGACCGACCTGCTGGACAACCGCGGCCAGCCACGGGTGCTGATGCATGCGGTCAATCTCGGCAGCGCGGCCCACGCCTGCGACCTGGCCCTGGGCGAGCTGGCGCTGGAGCAGTTGGGCGTGGATGTGCAAGGCGTGCAGCGCGATGGCCGTGACCTGGAGCTGACCGCCGGCACCTTGCTGCAAGCCGGCGATACGGTGTTGATGTCCGGCCCGCTGGCGGCCATCGAAGCGTCGGAGGCGCGCCTGCTCGGCGGCCAATGATCAGCGGCAAGCAGCCCAGGCTGGAGGCTCCAGCCCGGGCCGCAAAGCTTCAGTCCTGGCTGACCGCGCCGATCTTGTGCAGCGACAGGTCGGCGCCGTAGTACTCCTGCTCCTGGGTCAGGCGCAGGCCGCAGAGCGCCTTGATCGCGCCATACACCAGGAAGCCGCCGACCAGCGCCACCAGCACGCCCAGGCCGGTACCGATCAACTGGCTGGTCAGGCTGACACCGCCCAGGCCACCCAGGGCGCTCTGGCCGAAGACCCCACAGGCAATACCGCCCCACACACCGCACACACCATGCAATGGCCAGACACCCAGCACATCGTCGATCTTCCAGCGCGTCTGGGTGGCGATAAAGCACCAGACGAACAGCGCGCCGGCGATCGCCCCGGTGATCAACGCTCCCACCGGGTGCATCAGGTCGGAGCCGGCGCAGATCGCCACCAGCCCGGCCAGCGGGCCGTTGTGCAAAAAGCCCGGGTCGTTGCGCCCGACGATCAACGCCGCCACCGTGCCGCCGACCATGGCCATCAGCGAGTTCACCGCCACCAGCCCGCTGACCGCCTGCAGGGTCTGCGCGCTCATCACGTTGAAGCCGAACCAGCCGACAATCAGGATCCACGAACCCAAGGCCAGGAACGGAATGCTCGACGGCGCGAACGCCACCAGCTTGCCGTCGCGGTAGCGCCCGTTGCGCGGCCCGAGCAACAGCACCGCGGCCAGCGCCAGCCAGCCGCCCATGGCATGCACCACCACCGAGCCGGCGAAATCATGGAAGCCTGCGCCGAAGCTCTCCTGCAGCCAGGCTTGCAGGCCGTAGTTGCCGTTCCACACCAGGCCTTCGAAGAAGGGATAGATGAAGGCCACGATCAGCGCCGTGGCGCAGAGCTGCGGGACGAACCGCGCACGCTCGGCGATGCCGCCGGAAATGATCGCCGGAATGGCCGCGGCGAACGTCAGCAGGAAGAAGAACTTCACCAGCCCGTAGCCGTGATCGGCGCTGATCACCGCCGCCGGTTGCAGGAAGCTGACGCCGTAGGAGATCCAATAGCCTATAAAGAAATAGGCCAGGGTCGAGACCGCGAAGTCGCTGAGGATCTTCGACAAGGCGTTGACCTGGTTTTTCTGGCGCACCGTGCCCACCTCGAGAAAGGCGAAGCCGGCATGCATGGCCAGGACCATGACCGCACCGATGAGGATAAACAGGGTATTGGAACCATGGACCAGAGTGTCCACAGCGCTTTGCAGATTTTCCATGGAATGGGCAGACCTGATAGCAGGAATTATCCGCGAGCCGCTCGAGCGCTTTTGCACCAACTTGGCACCGAAGGTCCTGTCGACCTACGTATTGCGACCCATTTTGGCGCGACGCTTTTTCGAGAGAGGTGTATCGCTCGGGGGTGTTTCCATAAGTGTTGATTTTTTAGGGTAAGGTTTTAGCTGCCAGGCACCGCATCCTGCGCGCTTTCGGCGCAACCACCCGTGTTTACGCACCAGGACAAAGCAAAAGCTGTACCAGACAATTGCACTGAACCTTCGCGCAAGGCTCATACTCGAACCCTTCAGAACGCCACTATGGAGATCATCATGGCCAGCAAAACCACCAAGACAGCTCAAGAAACCCTGATGGCGGACTTTCAGGCACTGGTCAGTGACACGGAACGCCTGCTGGAACACACCGCCACCCTGGCGGGCGAACAGGCGGACGAATTGCGCACACAGATTCACGACAGCCTGCTGCGCGCCCGCGAGACCCTGCAACTGACCGAGCAATCGCTGCGCGAACGCGGCGAGGCGGCGGTCACTGCCACCGAAGACTATGTGCAGAACAACCCCTGGCAAGCAGTGGGCATCGCGGCGGGCGTGGGCTTCCTGATCGGCCTGCTGGCGACCCGGCGCTGATATGGCTATCGATGAATCCGGCTCCACCGCGGGCCAAGGCTCCTCAACGCGGCGCCTGGGCGCTGCTTTCCTGGGTTTGTTGCACAGCCACGTCGAACTGTTCGGTATCGAGTTGCAGGAACAGAAAGCCAGAACCGTCAGCCTGCTGTTGTTCGCCGGGTTGACCCTGGTGTTCGCCCTGCTGCTGTTGGTAGGCCTGTCGACGCTGGTGCTGATCCTGTTCTGGGACACCTATCGCCTGACCGCCATCACCGGGCTGTGCGTCTTCTATACGCTGGCCGCGCTGTTCTGCGCCCTGCGCCTGAAGGCGGCGATTTTCGATGAATCCTCGCCCTTCCATGCCACCCTCGAAGAGCTGGCCAATGACAGGGAGCGCCTGCTGCCATGAGCCTGCCGGACATTCCGCAAACCAATTCCCGGCGCGAAATGCGCAAGGCGCTGATCCGCCTGCGCATGGAAATGCATCGCCAGGAAATCCGCCACGAATCCCATCAATTGCTGCAACCCTTGCAGCGGGTCCGTGGCCTTGGCCAAAGCTGGCAACAGGGCTTCGGCATCAAGCACGCGCCGTTGTGGGGCGTGGCCGCCGTGACCCTGTTGGGGTTTCTCACCGGCAAGGGCGCCAAGAGCGGCAGCGTCAGAAACTTCGCCCGACTGGTACGGCTCAGCGCCGGCCTGTTGCCGCTGATCAAGCTGGTCATGCAAGGTTCTTCGAGCAAGCGTTGAGCCGCCGCTATCTGGCTGCATTCTTGCAACCGTTCCCGCAATAGCTGCGCCCCGGCCTCTCTCACGAGAGGTCGGGCCTTGCCTGCCTGTTGCGTCGGCGCGCCGCCCAAGATCAACAAGATCAACCAAGGAGGCCCCGTGATCGACGGGCAACCGCTTGCCTGCTTTCAACCCTTCATCGACACCGCCACTGGCCGCATTGCCGGTGTCGAAGCCCTGGGCCGCCTGCGCCAACCGAACGGCCAACTGCTGTCGGTCGGCCCATTGTTCAACGATCCCCGGACCTCTTCCACCGCCCTGCGCCGGCTCGACCGGCTGATTCGCGCCGACGCCCTGAGCCGCCTGCATGAAGCGCCCGCGGACTGGTTCCTGAGCCTCAATATCTCGCCCCGCTGGATCAGCCGCCTGCGCGCCGGCCAGCCGTTGCCGAGCCTCAGGCAATTGCAGCAACAGGGCGTCGATCCGCGGCGCGTGGTCTTCGAAATCACCGAGTTGAGCGGCAACAGCCAGCGCCTGAGCGAAGTGGTGGCGCGCTACCGCGAAGCCGGCGCGCGGATCGCCATCGACGACTTCGGCGCCGGCTACTCCCAGCTCGACCGAGTGCTGGCCCTGCAACCGGACATTCTCAAGCTCGACATGCGCCTGTTCCAGGCCGCGGCCCGTGGCGGGCCCAGCAGCGACGTGGTCAAGGCCCTGGCGCAGATGGCCGAGAAGACCGGCTGCTGGATCATCGCCGAAGGAGTCGAGAGCGAAACCGAACTCAACTTCGCCCTGGAATGCGGCTCGCGGTATGTCCAGGGTTTCCTGTTTGCCCGGGCCGAGCAGGCGTTCTTCGCCAGCGATGCTTTCGTCGCGCCTTTTGCCCGGGCGCGCCAGCGCTATGTGCAGCAGAAACTGGCCGAACGCGGACGCCTGATGCAGATGCGCCAGCAACTCGCGGAGCTGATGACCCTGCTGCAGGATTGGGCCCAGGCCCGGGCCCCGATCGAACGGTTACCGCAGGTGGATGCCTTTCCCTGGTTGTTGCGCTTCTATCAATGCGATCGCCACGGCACCCAGCTGACGCCGAACCTGGAATGGCGCCACGAGCGCTGGCAGGCCGACCACAGCTACGTCGGCCACAACTGGTCGTGGCGTCCTTACTTCTACCACCTGCTGGCCGAAGGCTGGGACGAGCGACGGCTGACCCTGTCCAACACCTACCGCGACGCCACCAGCAACCAGTACTGCCTGACCGCCGGGCAGTTCTTCGACAATGGCCAGCGCCTGCTGTTGATCGATATCGATGCCGCGGGGCTTTAGTTCCACTTGCAGGCGCTGGCGCGAACCGGGAAGCTAGCCCATCAGTCATTCGACGGAGAGACCCCGCCTTGGATTGGCATACCCTGCTTACCCGCGAACGCCTCGGAAAACCGCTGCACAGCCCTGAAGAACTGGGCCGCAGCCCCTTCCACAAGGACCACGACCGCATCATCTTCTCCGGTGCCTTCCGCCGCCTGGGCCGCAAGACCCAGGTGCACCCGGTGTCCAGCAACGACCACATCCATACGCGCCTGACCCACTCCCTGGAAGTCAGCTGTGTCGGTCGCTCCCTGGGCATGCGGGTCGGCGAAACCATTCGCGACGCCCTGCCCGAGTGGTGCGAACCGAGCGACCTGGGGATGGTGGTGCAATCGGCCTGCCTGGCCCACGACATCGGCAACCCGCCGTTCGGCCACTCCGGCGAAGATGCGATCCGCCACTGGTTCCAGCAGGCCGCCGGGCGCGGCTGGCTGGACGCCATGAGCGAAAACGAGCGCAACGACTTCCTCAACTTCGAAGGCAATGCCCAGGGCTTCCGGGTGCTGACCCAGCTGGAATATCACCAGTTCGACGGCGGCACGCGGCTGACCTATGCCACCCTCGGCACCTACCTGAAGTACCCCTGGACCGCACGCCACGCCGACTCCCTGGGCTACAAGAAGCACAAGTTCGGCTGCTACCAGAGCGAACTGCCGTTGCTCGAACAGATCGCCAACAAGCTCGGCCTGCCGCAACTCGAGGAACAACGCTGGGCCCGCCATCCGCTGGTGTACCTGATGGAGGCCGCCGATGACATCTGCTACGCCCTGATCGACCTCGAGGACGGGCTGGAGATGGATCTGCTCGACTATGCCGAAGTCGAGTCGCTGCTGCTCGGCCTGGTGGGCGACGACCTGCCGGAAACCTATCGCCAGCTCGGCCCACGGGACTCGCGCCGGCGCAAGCTGGCGATCCTGCGCGGCAAGGCCATCGAGCACCTGACCAACGCCGCCGCCCGGGCCTTCGTCGAACAGCAGGACGCCCTGCTCAGCGGCACCCTGCCCGGCGATCTGGTGGAACACATGCACGGCCCGGCCAAGCGTTGCGTGCTCAATGCCAAGGACATCGCGCGCAAGAAGATCTTCCAGGACAAGCGCAAGACCCTGCACGAGATCGGTGCCTACACCACCCTGGAAATCCTCCTCAACTCGTTCTGCGGCGCCGCGCTGGAACAGCACGGCGGACGCACACCGTCGTTCAAGAACCGGCGGATCCTCGACCTGCTCGGCAACAACGCGCCGGATCCGAACGGTTCGCTGCACACCTCCTTCCTGCGCATGATCGACTTCATCGCCGGCATGACCGACAGCTACGCCAGCGAAATGGCCCGGGAAATGACCGGGCGTTCCAGCCCGCAATGACCCGTCGTTGAACGGCTGCCTCGCGTTATCGAGGTGGCCGTTCGAGCGGTCTTGTGTGAGTCGGCAACTAAGGGATTCCCCTAGGCCCTTATCAGGCAATATCCCGATGCAATCGTTACTTCAACTTTGATCAGCTGCCTTCTGCGCACTGTTCGACAGCGCCTTCACTTCCACCTCGTTCACTAGACATCCATCAAGTCTCGACACTATTCCAGGCAGCCTTCAGCACCTAGAGCACTTGCTCTATAACTAGCGATAGTGACCGATATATGTAGCTGAACAATCAATCCAACTAACCTGAATTAAACAGACCGTTAACGAAACAACCAGACATCCTACCTTTACCTTTCGATACATCTGCTCACCCGTCGGACCAAACCCCTTGCAACACAAGGCCCCTGCAGGTTCCCGTCGATTACAAATTCCGTACAAATCAACTTTATCGTTTCCGCTAGTCTCGAACCGTAATGGCTTAACAAGGTTAATTTCACGCCTCGATAGATCGTTCCCCGTTCATGACCCCAGGCCGGATGATCGCCGGCAAAACAAATAGCAAGCGAACTAAGTACCTTCACTCAAACTTCAAGCCAACGGTTAGTTCGAAAATAATTTCACCCCTCGCTGTAACAAAGAGCACGCCCAGGACTCAAGCGTCAAAATGGAAGTGAGTACACGGAATGAATCCGTGTCGATAAGTTGTTCCCGCACTTCCTCGTCCGTTTTTCACTGTTAAGGATGTCGAGTGCCCCATACGTCCTCAAGTCACCCAAGTTGCCATACCAGCCTGCACCGCTGGTTGCTGCTCTCGCTGCTGGCCGGGTCCCTGCCGGTGGCCGCCGCCGATATGCCACAACCGGGTCAGGAAGCCCTGCGTCTGCAGCAACAGCAACAGCGCGACCTGCAACAACTGCAACTGGAACAGCGCCAGCGCCAGTTACAGCGCGGCAGCTTCGGGACCCCGGCGGTCACTCCCGCCGAAACCACCCAGGGTGGCCAGGATGAACAGTGCTGGGCCCTGAGCGGCACACGGATCGCCGGCGTCACGCTGTTCAAGAAAGACCGGTTGAACCGCCAGCTCGAACCCTATATCGCGCCCTGCATGGGGGTGAATGGGATCAACCACCTGCTGGCGCAGATCACCCGGATCTATGTCGAGGCCGGTTACATCGCCAGCCGCCCCTACCTGAGCAGCGCTCCCGCCGCCGGCCATTCGCTGGATATCGTGGTCGACGAAGGTTATGTCGAGGCCGTCGAACTGGCCGACCAGAGCCTGCCGGTTTCCCTGGCCGGGGCCTTTCCCGGCATGCTCGGCGAACCGCTGAACCTGCGCGACCTGGAACAGGGCCTGGACCAGCTCAATCGCCTGCGCTCCCTCGACCTGACCGCCGATATCGCTCCCGGCAGCCAACCCGGCGCCTCGCGGATCATCCTGCGCTCGCGCAGCAGCGGCGCCTCGCGCTGGGCCCTCGGGCTGGGTGTGGATAACCTCGGCAGCGCCAGTACCGGGCGCGACCGCAACTCCGTCAACCTGAGCCTCGACAGCCCGCTGCAACTCAACGACGCGCTCAACCTGAACTTCAGCGACACCCTCAATCACGGTCCGCGCTACAGCCGCAGCGCCAGCGTTTTCTATTCGATCCCCTACGGCTACTGGACCTACAGCCTGTTCGCCAGCCATGCCGAGTACCGGGCGCCGTTCAAGCTCAGCAGCGTGACCTTCTACAACAGCGGGCGCACCGACCTGCTCAGCCTGCGCGCCGATCGTGTGCTGTGGCGCGACCAGGGGCACCAGCTGAGCGCCAACCTGCAACTGGCCCACAAGGATGTCGACAGCTACCTGGAGAAAGTCCGCCTGGGCATCCAGAGCCCGACCCTGACCGTGGCCGAAGCCGGGCTCAACCTGTTCTGGCTCGACAGCGCGGTGTGGAACCTCGACATCAATTACGCCCAGGGCCTGACCTGGTTCGGCGCCGACCGCGACTCGCAACAGGTGCAGAAAAACCTGCCGCAGGCGCAGTTTCGCAAATACCGCGCCAGCCTCAGCCAATGGCGCAATGGCCACTTCGCCAGCCAGCCCTGGCAGTGGCAGAGCCAGCTGTCGCTGCAGTACAGCCCCGACCCGCTGCCGGCCATCGAACAACTGCTGGGCACCGACGACTCCGCCGTGCGCGGCTATCGCGAGAACAGCGCCTCGGGCGCCATCGGCGGGATCTGGCGCAACACCCTGCGCCTGCCGTTGCAGAACGACCTGCCCGTCAAGCTGACCCCGCGCCTGGCCTTCGACCACGGCCGGATCAAGGCGCAAGAAGGCGCCAGCAGCGAGCGCCTGAGCAGCGCCAGCATCGGCCTGAACCTGAGCTGGAAGAACGTGCAAGTCGATGTCGACTACCAGCACAGCCTGGAAACACCCCAGCGTTTTCACCATGAATCGCCCGCCTGGCTGACCCGCCTGAGCGTGCAGATCTGAGGTCCCGCGAACCGTGCATCAGCCTGAAAAAAACAGCCGAGCCTGAACACTACAGCAGCGTTGCAACGAACAGCGCGCACCGCCACTCGGCCCACACATAGAGAGCTTCTTATGCCCGACAACACATCTGTGTTTCACCTGTCCCCCAGGGGCAAACTGCGCCTGGCCATCGCCAGCCTGCTCCTGGTCTCCCATCTGCCGCAGGCGCTGGCCGGCGGTATCACCGTGGCCCCGGGCCCGGGCGGTATCCCGCAGCTGCAAAACCAGAACGGCGTGCCGATCGTCAACATCGTCGCGCCCAACGGCGCCGGGCTCTCCCATAACCAGTTCCTCGACTACAACGTCGATCGCCAGGGCGTGGTGCTGAACAACTCCCTGCAATCCGGCGCCTCGCAACTGGCCGGGCAGCTGGCTGCCAACCCGCAGTTCCACGGCCAGGACGCCAGCGTGATTCTCAACGAGGTGATCAGCCGCAACGCCTCGGCGCTCAACGGCACCCAGGAGATCTTCGGCCGCGCCGCCGACTATGTGCTGGCCAACCCCAATGGCATCTCGGTCAACGGCGGCAGCTTCATCAACACGCCGAACGCCAGCCTGCTGGTCGGTCGCCCCGAGCTCAACGACGGCAAGCTGCAAGCCCTGAGCACCGGTGACGCCAAAGGCCAGTTGACGGTCGAGGGCCGAGGCCTGAAGAACGACAATGGCAGCATCAATCTGATCGCCCCGCGCATCGACAGCCAGGGCGACATCACCGCCAGCAACCAGCTCAACCTCACCGTCGGACGCAACCGCGTGGACCCGGCCAGCGGCAAGGTGCTCAGCACCGACCCGGCCGGTAACACCAAAGAGCAACGCATCGACGCCAGCCTGTTCGGCGCCATGCAGGCCGGGCGCATCAACATTGTCAGCACCGCCGAAGGCGCCGGCGTGCGGGTCGGCGCGGTGCAGGTCAAAGGTCACGACGGGGTGGATATCGCGTCTGCCGGCGACCTGCAGATCAGCGGCCAGGCCAAGCCCGACAGCCTCGACGCCGTCCGTGCCGGCGTGCACAGCAGCCAGGGCGACGTGCAATTGCGCAGCGGCCAGGACCTGACCCTCGCCGCCACCGATGTCAGCGCCCGCGACATCAAGCTCGATGCCGGACGCAACCTCACCCTGAGCGCCATCGAAAGCCGCAAGCTCCAGGAAAAACGCGAGCAGTGGAGCAACAGCACCATCGGCATCACCTGGGAAACCTACGACCGCACCCTGACCGACAGCGACAGCCGTCAGCACGGCAACCAGCTGACCGCCCGCCGCGATGCCGAGCTCAAGGCCCGCGCCAACACCGAACTCAAGGCCAGCCAGATCAAGGCCGGCAACAACCTGACGGTCGACAGCGGCGCCGACCTGCGCCTGACCGCCGCCACCGAAACCCACGAACAACGCGACCAGGGCCACCACCGCAAGCACCTGTGGAAAGCCGACTGGGACAAGTCCAGCAGCGAACAGCGCAGTATCACCAGCCAGTTGGAGGCCAAAGAACAGTTACAACTGACCAGTCGCAAGCAGCTGCAACTGCAGGGCGCCGAACTGGCCAGCAACAATATCGAGCTGACCGGGCGCCAGGTGGACATCACCAGTGCCAGCCGCACCCAGAGCAACAGCGACAAGTCCTACTCCGGCGATCTGGTCGGCGGCAGCTTCTTCGGCAAGAACGGCGACGGCGACAAGGGCAAGACCCTGAACAAGGGCAGCAAGGTCAACGCCAAGGGCGACCTGATCGTCAAGGCCGACGAGGTCCGCATCAGCGGCAGCCAGGCCCGTGGCGGCAAGCAGGCCAGCGTGATCAGCGAAAACGGCTCGCTGACCATCGACGGCGTGCAAGACCGCTCCCACGACAACAGCTACAGCAAGGACAGCAAGTTCTTCGGCATCACCAAGGATGAAAGCCGGCAGAACCGCAAAGACAGCACCACCGTCACCAGCGACCTGCGCTCGGACAGCAACCTCAAGCTGCAAAGCACCCAGGACATCGCCATCAGCGGCGCGCACGTGGCCGCGACCGGCGAGCTCGAAGCCAAGGCTGGCGGCGACATCAAGATCGACTCGGCGCAAAACACCTCGCAGAGCGAAAGCACCACCCACACCCGTGGCTTCGACGCCTATGCCAAGGAAAATGCCCCGGGCACCCGGCAATACCGTGCCGGCGTGCGTTACGAAGACCAGCAGAAAACGGTCAAGACCAGCGACACCCAGCAACAGGGTTCAAGCCTCAGCGGCGGCAGCCTGCAAGTCGCTGCGGGCGGCAACCTGAGCATCAAGGGCAGCGACCTGAAGGCCACCCACGGCGATGCCAGCCTCAGCGGCAAGCAGGTCGAGTTGCTGGCCGATCACGACCAGAAGAGCAACAGCACCGACACCCGCACCACCGGCGGCGGTTTCTACTACACCGGCGGCCTGGACCGCGCGGGCAACGGTGTGGAGTTCGCCCACAGCAGCACCCAGGACACCCATGACACCGGTACCGCCAACACCACCGGCATCGCCGCCAGCGGCAACCTGACCATCAAGGCCGGCAACACCCTGGTGACCGAGGGCGCCCAGGTCAAGGCCGGCGGCAAGCTGCTGGTGAATGCCGAGCAGGTCGACAACCGCGCGGTGCACAACACTGAGTCCACCAGCCACAAGGAAAACACCTGGAGCGCCGATGTCGGCGCCAACGTCGAATACAAGGGCCTGACCCGCCCGGTGGAAAAAGCCATCGAAGGCGTGGCCCAGCGCAAGTTCCATCAGCCGGGCCTGCTCGACGCCCTGGAACAACCCAACGTCGGCCTGGACGTGGAAGTCGGCCACCAGAACAAACAGCGCACCGAGCAAGGCAGCAACGCCGTGGTCAGCCAGTTCCAGGGCGGCCAGGTGGAGGTCAAGGTAGCCGGCCAGTTGCAGGATGAGGGCAGCCGCTACGAGGCCACCCAAGGCACGCTGAAGATCGATGCCGGCAGCCAGGTGGCCAAGGCCGCCAGCAATACCCACAGCAGCAGCGAGCAGGCGCTGGACGCCAAGGCCGGCGTACGGGTCTACACCACCACGGGCGAGGACCTGAACGTACGTGGCAGCGGCGCTGGCGGCAGCAGCGACAAGCGCAGCGACAGCAGCAAGGCGGTGGTCGGCAGCTATGTCGGCAAACAGGGCGTGGACATCGCGCTGAGCGGCGATGGCCAGTACGAAGGCAGCCGGTTCGATGGCGGCGAAGCCGGCGTCAAGCTGCACAGCGGCGGCGAACTGGCGCTGAACCAGGCCAATGACCGCCAGAACAGCAGCGACTCCAGCCTGCGCGGCGACGCCTCGCTCACCGTCGGCAGCGCCCCGGGCGCCAATGGCAATAACCTCAACCTCGGCGCTGGCGTGCAACTGGACCACAAGCGCCTGGACCAACAGGACAGCCAGGCGCGGGTCGCGACCATCCAGGGCAAAGGCCCGGTCGAGTTGACCAGCGGTGGCGACCTGATCCTGCAGGGCACCACCATCGGCAGCAAAACCGCCAAGACCGGCGACATCAACCTGAACGCCGGCGGCAAACTCGACCTGCAGGCCGCGGTCGACACCCACAGCAGCCAGGGCAGCAACCTCGGTGGCGGCCTGACCGGCGGCGCCAGCAAGACCAGCAGCGAGCAGAGCAGCGGCAAGAGCGCCAACCTGAGCGCCAACTTCAACATCGGCCGGGTCTCGGAACAGGACCAGAAGCAGACCGGCGGGCAACTGCACAGCAATGGCCAGGTAACACTCGCCAGCGGCTCCGACAGCAACACCGCGCTGCACTTGCAGGGCACCCAGGTCGAGGGCAAAAACGTCACCCTCAGCGCTGACCGCGGCGGGATCTACCAGGAGTCGGCGCAATCCACCCAGGCCCACAACAACTGGGGCCTGACCCTGGGCGCTGGTGGCAATGGCGGCAAGACCACCCGCGCCGACGCCGGCGAACACGACTCGCCGAAAACCGATCGCGGTATCCACGCCCGGGCCAAGATCGATGTCGCGCAGGTGCACAGCAACACCCAGCACAACAGCCTGATCAAGGCCGACCAGGTGACGCTCGTCAGCAACGGCGACACCCATCTGGCAGGGGCGCGCATCGACGCCAATCAGGTGGATGGACGGATCGGTGGCGATCTCAAGGTGGAGAGCCGCAAGGACCAGCTCAGCAGCACCACGGTCAACCTCGACGCCCGCCTGGACGCCGAGAAGAACCAGCCTGGCGTGGTCGACAAGCTGACCAAGCAGACCGGCCCGCTCAAGGACAAGCTGCAGGCCAAGGCCGAAGGCAGTTTCGACAAGCACCGCGAGAAGCTGGAAAACGTCGTCGACAAGGGCACCGAGCGCCTGGTGGCGGCCAAGGACACCCTGGTGAACAAGGCCGAAATCGCCAAGGAGCGCCTGGGCGAGAAATTCACCCGCAGCGGCAGCTATGACGTCAACCCGGAACCCAAGGGCGCCTTCGGTCGCGGCGTGGACAAAGCCAAGGGCTACCTCGCCGACAAGACCGAAGCCTTGGGCGATCGCTTCTCCAGCCTCAAGGAACGGGTCTGGCCGAAAACCAGCGACAGCTACGCCGTCAGCGAGAAAACCGGCGCTGGCAGCAAGCTGACCAACACCGCGGAAGGCGTGCTGTTCGGCGACAAGAGCGGCAACACTTCCTACACGCCGACCCTGAACCTGAATGTCAGCCGTCAGAGCAAGGACAGCGTGGCAGAGGCTTCAGGCATCAGCGGGACCCGGGGCGTGAGCCTGCAAGTGTCGGGGGAGACCCGCCTGAGCGGCGCGCGGATCGGCGCCAGCGAGGGCAAGGTCGACCTCGGCGGCTCGACCGTCAGCACCACGGCATTGGCCGGTACGGATTACCGTGCCGACGTCGGGCTGAACCTGTCGAAGTCGCCGGTCAACCTGGCCCTCGGCGCCAAGGATGAGCTGACCCGCAAGCAGGACGAGGCCACCCAGAAGGATCAGGCGTTCAACCTGGGGCCGCTGCGCGTCGGCGGCCATAGCGACAGCCAGCTGTTGCAGGCCGGCATCGATCAGAAAGCGCCCTGAGGCAAGCGCTCCGTGATCGGCTGCCCCCCATGAACGGGGGGCAGCCTCGCTCTGTTCCCTTCCCTCCTCCCTTTATTGCCCTGCGAAAACTGCACTAAACCGCCAACATCTCCTTACCTTTTACATGGCTGGATACTCATTCCTACTTTCAACTGAAAAACCGCTGTAATCCGAAACCGTCTTTCATGTAAGAACTGCCTTATTGTCCCCAACCCCGCCTTAACCCGCATATATCCACTGTCCTGCCTGCGCTAAGGTCCAGCCCTGTATTTATTCCCACGGGTTTGACCATGAGTTCTGTTTTCATCATCGACGACCATCCCGTTATCCGACTGGCCATCCGCATGTTGCTGGAACATGAAGGTTATAAAGTCGTCGGCGAAACCGATAACGGGGTCGATGCCCTGCAAATGGTCCGTGACAGCATGCCGGACCTGATCGTGCTCGATATCAGCATTCCCAAGCTCGACGGGCTGGAGCTGCTGTTGCGATTCGGCGCCCTGGACAAGTCGCTGCGGGTGCTGGTGCTGACGGCGCAGTCGCCAGCCCTGTTCGCCGGGCGCTGCATGCAGGCCGGGGCCTGCGGCTATGTGTGCAAGCAGGAAGACCTGAGCGAAGTGCTCAGCGCCATGAAGGCCGTGCTGTGCGGCTACAACTACTTTCCGAGTCATGCCCTGCAAACGCCAAGGCAGGATGAAACTTCGAACGACGAACTGAACCGCCTGATGTTGCTCAGTGATCGGGAACTCATGGTGTTGCAACTTTTTGCCAAGGGCAGCACCAGTACGCAAATAGCCAACAGCATATTTCTCAGTGGCAAGACCGTCAGCACCTATAAAAAAAGAATCATGCACAAACTTCGCGCGACTTCCATGGCGGAACTTATCGAGTTGGCACAACGTCACGAACTGGTGTGAGAAACAGGATGTTCAAACACATTTCTTATTATTTAACCCTGACGGCCACGACCGTTCTGGCGGTACTGTTTCTTGGCCTGGTCGAGGCCGGGCAACGAGAGTCCGGAATAACATCCGCCCCTCAGTGCACTGGCACCGCGCCTTGTCTTGAATCGGCTGCCGACCCACCTCTCGATAACGGCCATCGCGGGCTGCTCCTGCTCGCTGGCCTGGGGCTTGGCGTGCCGCTGCTGGCGTCCCTGGGCTGGAATGCCTGGCTGCACCTACGCCTGGCCCGCCAGCAACAGGCCGCGCATGATCTTGGGCAGCAGCTCGCATTCATGCAGGCCTGGATCGACGGCGTGCCGCATCCGACTTACGTGCGCGACCGCCAGGGCTTGCTGCAAAGCTGCAATGCCAGTTACCTGGAAAGTCTCGCCGCCCACCGCGAAGCGCTCATCGGCAAAACCCTGTTGCAGGGCGTCATGGACGATCCCGGGCAGGCCCGCGAATATCACGCTGACTACCAGCGGGTCATGGCGCAAGGCCGCCCGCTGCTGCGTGACCGGCCACTGCGCCTGAACGGGCAGGAACTGACCGTCCAGCACTGGGTCCTGCCCTATCGGGACGCGAACGGCGAGGTCCGGGGCATCATCGGCGGCTGGGTCGATATCAGCGAACGCCATCGGCTCAGCGACAGCCTCGAGGCCGCCCGGCAACAGGCCGAAGCGGCCTGCCGGGCGAAAAGTGCATTCCTGGCCAGCACCAGCCACGAACTGCGCCGCTCGATGAATGCGTTGATCGGTGCGCTGGAACTGCTGCAGCAGCGCTCCGCCAGCCAGTCCCAGGATGGTCCGGTCATTGAAATGGCTTATCGCTCGGCGCGGACAATGCAGGCCCTGGTCGACGATACCCTCGATATCGCCCGCATCGAATCAGGCAGCCTGGCGCTGAAGCCTGAATGGCTCGACCCGCGCCTGCTTGTCGAAACCGTTGTCAGCGAGTTCGACAGCCAGGTCCGGGAGAAGCATCTCAAGCTGCTGCCGACCTTCCACTCCAGCCTCGAGCCGGTCGATGTGCTGCTCGACCCGCTGCGTTTCAGGCAGGTCCTGGGCAACCTGCTGCACAACGCGATCACGTTCACCGAACAGGGCCAGATCAGGGTCCATCTCGACCTGCAAGCGGCCACGCAGCCGCAACAGGTGCAACTGATGCTGCAAGTGACGGACAGCGGCATCGGCATCGACGAGCAGGATCAGCACAGGCTGTTCGAACCCTTCTTCCAGGCCCAGGCTCGCCCCCTTTCCCGGCCTGACGGCGCCGGGCTGGGCCTGACCCTTTGCCGTCACCTCTGCGAACTCATGCAAGGCACGCTGCAACTGGCCAGCCAGCCGGGCATAGGCACGGAAGTACGGGTCCTGTTGCCGCTGGCCTGTCAGCCCGCGCGAAAACCCGCGACCCTCGTCGAGCCACTCATTGCCCCTGCCACCCGGGCCTTGAACGTACTGGTGATTGACGATCATTCGGCGGACCGCCTGCTGCTGGGGGAACAACTGCATTTTCTCGGGCACCGCTGCCGCACCGCCGAAGACGTCGAGCAAGGCTTCGAGCTCTGGTGCAAGGGGTTCTTCGACCTGCTCATCGTCGATTGCAACATGCCGGGCATGCACGGCTACGAGCTGATCCGCGCCATCCGCGAGCATGAACGCCTGGAGTCCCGCGCGGCCTGCCGGGTATTGGGGGTGACCGCCAGCCCCCGACCGCAAGAGAGACAGCAGTGCGAACAGGCCGGCATCGATGACTGCCTGTTCAAGCCTGTCAGCCTGGCGACCCTCAGTCACAAACTGGCTGGCCTGCAACCGCGGCCCTGGAATGGCGTGTTCAGCCTGAAAGCGCTGCGCACCCTGTCCCGTGGCAAACCGCAGTTCGCCCTGCGCATCCTCACCGAACTGCTGCATTGCAGCTATCGGGACCGCCAGCAACTGATGGCCCTGCCCTGCGAGCCACCGCCCCGAGCACTCGCGGAACTGGCCCACAAGATCAAGGGCTCGGCGCTGATGGTGCAGGCCAAAGACCTTGAAGCGCAGTGCGAAGCCCTTGAGCAGGCCGTTCTGGAAGACGCGGACAGGCAAACCCTGACGCAGCGCAGAACCGCCCTGGAACAGGCCATGCTCAAGCTCGAACGGGCCCTGCTGTGGCAGATCGATCAACAGCCCAGCGCGCCCCTGACCTGAGCCCCATCACCAACGCAACAGCTTGTGTTTGCCGCTAGTTGCCAGATAAATATCAAAAAGCCACTATCCTGTCAGTCGGCCGCAAAAGCCTCATGGCGAGTCTCCATCAGACTGCAATTCGCAACGCCCCCGGAGCCGCCTCCCCTGAGCACAATGCACCTGCCTTAACTATGCTGAGACGTTGAGCTGCGCATCACGCGCCCCCTGGAGAGAGCTGTAATGCCGAGCACGCTGTCGTTCGATAAACGCCGATTTCCTCTCCATGTGCATATCAGCGTGATGTTCACTTGCCTGCTTCTGCTGACCGGCGTGGTGCTGGGCGTTTTCAATTACCAGCAGACCACCCGCATCATCCTTTCCAGCAGCGAAAAACTGTTCCAGCGCATCGAACAGGACGTGCAGCTGGACCTGAAAGCGACCTACGAACCGATTCGCCATCTGCTCAGCCTGCTGGTGGGCAATCCGGCCGTCCAGGCCACCGATCTGGGGCAACGCCTGGCGCTGCTCGGGCCTTTCAGCCAATCGCTCAAGGACAATCCCGAGTTGGCTTCCCTCTATGTGGGTTATGCCGACGGGGACTTTTTCATGGTCCGGCCCTTGCGCAGCCAGGCCTTGAAGGAGGCCCGCCAGGCCCCCGGACCCGCGGCCTATGAAGTCTGGAGCATCGAGCGCGACCGCCATACCGGGCAACTGCATTCACAGTCGCTGTTCTACGACGCCGACCTCGCCCTGGTCAGCCGCCGGGACAATTCCCAGGAAGCCTACGACCCGAGCAGCCGCAACTGGTTTGCCAACGCCAAGGCCGATACCGATCAGATCACCACCGAGCCGTACGTCTTTTTCTCCACCCGCAACGTCGGTACCACCCTCGCCCGCCGCAGTGGCCATAACGCGGTGATGGGCGCCGACCTGACCCTGGAACAACTCTCGGCCACCCTGGCCAAGCATCGGGTCACGCCCAGCACTGAAATCGCCCTGGTGGATGGCAATGGCCATGCCGTGGCTTATCCGGACAGCCGTCGCCTGATCGTCGAAGAACAGAGTGCCCGGCTGATCCGCGCCAACGACCTGAACCCGGCCCTCGATGCGCTGTTGCAGGGCAAGGCCCAGGGTAATCGCCTGCGACTCAAGGATCGCCAATGGATAGTTGCCAGTCGTCATCTGCAGGAAGGTGGGCCCCGTGGCTTGCAGCTGGCGCTGCTGGTGCCCGAGGACGAGTTGCTGGCGGACGCCTATCGCATGCGCTGGCAAGGCGCGCTGATCACCCTGAGCATTCTGCTGCTGTGCCTGCCACTCGGCTGGCTGACCTCACGGGTGCTGGTCAGGCCGTTGCGCGCCCTGGTGCAGGAAGCCGACGCCGTCCGCAGCTTCGATTTCAACTACCCGCTGACCCGCCGCTCGCCGGTGCTGGAAGTCGACCAGTTGAGCGTGTCGATGGCCCGCATGAAAGACACCCTGGCCAGCTTTTTTGAAATCACCGCCAGCCTTTCCGCGGAAACCCGCTTCGACCCGCTGCTGCAACGGGTGCTGTTTGAAACCATGAAGATCGGCCAGGCCCAGGCCGGGCTGATCTACCTGCGGGAAAACGAAGGCATGAGCCTGGAGCCTCACGGCCTGATCATCGCCGGCAATGTCCAGGACCTGCCGGCATTCGACATACGGAGCCAGGATGCCCAGCACGACGCAAGCCCGGTGTGGCTGCGGCAACTGGCGAACAGCGAGAACGTGGTCACGACCCTGGGGTTCGAGCAGGCGGCCGACCTGCAAAGCGTGCTGCTGGCCATGAATTGCCCCAGCGTCCATCTGATCGGTATCCGCCTGCACAATCGTCACAACGAAACCGTCGGCATCCTTGTCCTGCTGTTGGCCGACAGCGGCCAGGAAGCCGACCTGGAAAAGCTGCGCCCGGACCGCATCGCTTTCTTGCAGGCAGTCTCCGGCGCCGCGGCGGTCAGCATCGACAGCCAGCGCTTGCAGAACCGGCAAAAACAATTGCTCGACGCCTTCATCCAACTGCTGGCCGGGGCGATCGATGCCAAGAGCCCGTACACCGGCGGGCATTGCCAGCGGGTGCCGGCGCTGACCCTGATGCTGGCCCAGGCCGCCGCGGCCAGCCAGCAACCGCCGTTCAGCGCCTACCAGCCCACCGAGGACGAGTGGGAGGCGTTGCATATCGCGGCCTGGCTGCACGATTGCGGCAAGATCACGACCCCCGAGTACGTGGTGGACAAGGCCACCAAGCTGGAAACCCTGAACGACCGCATCCACGAGATCCGCACCCGCTTCGAGGTGCTCAAGCGCGATCTCTGGATCGACTATTGGCAGGCTCGTGCCCAGGGTGGCGATGAGGCTTCGCTGGCGGCGATCCGCGATGCCGGCCTGGCGGAACTGGACGACGACTTTGCCTTTATCGCCCGCTGCAACCTCGGCAGCGAAGCCATGGCCGAGGCCGATCTGCAACACCTGGAACGAATTGCCCAACGCACCTGGAGCCGCACCCTGGACGATCGCCTGGGCGTGTCCTGGGAAGAAAACCGCCGCCAGCAACGTACCCCGGCGGCGCCCCTGCCGGTCATCGAACCGCTGCTGGCCGACAAGCCCGAGCATCTGATCGAACGCAACCCTTGCGAGCTGATTCCGGCGGACAATCCCTGGGGCTTCAAGCTCGATGTGCCGCCCTACAAGTACAACCGTGGCGAGCTGTACAACCTGAAAATCGGCAAAGGCACCCTGACCCGTGAAGAGCGCTACGTGATCAATCACCACATGGTGCAGACCATCCGGATGCTCAGCCACCTGCCCTTCCCCAGCCACTTGAACAGCATCACCGAGATCGCCGGCGGCCATCACGAGAAAATGGATGGCACCGGTTATCCCAGGCAGCTGAAACGGGAGCAGATGAGCCTGCCGGCGCGGATGATGGCGATCGCCGATATCTTCGAAGCGCTGACCGCGGCCGATCGCCCCTACAAGAAGGGCAAGACCCTGAGCGAAGCGCTGGGCATCATGGCGACCATGTGCCGCGATGCCCATATCGATCCACAGCTGTTCGAGCTGTTTATCCAGACCGGGATCTACCAGCAGTACGCCGACCGCTTCATGGAACCGCAGCAGATCGATGCGGTAGATCCCGAGGGCGTGCTGGGCAAGGCCGGCCTCAGGGCCTGACGCGGGCTCAGCAGTCGGTCAGGCGCAGGAAAATTGCCGCCAGGCGCTCGATGCCGGCCTGATCCTCGAGGGTGAAGCGGGCGATTTTCGGGCTGTCCAGATCCAGCACGCCGATCAGCCGTCCATCCTTGACCAGGGGCACCACCAACTCACTGTTGGAAGCGCTGTCGCAGGCGATATGCCCGGGGAACGCGTGCACATCCTCGACCCGCTGGGTCTGCAGGCTCGCCGCGGCCGCACCGCACACGCCACGTCCGAAGGGAATGCGCACACAGGCGATCTGGCCCTGGAACGGGCCGAGCACCAGTTCCTCGTTGCGATTGAGGTAGAACCCGGCCCAGTTCAAGTCGTCCAGCTGATTGAACAGAAACGCCGAGAATTGCGCGGCGTTGGCAATGAAATCGCGCTCGTCGGCCAGCAACGATTCCAGCTGGGCGCACAGCAAGGCATAGCCGTCCAGGCCTTTGCCGGTGTTCTGCAGATCGATCATGCTTTTTGCTCCAACAACTGCAAACCTACCCAGTAGCGCGCGAACTGATACGCGCAGCGACCATTGCGATTGCCGCGGCCGGTGGCCCAGCGCACGGCGAGGATGTCCAGGGCTTCGTCACGCTGCCATTGCAGGCCAGCCTTGCTTCCCAACTCGCCGATCCAGTGCTCGACCACGTTCAGGTAATGCTCCTGGGTGAAGGGATAGAACGACAGCCACAGGCCGAAGCGGTCCGACAGGGCAATCTTGTCTTCCACCGCCTCGCTCGGGTGCAGCTCGCCATCGACGCGCTTCCAGTTCTCGTTGTCGCTTTCCTTCTCCGGCACCAGGTGCCGGCGGTTGGAGGTGGCATACAGCAGCACGTTATCCGGGGCCTGCTCCAGCGAGCCGTCGAGCACGCTCTTGAGTACCCGGTAGTCGCCCTCGCCCGACTCGAACGACAGGTCGTCGCAGAACAGCACGAAACGTTGCGGCAGCTTGACCAGTTGCTCCACCACCCGCGGCAGGTCGGCCAGGTGATCGCGCTCGATTTCGATCAGGCGCAGGCCATGCTCGGCATGCTCGGCCAGCAGCGCGCGGACCAGCGACGATTTACCGGTGCCACGCGAGCCCCACAGCAAGGCGTGGTTGGCCGGCAGGCCGTCGAGAAACTGCCGGGTATTGCGCCCCAACTGGTCGCGCTGGTTGTCGACGCCGATCAGGTCGGACAAGCGCATGTCCAGGCTGACCTCCAGCGGCAGCAGAAAACCGCTGCGGCCTTCACGCTGCCAGCGCGCGGCCAGGCATTGGCTCCAGTCGATGGCTTGTCGCGGCGCGGGCAACAGCGGCTCGATACGCGCCAGAACCGCGTCGGCGCGTTCAAGAAAAGCATTCAATCGAGATTCCACGACTTCTCCTCGGGCAGGTTCCCAGTAATGATGTGGCACGCAGACGAAACGACCTTCCGCCGGCCAGGTCTATCGCAGGCGAACGGTGCCGGGCCCTGCCGGCACACACTGACGATCAGCTATGCTTGCCCAGCGAAGGGAAACGGAAATTGGTTCAACACCCCATGGACATCAAGTTCACCAACCGCCTGTCTTACAAGCAAGCCAGGCTCACTGTGCTGGTCGGGTTTGTCCTGGGGACGGCGCTCAGTCTGCTGCAAATCGGCATCGATTATGCCAGCGAAGATGCCTCCATCAACCGGGAAATCAACGCGCTCCTGGAAATCAGCCACAATCCGGCCTCGCGTATCGCCTACAACATCGACTCCGAACTCGCCCAGGAGCTGACGCTCGGCCTGCTGCGCTCGCCGGCGATCATCCGCGCCCGGCTGATCGACAACAACGACACTTTGCTGGCCAACGTCACCCGACCGGCCCAGCAAAGCCCCTACCGGATGCTCAGCGACTTCCTGTTCGGCGCCAAGCGCGAGTTCCAGGACCGCCTGTACCTCGATCACCTGCCCTCGGAATCCCTCGGCGTCCTGCACCTGGAAGTCGACACCTACTCGTTCGGCAGCCGCTTCCTGCGCCGTGCGGAAATCACCCTGATCAACGGTTTCATGCGCAGCCTGATCCTCACCGGTCTGCTCCTGGCGCTGTTCTACGTGATGCTGACCAAACCCCTGGTCGGCGTCATTCGCGAGCTCAGCGGCCGCGATCCGCGCAACCCCGACCAGACGCGACTGGACTTTCCGCCCAGCCACGAACAGGACGAGATCGGCGTACTGGTCAAGGTCGCCAACCAGCAGTTCGACAACATGGCCACCGAGATCCAGCAACGGCGCAATGCCGAAAACCGCCTGACCGACTACCTCGGGCAGCTGGAAAATATCGTCTCGGCGCGCACCACCGAGCTCAAGGCGATCAACGACCGGCTGAGCCAGTCCAACGAAGAGCTGGAAATCGCTCGTAGTACCGCCCTCGACATGGCCCAGGCGCGAGCCGCTTTCCTGGCCAACATGAGCCATGAAATCCGCACGCCGCTCAATGGCTTGCTGGGCATGATCGCCCTGTCGCTGGACAGTCCGCTGAACGCCGAACAACGCCAGCAACTGTCGATCGCCCACGACTCCGGCAAAGTGCTGGTGGAGCTGCTCAACGATATTCTCGACATGTCCAAGTTCGACGCCGGCCAGCTGGAGCTGGAGCGCATCCCCTTCGACCTCGGGGTGCTGGTGGAGGACACCGCCAACCTGCTGTCGCAGAACGCCGCGCCGAGTGTCGAGCTGGCCTGCCTGATCGAGCCGGAGTTCCCGGCGCTGGTCCTCGGCGACCCCACGCGCGTGCGGCAGATCGTCAGCAACCTGCTGTCCAACGCCCTCAAGTTCACCCGCTTCGGCCGTGTCGATGTGCGCCTGCGTAGGCTCGAAGACGGGGTCAGGATCGAAGTCTGCGACACCGGCATCGGCATCGCCCGCGAGGCCCAGGTGAAGATCTTCCAGCCCTATACCCAGGCCGGCGCCGGGATCACCCGGCAATACGGCGGCACCGGCCTGGGCCTGGCGCTGACCTACAACCTCTGCGAAGCCATGCAGGGGCGCCTGAGCATCAGCTCGGAAGTGGGGTTTGGCAGCCAGTTCTGTGCCGACCTGCCGCTGCCCTGCCACACGCCTGCCAGCCCACCGTCGCCTCTGCACGGCCAGGTCCTGGCCATTACCTCCGAAGGCAGCGGGCTGGCCGAACTGCTGAGCGTGCAGTTGCCGTTCTGGGGGCTGGAATATCGGCGCTGCGATCTCGATGAATCACTGCTCGGGCAGAAGCCGGACCTGTTGATCACCGACTGCCCGGAATGCCTGTTCGGCCTGCGCCCGAGCATCAGCGCGCCGATTCTGCTGGTCACCGCCTACGGCAGTTTCCTGCCCAGCGAAGAAGCCAGCGCCCTGGCGCCGTTGCAGCAACAGGCGCGGCCATTGGCGCGCAACGCCCTGTATCAGACCCTGCGCCGGGCCCTGCTGGCCGAAACCGCGGTGATCAATGAAACCCAGTTGGAAACCCTGGCGCCCCTGCGCCGCGCCTTCATCCTGCTGGTGGAGGACAACCCGGTGAACCAGTTGGTGGCCAAAGGCATGCTGAGCAAGCTCGGCTGCGAAGTGACGGTCGCCTCCCAGGGCGCCGAAGCCCTGGACGTGCTGGAGCACCAGCATTTCGACCTGGTGCTGATGGACTGCAACATGCCGGTGATGGATGGCTACGAGGCCAGCCGGCAGATCCGCCGCAGCGGCCGCTGGCCGGACCTGCCGATCGTCGCCCTGACCGCCAATGCCATGCCCGAAGAGCGCGAGCGCTGCCGGGCCGCGGGCATGAGCGACTACCTGGCCAAACCCTTCCGCCGTGAAGAGCTGATCGCCCTCTTGGACCTCTGGGTGCCGACTACGACAGCGCTTTGACCTGGGCCAGCAGACGGTCCAGGCCATTGCGCAATTCGCTCAGGCTGTCGAGGTCGACACCGCTGTCGCATAACAGCGCGGCCTTGAGCGGCGGCACCTGATCGCGCAGGGTCAGGCCGGCCTCGCTCAGGCTCAGGTGCACCTCGCGCTCGTCGCGGGACGAACGCTGGCGCTGCACCAGTTGCAGCTGTTCAAGGCGCTTGAGCAGCGGTGTCAGGGTCCCGGAATCCAGCGCCAGGCGTTCCCCCAGTGCCTTGACCGTCGGCAGCTCGGGCGGCGTGGCCTGCCATTCCCAGAGCACCAGCATCACCAGGTACTGCGGATAGGTCAGGCCCAACTGGTCGAGCATCGGCTTGTAGCCCCGCACTACGGCCCGCGAGGCGGCGTACAGCTTGAAGCACAGCTGGCTGTCGAGTTTCAGCGAATCGGCGGACAGGTCGGTCATTGGAGCAGGGCTTCGATCTCGCGGGTCAGGTCCTGGGGTTTGGTAGCCGGGGCGAAACGCTTGACCAGCGCGCCGTCCTTGCCGATCAGGAACTTGGTGAAGTTCCACTTGATGCCCTGGGAACCCAATACCCCCGGCGCGCGTTTTTTCAACTGCACGAACAGTGGATGCGCCTCGGCGCCATTGACGTCGATCTTCTTGAACAGCGGAAAGCTGACGCCGTAGTTCAGCTCGCAGAACTCGGAAATCGCCCCTTCGTTGCCCGGCTCCTGCTTGCCGAACTGATTGCAGGGAAAGCCCAGCACCACCAGGCCCCGGTCCTTGTAGGTCTGCCACAGTTCTTCCAGGCCCTTGTACTGCGGGGTGAAACCGCACTTGCTCGCGGTGTTGACCACCAGCACGGCCTTGCCGGCGAAGTCGGCCAGGGTCTTTTGCTCGCCCTTGATGGTGGTGCACGGAATGTTCAGCAATGTGTCACTCATGGCGCGGACTCCAGAAACGAAAGGTGCGATAAAAATAGCGCTCAATTAAATTGTGTGCAATTTAATTAGCCAAAAAGCGATTTCGAAAAATCGCCTTGGGCGCCCACTACGATCAGCGTGGAACCAGGTCCAGGCACACCGAGTTGATGCAGTAGCGCAGGCCGGTCGGCGGCGGACCGTCCGGAAATACATGCCCCAGGTGCGCATCGCATTTGGCGCAGACCACTTCGGTGCGGATCATGCCGTGGCTCAGGTCACGGATCTCGACCATGGCGCTCTCGCCGATCGGCTCGTAGAAGCTCGGCCAGCCACAACCGGAGTCGAATTTGGCCTTGGAGTCGAACAGTGGCGCATTGCAGCAGATGCAGTGATACACACCGTCGGTCTTGGTGGCGTTGTACTTGCCCGAGAACGGCCGTTCGGTGCCTTTGAGGCGGCAGACGTTGTACTGCTCCGGATCGAGCATGGCACGCCATTCTTCAAGGGTTTTTTCCAGCTTTTCCATGGTCCTTCCTCTGCAACTGAAAAAGCCCGATCTGTATCTTTTCCACGGATCGGGCGGCACGTATGATTGCGCCTCGTTAGACGCCAGTCTGGCAGCCGTGTTACACGGGTTCAAACGGATTTTGCCGCCGCGAACCCAGGCTTCAGGCCTGTGTGCAAACGCAGGATTCCCAGTACGGTAGCTCACTCACCGTCTGGATCGTTCATTTTCGGGAACACATCGCCATGCAGGTCAGCAAATCGAACAAGCTCGCCAACGTCTGTTATGACATTCGCGGCCCAGTGCTCAAGCACGCCAAACGCCTGGAAGAGGAAGGCCATCGCATCCTCAAGCTGAACATCGGCAACCCGGCGCCTTTTGGTTTCGAAGCGCCGGACGAAATTCTCCAGGACGTGATCCGCAACCTGCCGACCGCACAGGGCTACAGCGACTCCAAGGGCCTGTTCAGCGCCCGCAAGGCAGTCATGCAGTACTACCAGCAAAAGCAGGTGGAAGGCGTCGGCATCGAAGACATCTACCTGGGCAACGGCGTTTCCGAACTGATCGTCATGGCCATGCAGGCCCTGCTCAACAACGGTGACGAAGTACTGGTACCGGCCCCGGACTACCCGCTGTGGACCGCGGCCGTGAGCCTGGCCGGCGGCAACCCGGTGCACTACCTGTGCGACGAGCAGGCCAACTGGTGGCCGGACATCGCCGACATCAAGGCCAAGATCACCCCGAACACCAAGGCCCTGGTGATCATCAACCCGAACAACCCGACCGGCGCGGTGTACCCCAAGGAAGTGTTGCTGGAGATGCTCGAACTGGCGCGCCAGCACAACCTGGTGGTGTTCTCCGACGAGATCTACGACAAGATCCTCTACGATGACGCCGTGCACGTCTGCACCGCCTCCCTGGCGCCGGACCTGCTGTGCCTGACCTTCAACGGCCTGTCCAAGTCCTACCGGGTGGCCGGTTTCCGTTCCGGCTGGGTGGCCATTTCCGGTCCCAAGCACCACGCCCAGAGCTACATCGAAGGCATCGACATGCTGGCCAACATGCGCCTGTGCGCCAACGTGCCGAGCCAGCACGCCATCCAAACCGCGCTGGGCGGCTACCAGAGCATCAACGACCTGGTGCTGCCGCCGGGCCGCCTGCTGGAACAGCGCAACCGCACCTGGGAACTGCTCAACGACATCCCCGGCGTCAGCTGCGTCAAGCCCATGGGCGCGCTGTACGCCTTCCCGAAAATCGACCCGAAAGTCTGCCCGATCCACAACGATGAGAAGTTCGTCCTGGACCTGCTGCTCTCGGAGAAACTGTTGGTGGTTCAGGGCACCGCCTTCAACTGGCCATGGCCGGACCACTTCCGTGTCGTGACATTGCCGCGGGTCGATGACCTGGAACAGGCGATCGGCCGTATCGGCAGCTTCCTCAAGTCGTATCGCCAGTAAGCCTTGCGACGCAGTGCGACCGCCCCGGGTCGCACTGCGATTAATTCAGCAACACTTCTGTACTCCCTGCTGCGCCTACCCTTCTGTATCTTTGCCTTGCACCTCGTGCCCAGTGGTAACACGCCTCTGAAGCGCTGGTCAGCTTCCGGTGCCTTCCCCACCTGCGACAGAAAGCTCATGCAAGCGTCTAAAATCAGCCTGCAGGACACAGTTTGAAATAGTCACCCGGTTGAATAGGCCGGTGCCGCACCTTATATACCCCGCAGAACGCTACATCTTTAGCATGAGGAGATTTCTACAACCATGATGCGCATCCTGCTGTTCTTGGCCACTAACCTGGCGGTCGTGCTGATTGCCAGCATCACCCTGAGCCTTTTCGGCTTCAACGGGTTCATGGCGGCCAATGGGGTTGATCTCAACCTCAATCAGCTGCTGGTTTTCTGTGCGGTCTTTGGTTTCGCCGGTTCCCTGTTCTCGCTGTTCATCTCCAAGTGGATGGCGAAAATGAGCACCAGCACCCAGATCATTACCCAGCCTCGTACTCGTCATGAGCAATGGCTGCTGCAAACCGTCGAGCAACTGTCCCGCGAAGCCGGGATCAAGATGCCAGAAGTCGGTATTTTCCCGGCCTACGAGGCCAACGCCTTCGCCACCGGCTGGAACAAGAACGACGCACTGGTCGCGGTGAGCCAGGGCCTGCTCGAGCGCTTCTCGCCCGATGAAGTGAAAGCCGTGCTGGCCCACGAGATCGGTCACGTGGCCAACGGCGACATGGTTACCCTGGCGCTGATCCAGGGCGTGGTGAACACCTTCGTGATGTTCTTCGCGCGCATCATCGGCAACTTCGTCGACAAGGTGATTTTCAAGAACGAAGAAGGCCAGGGTATCGCCTACTACATCGCGACCATCTTCGCCGAACTGGTCCTGGGCATCCTGGCCAGCGCCATCGTCATGTGGTTCTCGCGCAAGCGCGAATTCCGTGCCGACGAAGCCGGCGCGCAACTGGCCGGTACCGCGGCAATGATCGGCGCCCTGCAACGCCTGCGCTCGGAACAGGGCCTGCCGGTGCACATGCCCGACACCCTGAATGCCTTCGGCATCAACGGTGGCCTCAAGCAAGGCCTGGCTCGCATGTTCATGAGCCACCCGCCGCTGGAAGAGCGTATCGACGCACTGAGTCGTCGTCGCGGATAATGCTGGCGCAACACAAAAAAGGGCGACCCAGGTCGCCCTTTTTTATTGCCTGTGGAAACCGGAACTCAGCGCACCAGCAAGCGATAGACCCGCTCTTCGAGGCGGGTCACGCCGCCCTGGAGAAACTTCCAGCTCTCGCCAAGAATGTCCCGCTCCTCCTCGACCCGCAGCTGCCAGCGTTTACCGAGCAAGGCCTTGACCTCGTCATCGAGCACGGCGAAAGGTGGCCCCGCCATCAGTACCTGGTCGTAATCCAGGGTGATCAGCAGCCCCTGGCAGCCCTGGGGCAGGATGGACTGCAGATGCGCCGCATACCGCTCGCGCATCTCCGGCGGCAAGGCGATCAACGCCGCCCGGTCGTACAACGCCTGGCAGTCGGCGACATCCGTGGCCCGCAGGGCAAAAAAATCGCCGCACCAGAGCTGGATCGGACCGTACTCATAAGCCTTGAACCCACCTCGAAGGCTGACCTGCGGCTGCAACTGCTGCTCGCTGAAAAAGTCCTGGATGGCCTTCTCCGACAACTCGATACCCAGCACCTGATGGCCCTGGCTGGCCAGCCAGCTCAGGTCCAGGCTCTTGCCGCACAGCGGCACCAGTACCCGCGACCCCGGCGCCAGTCCCAGCTGAGGCCAGTAGCGCTGCAGATAAGGATTAACCTCGGACAAATGGAAGCCGATCTGATTCTGCTCCCACCGTTTGTGCCAAAACTCCGGCTGCATAAATCACCCTGAAATTCGATCAAAAACCACAAAAACTTATATTAGATTTAGATCAATGATCTGATTGAAGATGGTGCATCTTAACGCTCAGGACCTTATTCATGCTCCCTAGCCTGTTTATCTCCCACGGATCGCCGATGCTTGCCCTGGAACCCGGCGCCAGCGGCCCGGCCCTCGCCCGCCTGGCCGCCGAGCTGCCACGTCCCAAGGCCATAGTGCTGGTATCGGCCCACTGGGAAAGCCAGGACCTGCGGGTCAGTAGCAACCCGCAACCGCAAACCTGGCATGACTTCAGTGGTTTCCCTGCGGCGCTGTTCGCCGTGCAATACCCAGCCCCTGGCCAGCCTGAACTGGCGGAACAGGTGGCACAGCTGCTCAGGGCCGACGGCCTGCCGGCGCAGCTCGACGACCAGCGCCCGTTCGACCATGGGGTCTGGGTGCCGCTGTCGCTGATGTACCCACAGGCGGACATTCCGGTGGTCCAGGTTTCCCTGCCCAGCCAAATGGGCCCGGCCTTGCAGACTCGGGTCGGCCATGCACTGTCCAGCCTGCGGCAACAGGGGGTGTTATTGATCGGCTCGGGCAGCATTACCCACAACTTGCGCGAGCTGGACTGGCACGCTGGCCCGGAAAGCGTCGAGCCCTGGGCCAAGGCTTTTCGCGACTGGATGATCGAGAAACTCGCCGCCAACGACGAAGCCGCGCTGCACGACTACCGTCGCCAGGCACCCAATGCCGTGCGCAGCCATCCCAGCGACGAACACCTGCTGCCGCTGTACTTCGCCAGAGGCGCCGGTGGCGACTTCAGCATCGCCCATCAAGGCTTCACCATGGGCGCGCTGGGCATGGATATCTACCGCTTCGGTTGATGCCACTGTCGGGCATGAAGCCTGGCGAGCCCTACCGGATCAAAACGCCAGGCAAAAAAAATCCCCGCACCAGGCGGGGATTTTTTCGTTCAACCGATCAGCTCAGCGCCGATCAGTCTTCGCGATAACGACGCAGCTTCAGCTGCTTGCCGGCCACGCGAGTGTCCTTCAGTTTGGTCAGCAGACGCTCCAGACCTTCCTCCGGCAGCTCGACCAGGCTGAAGCTGTCACGCACCTGGATGCGACCGATGGCTTCGCGGGCCAGGCCGCCTTCGTTGAGGATGGCGCCCAGCAGGTTCTTGGCCGCGATACCGTCACGCGCGCCCAGCGCGGTACGGCAACGGGCACGACCTTCAGCCAGAGGCATCGGTGCACGACGCTCACGCTCGCCGCGATCAGGACGATCGCCAGAACGTTCAGGACGGTCGCCACGTGGCGCGCTATTCGGCACCAGTGGGCGTTCCTTCTCGATCGCTGCCAGGTTCAGCGCCTGACCGTTGGTGGCCTTGCGCAGCAGGGCCGCGGCCAGGGCACGCGGGCTGCAACCGATATCGGCGGTCAGGCGATCGAGCAGATCACCGTGGGTCGATTCAGCGTCAGCCACCAGCGGCGACAGGCTGTTGGTCAGCTTCTTGATGCGCGCATCGAGAACGGCTTGGGCGTCCGGCAGGCGAACCTCGGCCACCTTCTGACCGGTTACACGCTCGATCACTTGCAGCATGCGGCGCTCGCGTGGAGTCACCAGCAGCAGCGCACGACCTTCGCGACCGGCACGGCCGGTACGGCCGATACGGTGCACGTAGGATTCCGGGTCGTACGGCATGTCCACGTTGAATACGTGGGTGATGCGCGGTACGTCCAGGCCACGGGCGGCAACGTCGGTCGCCACAACGATGTCCAGGCGGCCATCCTTGAGGGAGTCGATCACGCGCTCACGCTGGTTCTGGGCGATGTCGCCGTTCAGCGCAGCGGCTTTGTAGCCTTTGGCTTCCAGGGCACTGGCCAGGTCCAGGGTCGCTTGCTTGGTGCGCACGAACATGATCAGGGCGTCGAAATCTTCCACTTCCAGCAGGCTGAGAACGGCAGAAGTCTTCTGGTCAGCGTGAACCAACAGGTGAGCCTGTTCGATCGCGGTGACGGTCTGGGTCTTGCTCTGAATCTTGACGTGTTTCGGGTCCTTCAGGTGACGCTCGGCGATCGCACGGATCGACTGCGGCAAGGTGGCCGAGAACAGTACAGTCTGGCGGGTTTCCGGCATGGCCTTGAAGATCACTTCCAGGTCATCCATGAAGCCCAGCTTGAGCATTTCGTCGGCTTCGTCGAGAACCAGGTGGTTCACGGTCGCCAGGACTTTTTCGTCGCGACGCAGGTGGTCGCACAGACGGCCCGGAGTGGCGACAACGATCTGTGCACCATTACGGATTGCTTTCAGTTGTGGGCCCATCGGCGCGCCGCCGTAGACAGCCACAACAGTTACGCCCGGCATTTGCTTGGCGTAGGTTTCGAAAGCGGTTGCAACTTGCAGCGCCAACTCACGGGTTGGGGCCAGGATCAGAGCTTGCGGCTCGCGCTTGGACGGATCAATGCGGTGCAGGATAGGCAGGGCGAACGCGGCGGTCTTACCGGTACCGGTTTGCGCCTGGCCAATCATATCGTGACCGGCGAGGATGATCGGGATCGACTGCTGCTGAATGGCCGAAGGCTCTTCATAGCCGGTAGCGACTACTGCAGCGACAATATTGGGATGAAGTTCAAGAGCGGCGAAGCCGCCGATTTCCTGGGTCATGGGTCTGCCTCTAAGTGCATCCGCAAAGACCCATGCTCCAAAGCTGCGCATGCCGTGTAAGACTCAAGAGTCACCCTGGCAGCTTTGTCGGCGGGGATTTGCGAAAACGATTGAAAGAAATGAACGTCAAGGATAGTCCGCGCAGCGGACAAGCAGCCGAAGCTGACTTCGGGGAATTGCATCACCTAAACGAGGCCCGGTTAAAGGCCGGCGCGCACTATACCGGAATTACTCAAAAAAGGGAGTTTTTTTTATCGGAAAAACCCGCTGAATACCTAGTTGTCACAGGCTTTGCGGATAATCCGGCAAAGGTCTATTTTGCACAGGCCCACGCCTGTCGGGGGATGACGCTTAAACGGTTCATCTTGCCGGCCGATACCGTCGGTCCGAGACACTCTTTACCGTCCGAGGAAATGCCCCATGAGCCAGCCCAGTTGCAGTCGCGTCAGCCGTGAACAACGTGGTCATCTCTTCCTCATCGGCCTGGACCGGGTCGCCAAGCGCAACGCCTTCGACCTGCAGTTGCTCGATCAACTCAGCCTGGCCTATGGCGAGTTCGAGGCCTGTGCCGAAGCCCGAGTCGCCGTGGTGTTCGGCCATGGCGAGCACTTCACCGCGGGGCTGGACCTGGCCAACGTCGGGGCCAAGCTCGCCAAAGGCTGGCAGGCGCCGGCCGGCGGTTGCGATCCCTGGGGCGTCTTCGCCGGGCCACGGGTCAGCAAACCGGTGATAGTCGCGGTGCAGGGCTACTGCCTGACCATAGGCATCGAGCTGATGCTGGCGGCGGATATCAACCTGTGCGCCAGCAATACCCGCTTCGCCCAGCTGGAAGTGCAACGCGGCATCTTTCCGTTCGGCGGCGCCACCCTGCGCCTGCATCAGATCGCCGGCTGGGGCAACGCCATGCGCTGGTTGCTCACCGGCGACGAATTCGACGCCCATGAAGCCCTGCGCCTGGGGCTGGTGCAAGAAGTCATGGCCAGCGAAGACCTGCTGCCCCGCGCCCTGGCCCTCGCCGAACGGATCGCCAGCCAGGCGCCGCTGGGGGTTCAGGCGACCCTGATGTCGGCCCGGCAAGCCCGGCTCGAAGGGGAAAGCGCGGCGGCGCAGGGGCTGCCGCCGCTGGTGAAGAAGCTATTGAACAGCGAGGACGCCAAGGAAGGTGTACGAGCGATGGTCGAGAAGCGGCCGGGGGTGTTCAAGGGGTGTTGAACGCTTCAGGCAGTTGCCAAATGTGAGGCCTTATCGCGGGCAAGCCTCGCTCCTACAGATGCGCTCGGCCAACCGACTCAGGTCGCCGGCCGAATGCACTTGATCAACGACTGCAACGAATAGCCCAGGCGCGGCGCCAGCGCCTCGGCCCGGGCGCTCAGGCCGTCCATGTCCAGATCCTGGTCCAGGTCGGACGGCACGATCAGAATCACGTTGCCCTCCTTCACCGGCAGCTCCCAGTAATGCCGGTGGTAAAGCCCACGCAGCAAGGCCGCCCCCAGTGGCTTGCCATCGTCGGTGGCCCACTGGTTGATCACCAGCCAGCCGCCCGGGTTGAGGCGCTTCTGGCAGTTTTCCAGGAAGCCCCAGGCCAGGTGCCCGACGCCCGGTCCGACGTCGGTATACAGGTCGACGAAAATCAGGTCCGCCGACTCGGCGCTGTCCAGCAGTTCGAGCGCATCGCCGACCCGGATATAGAGACGCGGATCGTCATCCAGCCCCAGGTACTCGATGGCCAGGCGCGGTACGTCGGGGCGCAACTCGATGGCCTCGACATCTTCCAGCGGCAAGAACTTGAGGCAGGCCTGGGTCAGGGTGCCAGCGCCCAGGCCGAGAAACAGCGCACTCTCGGGCTGTTCATGGCACAGCGCGCCGATCAGCATGGCCCGGGTGTAGTCATACTCCAGCCAGCTCGGGTCGGCGGTAAACACGCAGCTCTGCTCGATGGCATCGCCGAATTCGAGGAAGCGGTAATCCGCCACTTCCAGTACCCGAATCATGCCGAACTCATCATGCACTTCGGCGAGCAGGCGCTCGACGCGCTCCTCAGTCATCTCTTCTCCTAGCCGCGACGGGGCTCAACCTCGCCGTCGCGATAAACCGGCCGCTCGGCGCCGAGCGGGAAAGGCGCGATTGTCCGCGAACCGGCGGGAACAGGTCACGCACTAATTGCTGATAACATGCCTGTCCGACCTTAAAAAACACCCGAGTCCGTGATGAGCCAACCCTGGAGTCCTGACAGCTGGCGCGCCCTGCCGATCCAGCAACAACCCGCCTACCCCGACGCCGCCCACCTGTTGCAGGTCGAGCAGACCCTGGCCAGCTACCCGCCGCTGGTGTTTGCCGGCGAAGCCCGCGAGCTGCGCCGCCAGTTTGCCGAGGTGACCCAGGGCCGCGCCTTTCTGCTGCAGGGCGGCGATTGCGCCGAGAGCTTCGCCGAGTTCTCCGCGGCGAAGATCCGCGACACCTTCAAGGTCCTGCTGCAGATGGCGATCGTCATGACCTTCGCCGCCGGCTGCCCGGTGGTCAAGGTCGGGCGCATGGCCGGCCAGTTCGCCAAGCCACGTTCGGCCAATGACGAAACCATCAATGGCGTGACCCTGCCGGCCTACCGCGGCGATATCGTCAACGGCATCGGCTTTGACGCAAAAAGCCGGGTGCCGGACCCGGACCGCCTGCTGCAGTCCTATCACCAGGCCACCGCTACCCTGAACCTGCTGCGCGCCTTTGCCCAGGGCGGTTTTGCCGACCTGCACCAGGTGCACAAATGGAACCTGGACTTCATCGCCAACTCCGCCCTGGCCGAGAAGTACAGCCAGCTGGCCGACCGCATCGACGAAACCCTGGCCTTCATGCGCGCCTGCGGCATGGACAGCTCGCCGCAGTTGCGCGAGACCAGTTTCTTCACCGCCCACGAGGCGCTGCTGCTGAACTATGAAGAAGCCTTCGTCCGTCGCGACAGCCTGACCAACGACTATTACGACTGCTCGGCGCACATGCTGTGGATCGGCGACCGTACCCGCCAGCTCGACGGCGCCCACGTCGAATTCCTGCGTGGGGTGAATAACCCGATCGGGGTCAAGGTCGGCCCGAGCATGAACACCGAGGAGCTGATCCGCCTGATCGACATCCTCAACCCGGACAACGACCCGGGCCGCCTGAACCTGATCGTGCGCATGGGTGTGAACAAGGTCGGCGACCATCTGCCGCAGTTGATCCGCGCGGTGGAAAGCGAAGGCAAGAAGGTGCTGTGGAGCTCCGACCCGATGCATGGCAACACCATCAAGGCCAGCAGCGGTTACAAGACCCGGGATTTCGCGCAGATCCTCAATGAGGTGAAGCAGTTCTTCCAGGTCCACGAAGCCGAGGGCAGTTATGCCGGCGGTATCCACATCGAGATGACCGGGCAGAACGTCACCGAGTGCATCGGTGGCGCGCGGCCGATTACCGAAGATGCCTTGTCGGATCGCTACCACACCCATTGCGACCCACGGATGAACGCCGATCAGTCGCTGGAGCTGGCGTTCCTGATTGCCGAGACCTTGAAACAGGTCAAGCGTTGAACCTGTAGCGCTCGATCATCCAGGAAACGCTGCTGGATGATCGACGCGCTTCAAAGAAACCCTCGCAAGCGCTGGGCGCTGGCCCTCGGGCAATTGAGCTGGACGTCGGCCAGCCCCAACCAATTGGCCATATCCCGCAAGTTGCTCGCCAGCGCCTGCATGCCCTGCTCGTCCAGCCCCTGCTCTTCCTCATGCACGGCATGCACCGCCAGGCGTCCCTGCGCCCTTTCTGCCCGCAGGTCGACCCGCGCGGCGATCCGTTCGTGGTGCAAAAACGGCAACACGTAATAGCCATACACCCGCTTGTGCTGCGGCGTGTAGATCTCCAGCCGATAGCGGAAATCGAACAGGCGCTCGGTGCGGCTGCGCTCCCAGATCAGCGAATCGAAGGGAGAAAGCAAGGCACTGGCCGGCACGCTACGCGGCACCTTCACCTGCGGCAGGCAATAGGCCGCTTGCTTCCAGCCTTCCACCTCGCAGGCCAGCAACTCGCCGCCTTCCAGCAACTCCGCCAGGCGTGCCCGGCTGTCTGCCGGTTCCAGGCGAAAGTAGTCACGCAGATCCTTCTCGGTGGCCACGCCCAAGGCACTGGCGGCATGCAACAGCAAACCGCGCTGGGCGTCGGCCTCGCTGAGCGGCGAATGTTGCAGGATGCTCGAAGGAATCACCCGCTCCGGCAAGTCGTACAAACGCTCGAATCCACGCCGACCGGCGACCGTCACCTCACCGGCGGCGAACAGCCATTCCAGCGCGTGCTTCTCCGCGCTCCAGTCCCACCAGGGGCCGGCGCGTTCCTCGCGGGTAGACAGGCTGCCCGCGCCGAGGGCGCCCTGTTCCTCGACCGCGGCCAGGACCCGGCGGATAGTCGCCTGCTGCTCCTGGCCGAAACGCGCCAACTGCTGGTAGATCCCCTGCCCCTGGCTGGCCCGCTGCATGCGCCAGCGCATCAGCGGGTACAGCGACAGCGGCAGCAACGAGGCTTCGTGCCCCCAGTACTCGAACAACGTGCGTTGCCGGCCCTGGCTCCAGGCGGCCTGGTCCAGCAGTTGCGCGGGATAGTCGCCAAGGCGGGAAAACAGCGGCAGGTAGTGCGAACGCACCAGGGCGTTGACCGAATCGATCTGCAGGATGCCCAGGCGCGCGATCAGGCGATTGACCTGTGCCGGCCTGATCGTCGCAGGCAGCGCCCGCCCGGAAAAACCTTGGGCGGCCAGCGCCAGACGCCGAGCTTGCTTGAGGGAAAAGGACAGTTCTGCGGGCATGGCAATCTCCTTGTCTGCCCGCAAACTACCTCAGTGAGAAGTGGCTTGTGTAGCGCTTTGACATTCACTTGTGCATCGGATCGTCCCAGAACGGCCGCACGGTCTCCCGTTCCACATCCGCGCGACTGAGGCCGATATCCTTCAGCGCTTCGTCACTCATGCCGGCCAGCATGATCCGTTCACGGTGCAGCTCATGCCAGCGGACAATCCTCTGCAGCAGATGCCGCACGGAAATGCCATGCCATGCAAATCGGTGAGCCAGTACAAAACCTTTTTGACCTTTCATCGTCTTGCCCTCCAGTGGGGATGGCTCAAGTCTCCACCCGGGGATAAGATCAATCCAACGAATGTTTCTTATGCAATACATCTCGGAGTTTGATGAATTGTCCAGCTACCCAAGCATTGATACCGAGGTCCTGCGCACCTTCGTCGCCATCGCCGATCAGGGCGGTTTCACCAAGGCCGGGGAGCAGGTCAATCGCACCCAGTCCGCGGTGAGCATGCAGATGAAGCGGCTCGAGGAAGATGTGCTGCAACGCCAGCTGTTCCAGCGTGAGGGCCGGCAAGTGCGCCTGACCGCCGAAGGCCAGGTGCTGCTGGGTTACGCGCGGCGCATCCTGAAACTGCACAGCGAGGTGTTCAATACCCTGCGCGAGCCGCACATGGTCGGCACCGTGCGCATCGGTACGCCGGACGATTACGTGATGCGTTTTCTACCGGGGATCCTGTCGCGTTTTGCCCAGGCTTACCCTTTGATCCAGATCGAAGTGCATTGCGAGTCGTCCAAGCAACTGCTGCTGCGCCAGGACCTGGACCTGTCCATCGTCACTCGCGAGCCGGGCAGCGAAATCGGCCAGTTGCTGCGCAAGGAGCGTTTCGTCTGGGCCGAGGCCCAGGGCTTCTGTCCCCACGAACAGACGCCGCTGCCCCTGGCGATGTTCAACAGCGATTGCTTCTGCAGACAGTGGGCCTGCAATGCGCTGGACGCCGCCGGGCGCGACTATCGCATTGCCTATAACAGCTCCAGCCTGGCCGCCCTGATGGCCGTGGTCAGCGCCGGCCTGGCGATCACCGCGCAACTGGAAAGCCTGATCACCCCGGACATGCGCATCCTGGGCGCCGCCGAAGACCTGCCCCAGCTGCCCGAAGCCAGCATCATGCTGGTGCGCAACCTCAACACGCCCTCGCCCATCACCGAATGCCTGGCCGAGCACATAGTCGAAGGCTTCAAACTTTAAAGGCGAGCATCACCGCACAGACCACCAGGAAACCGCAGAACAGCCCGCGCAGCATTCGTTCGGGCAGCGCGTGGGCGATTTTCACCCCCCAACTGATGCTCAGCAGGCCACCTGCCGCCAGCGGCAGGCCGATCATCCAGTCCACCTCCTGATGCACCCCGTAGGTGACCAGGGTCACCCCGGTGCTCGGCAGGGCCAGGGCCAGCGACAACCCTTGGGCGACCACCTGGGTGGTGCCGAACACGCTGGTCAGCACCGGCGTGGCAACCACCGCGCCACCGACCCCAAACAGCCCGCCCATGGTTCCGGAAGCTGCACCCAGCACACCGAGCCACGGCCAGGGGTAACGCATCTGCGCCGAAGCCGGGACATTGGCCAGGAACATGCGCAGCAGGTTGTAGGCCGACAAGGCCACCAGGAACGCGACGAAGCCGATCCGCATGACCTGGGCATCGATGCCCACCGCCCAGATCGAACCGAGCCAGGCAAAACAGAAGCCCATCAAGGCCAATGGCAGCGCATGCCGTGCCTCGATCCGGTTGCGCTGGTGATAGCGCCACAACGCGAGCATCACGTTAGGAACCACCATCACCAACGCCGTGCCCTGGGCGATCTGCTGGTCCAGCCCGAACAGCACACCCAGCACCGGAATCGCGATAAGGCCGCCGCCGATCCCGAACAAGCCGCCCACCGTGCCCAGCGCCGCGCCCAACACCACATACATCGCTAAATCGATCACCGCCGCTCTCCTCACCTCAGGCCTTGCATGCTACGCAGTCGGCTCTGGTGCGGAAACGCACAGCAACGCACAATGGCTTTGCCAATTTCGCACAGGCAAATGCCCGCCATGAACCCCAACGCCCTCACCGACCAGCTCGGCCTGTTTCTCGATGTCCTGGAAGCCGGGAGTTTTTCCGCCGCCGCGCGCCGGCATCCCTTGACCCCTTCGGCGGTGGCCCGGCGTATCGACAGCCTGGAAAACGCGGTCGGCAGCAAGCTGTTCATGCGCACCACCCACGCGGTGGTGGCGACGGCGGCTGGCCAGGCCTTCGCCGAACGCGCCCGGCGCATCGTCGCCGAACTGCAACTGGCCCGGGCGGAAGCCGTGTCCTTGAGCCATGCGCCGGAAGGCCTGATCCGCATCGACGCGCCCGCGGCGTTCGGCCGGCGACACCTGGCGCCGGCCATCGCCGATTTCCTGATGCTCTATCCGGGGCTGGATGTGCAGTTGCACCTGATCGACAGCTTCGTCGACATGCAGGGCTCGCACCTGGGCAAGGTCGACCTGGTGCTGCGCGCCGGGCAAAGGGTCGATACCCGCATGGTGGCGACCTCGCTGGCGAGCATCGTGCGCATCGCCTGTGCCAGCCCGGCCTACCTCAAGCTTCGCGGCACTCCGGTCCATCCCGCCGAGCTGAGCCAGCATGATGGCCTGGACTGGGACGGCCTGGCTCCGCTGTTCGCCTGGCGCTTCGAACTGGACGGGCAATTGCAGACTCACCGCCCACAACGCATCCGCCTGAGCGCCAACAATGCCGAGGCCCTGTTGTCCGGAGCCCTGGCCGGGCTGGGCATCGCCCACCTGCCGACCTGGCTGGCCAGCGAATACCTGTTGCGCGGGGAGCTATTGCCGCTGTTCTGCGAAACCGGCCTGCCCAAACCGGAAAGCGCCGGTATCTACGCCTTGCGCCTGGAACAGCACACCAACGCCCGCAGCCGTCTGTTGCTGGAATACCTGAAGACTCGCTTCAGCCCGATTCCGCCATGGGATCTGGCCCTGCAGAGCGCCATGGGCTGAGAGCCGGCGAGAATTATCTGGCGCATTAAAGATTTGCCCGCTAGATTCAGGGCGAGTATCGATCAAGGCCCGACCATGAACACCAAAGGCTCCACCCCGGAAAAATGCGACGATCTGCTGCTGGATAACCAGTTGTGCTTCGCCCTGCACTCGACTTCGCTGCTGATGACCAAAGTCTATAAACCGCTGCTGCAGGAGCTGGGCCTGACTTATCCCCAGTACCTGGCGATGATGGTGCTCTGGGAGCAGGACGGCCTGACCGTCGGCGAAATCAGCAGCCGCCTGCTGACCGATCCCGGTTCATTGACGCCCTTGCTCAAGCGCCTGGAGGCCGAGGGATTGCTGAGCCGTACCCGCAGCCGCGAAGACGAACGGGTGGTGATCATCGAGCTGACCGAGCAAGGCCGGGCCCTGTATGACCGGGCGCGCGGCGTTCCCCAATGCATCCTCGGCGCCAGCGGCCTGACCCTGGAACAGCTGCGCAAACTGCAGGCCGACCTGCTGAACCTGCGCGGCCATCTGCAAGACAGCCTTTAACCGCGCTCTCGCGAGCACGCCTGCCCCTCCTGCAGCAGCGCTTGCTCGCGATCCTCTCTATTTCGATGCCGCCAACAGCGTATCGACGAAAAATTTCTCGATAAAAATATTATTTAAATCATTCGCTTAGCTAAAAGATATGGGCTTCTGGCAAGCATTTCCGAGTTTTTTCAAAAAATTATCTTGCGCACAAAATATTTGAGCGATACATTTATTTCGCACTTACTTAGCGCGCAAACATTTAGCGCAAAACTTCGAAACCCAAGAGGCTCACACCATGCAAACTCTCTATACCGCAGTCGCAACCGCAACCGGTGGCCGTGATGGTCGCGCCGTCTCCAGCGACAACATCCTCGACGTCAAACTCTCCACCCCCAAAGAGCTCGGTGGTGCCGGCGGCCAGGCGACCAACCCTGAACAACTCTTCGCCGCCGGCTACTCCGCCTGCTTTATCGGCGCCCTGAAATTCGTCGCCAGCCAGAGCAAACGCAAGATCCCGGACAACGCCTCGATCACCGCCCATGTCGGCATCGGCCAGATTCCTGGCGGCTTCGGCCTGGACATCGACCTGCACATCAGCCTGCCAGGCCTTGAACAGAGCGATGCGCAATCCCTGGTCGAAGCGGCTCACCAGGTCTGCCCTTACTCCAACGCCACCCGCGGCAACGTCGACGTACGTCTGCACGTGACTGTCTAACCCAGCTGCGCACCAGCGCCCGCACCGCCCAGGAGACGAACATGAACACTTTCAGCAAGGTCTTGACCGGTAGCCTTCTCGCCCTGTCCATCAACACGGCCTTCGCCGAAGGCGGGGTCGAACACAACACCCAGGCGTTCCTCGACGCCTTGAACGCCGGCAGCGGCAAGCCGATGGAACAGATGACGCCAAAAGAGGCCCGGGCCGTGCTGGTCGGTGCCCAGGCCGGGGTCAAGCTGACGCTGCCCAAGGCGGATGTCAGCCAGAAGACCATCAAGGTCGACGGCCAAGACATCAGCCTGACCATCGTCAGGCCGGCCGGGGTGAAAGGCACGTTGCCGGTGTTCATGTTTTTCCACGGCGGCGGCTGGGTGCTGGGCGACTTCCCGACCCATGAACGGCTGGTGCGGGATCTGGTGGTGGGCTCCGGGGCGGCGGCGGTGTTCGTCAATTACACGCCGTCTCCGGAAGCTCATTACCCGGTGGCGATCAATCAGGCTTACGCGGCAACCCAGTGGGTGGCCGAGCATGGCCAGGAAATCAACGTCGACGGCAAGCGCCTGGCGGTTGCCGGCAACAGCGTCGGCGGCAACATGGCGGCCGTGGTCAGCCTGATGGCCAAGGACAAGGGCACGCCGGCGATCCGGTTCCAGCTACTGCTGTGGCCGGTGACCGACGCGAATTTCGAGACGGCGTCGTACAACCAGTATGCCGAGGGGCACTTCCTCAGCAAAAACATGATGAAGTGGTTCTGGGACAACTACACCACCGACGCCCGGCAGCGTAACGAGATCTACGCCTCGCCGCTGCGCGCCACCAGCGCCCAGCTCAAGGGCCTGCCGCCCGCGCTGATCCAGACGGCCGGTGCCGATGTGCTGCGCGACGAAGGCGAAGCCTATGCCCGCAAGCTGGACGAAGCCGGCGTGACCGTGACCTCGGTGCGCTACAACGGGATGATCCATGACTATGGCCTGCTCAACGTGGTCAGCCAGGTACCCGCAGTGCGCTCGGCGCTGCTGCAGGCCAGTGAAGAGCTCAAGCAACACCTGAAGTAAGGCTGTCACTGATCTTCGGCCACAAAAAAGCCCGACTCGATGGTCGGGCTTTTTTGTACGCGAGAATTCAAGCAGAAGCTTAAACCTTGGCGCGGCCTTTGTAGGAACCGCCTTCGCGAGTATCGATCTCGATCATGTCGCCGATTTCGATGAAGTCAGCAACCGACAGCTCGGTACCGTTCTTCAGTTTGGCAGGCTTCATCACCTTGCCCGAAGTGTCGCCGCGAGCGGAACCTTCGGTGTAGTCAACCTGGCGCACGATGGTGGTCGGCAGGTCAACGGAAACCAGACGGTCTTCGAAGAACACGGCTTCGCAAACGTCGGTCATGCCTTCTTCGATGAACGGCAGAACGGCTTCGATGTCTTCGGCGTTCAGCTCGTACATGGTGTAGTCGGTGGTGTCCATGAACGTGTAGGTGTCGCCGCTGATGAACGACAGGGTCGCTTCTTTGCGATCCAGGATCACGTCGTCCAGTTTGTCGTCCGCACCGTAAACGGTTTCGGTCTTGTAACCGGTCAGCAGGTTCTTCAGTTTGGTCTTCATGATCGCGCTGTTACGACCGGACTTGGTGAATTCAGCTTTCTGAACCAGCCAAGGATCGTTGTCGATACGGATCACGGTACCGGGTTTGAGTTCTTTACCAGTTTTCATTGCGAATATCCGAATTTGGATGGGATTTACAAAAATCTAGGCCGCGTATCATATCCAATTTAGGTAAAACTGCACCAGCGCCGCAGCAAGATCGGGCTGTGAGCCCTGTACCAGACACCACTTTTCGGCGTGAGCGGTCACTTCCGGCCAGTGTTCCAGCAGTTTTTTCCAGGCCTGTGCCATCTCGCCCCCGGCATTCCAGGCCCGCCACAGGTCGATCAGCGCCGCCTTGGCCTCTGGCGACAGCCCCTGTGTATAAAGCTCGAGAAAGGCATCGAGCTTGTCCAGGTGGATGTCTTCGTCCTGTTGATAAATGTGCCAGAGCATCGGCCGGCCGGCCCACTGTGCGCGCACGAACGAGTCCTCGCCGCGTACCGCGTTGAAATCGCAGGCCCACAGGAGCTGGTCGTATTCCTCCTGTCGGACGAATGGCAGCACCTGCATCGTCAACGCCCCACGGACCTGCACCGCACCCGCCGCCAGTGCCTCGACACCCAGCCAGTGTTGCACGTCACCAAGGATCCGACCTTCGGGAACCAGCAGATGGGTAGCCCGCGAGTCGGCAGCCAGCGCGTCCAGCCAACTGGCCAGACCGGCGTTCTCATAGGCGAATAGCGACATCAGGCGGGCGTCGGGTGCGGCAAAGACGCCCAGTCCTTCAAGGAAATGTTGCCGAGCCCGCGGATCCTGCTGAAACGCCCTGCGTCGCTCCAACAACCCCGCCTCGCGCAGCAAGCCACCGGTGCCGGCCTGAAAGCCAGGGAAAAAGAAGTACTTCTGCACGCCCTTGAACTTCACCGAGGGCAGGCCGTGGCAGCCGGTCACCCAGGCCTCGGCGCTGAGGTAATCGAGGTTCAGCCACAAAGGGGTATGTTCACGCTCGGCCATCGCCTCCATATAAGCCGGTGGCAACTGGCAGGCAAAGGCCGCGATCACCACATCCGCAGCCGCCACCGGCGACCACTCGGCCGGCCAGTGGCGCACATCGACGCCTTCCTGCCATTGCTGAGGCAAGGCGACATCGATCGGTGGACACAAACGCTCGAAGGCCCGCAGGTCATCCACCCACAACCGCACCGCGCACTGATGCTCGGCCACCAGTTGCCGGGCCAGCCGCCAGGTCACGCCGATATCGCCGTAGTTGTCGACGACGCTGCAGAAAATATCCCAGGAGGCTTTCATTCCGGGCTCCGTTTGGCAAAAGCGCCGATTGTCCGCATAAATCGCCACAGACAGAAGAGCCAATGCCGATAATCTTCGTGCGACAATCACGGCTTGCCGACACCGCCTGCCAGGAGGCTGCCATGCCCTATCGCCCGACACCCCGTCGATCATTACGTATCAGCGTAAACGCACTTCAGTTCAGCGGCAGTATTGCCCTGGGATTGTGGCTGGGTTTTCTGGCAATCGCCCTGACCTGCTGGCTGGCCTGGCGTTTTCTGTTCGACCAGCAATTGGCGCCCGTCGCCCAGGCCGTGCAACAGCTGACAAAACCGACCAGCACGGAGTCGGCCGCCTCCAACCGCATGTTCGAGCAATACCAGGAAAACCTGCGCAAGAACGAACAACAGCAGGCACTGGATAATGCACGCAGCAACCTGCGCAACCAGTCCAACCCGAAATGCCAGTTCTGGTTGCAACAGGACCAGACGGCGCCGAGCGAAAAG
Source organism: Pseudomonas sp. GW531-T4 (assembly GCF_017349615.1). Taxonomy (NCBI): domain Bacteria; kingdom Pseudomonadati; phylum Pseudomonadota; class Gammaproteobacteria; order Pseudomonadales; family Pseudomonadaceae; genus Pseudomonas; species Pseudomonas sp. GW531-T4. The sequence goes on from NZ_JACMZT010000013.1 coordinate 117,630, forward strand.
AGCCGGGCCAACGTCCTGCAATTCTGCGATTGAGCCTGAACCTGACCATGCACAAGCCTACTGTCCACCAACTGATTCTCGACAAGCTCCGCGGCGATCTGGAGATCGCCCAGCGTGCGGCGCAGACCGCCTATGAGGCGGCGACCCACGAGGAGAACATTGCCGAAAACAAGTACGACACCCTGGGGCTGGAGGCGTCCTATCTCGCCGCCGGCCAGGCCAGGCGCGTCGAGGAAATCCGGCAGGCGCTGGTGCTCTGCCAGAACCTGACCCTGCGCCCGTACGACGAGCAGGTTGGTATCCAGGTCGGTGCGCTGCTGGGCCTCGAAGACGAAAACGGCCACGAACAATGGCTGTTCCTGGCGCCGGATGGGGCGGGACTGAAGGTCGAGGTGGTGGGGCAACCGGTGACCGTCATCACCCCTCGTTCACCGCTGGGCAAAGGCCTGCTGGGCAAGTTCGAGGGGGATGAGCTGGAGATCGTCGTCGCAGGCGCTCGGCAACAGTTCGCTGTCACCGAGGTCAAGTAAGCCCGACTTAGTGGACAGGCAGTTCGACGCCGTCGAACAGCTCTTCGAGTTCCTGCTTGTTGTGGCACTGAATGGCCTTGGCCATCACTTCGCGCGTCAGGTGCGGCGCGAACTTCTCGATGAAGTCACACATGAAACCACGCAGGAAAGTGCCACGGCGGAAACCGATCTTGGTGATGCTCGACTCGAACAGCTCGCTGGCATCCAGTACCACCAGATCGCTATCAAGCTTGGTATCGACTGCCATCTTGGCGACGATGCCCACACCCAGGCCCAGGCGTACGTAAGTCTTGATCACGTCGGCGTCGGCGGCGGTGAACACCACCTTCGGCGTCAGGCCGCGATGGCTGAAGGCTTCGTCGAGCTTGGAACGGCCGGTGAAACCGAACACGTAAGTCACGATCGGGTATTCGGCGAGGGTTTCCAGGGTCAACTTCGGCAGCTTGGTCAGCGGGTGGCCCTGCGGTACCACCACGCAGCGGTTCCAGCGGTAGCACGGCATCATCACCAGGTCACCGAACAGCTCCAGCGCTTCGGTGGCGATGGCGAAGTCGACGGTGCCATCGGCGGCCATTTCGGCGATCTGCATCGGCGAACCCTGATGCATGTGCAACGCCACATCCGGGTACTGCTTGATGAAGCTGCTGATCACCGGCGGCAAGGCATAACGGGCCTGGGTGTGGGTGGTGGCGATCGACAGGGTGCCCTTCTTCTCGTTGGAGAATTCCTGGGCGATCTGCTTGATGCTTTCGACCTTGCGCAGGATCTCGCCAGCGGTAGTGATGATGCGTTCGCCAGCCGGGGTGACGCGAGTCAGGTGCTTGCCGCTACGAGCGAATACCTCGACCCCCAGCTCGTCCTCGAGCAGGCGAATCTGCTTGCTGATACCCGGTTGCGACGTATAAAGGCTTTGGGCTGTAGCAGAGACGTTGAGGTCGTGGTGCGCCACTTCCCAGATGTAGCGCAATTGTTGAAGCTTCATATGAATCCCTCAAAGCAGGTAGACGCCACGGGCATCAGCGACGGTATATAACTATATTAATGGTTCGAAGAATAAATCTAGAACTTTTCTTAAGAAAATTCCAATAGCCGCGTCAGATATCTCCGAACCGTCGACGCTGCACCAAGGGCACCAGGTAAACCGGAACCTTGGCCAGTTGCAGTACCCTGGCGGCCGTCCTGCCCAATGGGGTTTCACCACCCGCCCCATGGCTGTGACTTCCTACGATCAACAAATCCACAGAGAGTTTCGACGCCTGTTCGAGAATGACTTGCGAGGGGTCCCCCTGAAAGACCCGGACCGACTGAATCAGCGCGAGATCCTGCATGCCCTCCCCCAACTCTTCACGAAAGCTGTCGAGTACCCGTTGCTCGATATTCGCCATCACCGTGCTCAGGCCCTGACTGTGAAACTCATTCAGGGCTTGCTCGTCGAGATAACTCTGCAACACCGATTCGGCAAACAGCCCCATGGGCTCCACCGCATGAACCACGTGCAAGTCGGCATTGAATGTTCGAGCCAGCTCCAGGGCATGTTGCATCACATAGGGCGCATACAGACCGAGGTCAGTGGCATACAGCATCGAACGAATCATATGACCTCCTCGACTGCCAATATGGCGGAGATTGATTCAGCTTAGCAGTGCCAAGGCGACTACGACGTCCCGCACAAGCCCGTGAACATTGAGCTAAACCTTGGTTTCGTTGCTGATGCCATGGGGTACATGGCCGGTGGCGACCACTTCGCGAGCCAGTTCGCAATGGCCCGCCTGATCGTCGAAGAACACATCGGCGGCGAAGGCTTCGAGAAAGGCAGCCTTCTCCAGGCCGCCCAGGAACAACGATTCGTCCAGGCGGATGTCCCATTCGCGCAAGGTCCGAATAACCCGCTCATGGGCCGGTGCCGAACGTGCCGTCACCAGGGCGGTACGGATCGGACAATCATCGTCGGGGAATTCGCGCTGCAACAGATTGAGCGCGGCGAGGAAGCCTTTGAACGGCCCCCCGCGCAACGGCTCGCGGGCGGACTCGCGCTCCTTGGCCTGGAAGGCTTCCAGGCCACCGAGCTGATAGACCCGCTCCGACTCATCGGAAAACAGCACGGCGTCGCCGTCGAAGGCGATCCGCAGTTCGGCGCTGGCGGCGCGCCGGGCGCCACCGGAAAGAATGGTCGCCGCGGCGAACCCGGCGTCCAGTGCACTACGCACATCTTCGGCGTGGGTGGAAAGAAACAGGTCGCAGCCGAAAGCCGCGAGATAGGGATAAGGGCTACGGCCACCGACAAAAGCGGCCCGGGAAATATCCAGGCCGTAATGCTGGATCGAGTTGAAGACCCGCAGCCCCGTGTCGGCACTGTTACGCGACACCAGCACCACCTCGACCCGCGCCCGGCCGAGGCTGGCATTGAGGCTCAAGAGTTTTTTCACCAAGGGAAAAGCATCGCCCGGTTCGAGGGATTCCTCCTCGTGATCGATCTGATACTTGCGGTAGGCCTCGACCCCCTCGGCCAGATAGACCTTATGGCTTTCGCTGAGATCGAACAGGGCCCGTGACGAAATCGCCACCACCAGTTTACCGCCCAAGCCCTTTGCCATATCGCTTCCCCCCGATGCTGCGATCAAACGTTATGCCGGTCGATAAAACTCAACGCCCGATACAAGGCTTCCATTTTCGGCAGTTCGCATCCCGCTGCCCTGGCCGCGGCCAATGGCGCGGCGTAGATGGCCGACAACTCCAGCGCTCGCTTGTGCCGGTAGTCGTGGTACATGCTCGGCCAATAGTCCGGCATGCTTTCGGTCACCTTGAACAAGTGCTCAGCATAGCCGTCCGGCATGCTGTGACCACAGGCCAGGGCGCCTTGCACCACTTCACGCATCAAGGCCTGAATCAGCTCGCGGCTGTCGGCATCGGCCATCAGCGGCGTGGTGCTGGCGTTGAGCAATACCGACAATCCGTTGTACGGCACGTTCCACACCAGTTTCTGCCAGCGCGCCTGCTGCAGGTTGGCCATGGCCTGGGAATCAATACTGGCCTTGCGGAATAGCGCGGCGCCCTCTTCCACTATTGCCTGGCGCTGCGATTCGTCCTGCGCGGCCGGGCCACTGTGATACCCCAGGTTCACCGCGCCCAGCGCCTGATGCTCGATCACCCCGGGCCCGGCACGGTGCACGCAGATAAAACACAGGCCGCCCAACAGATGCAGCGAGTCGGGAAGCAGGTCGCGCAAGCCGTCCTCCACATCCAGGCCATTCTGCAGTAACAGCACCTTGGCGCCGGGAGCCGCCGCACAAAGAATCGCCGGAGCCAACTCGGCGTTGCTGGTGGTCTTGGCTCCCACCAGCAGCCAATCGCAGGGCGGCATGTCTTCGGCACTGGCATAGGCCTGGACCGGGTTCAGGGTCAGCTCACCATGCACCGCGCTATGCAGTTGCAAACCCCGCTCGGTGACCGCGGCGAATTCGCTGCGCAGCAGGAAATGCACATCCAGGCCGGCTCGCGCCAGCAGCATCCCGTAGAAACCACCGATCGCTCCGGCACCGATAATGCCGATTCGCGGCGTGTGGACTGCTTCCATCAAGGCAACTCCTCTGGAATTCGATTCAGCGCCTGTGCCAGTCGCTCGCCGAGCTCGCCAGGTGTCAGGCGCGACTGCAAGGCCCCATAAAACTCACCGTCGCGCACCACGAACAGTGCCGGCAAGTGAAACACCTGATAACGCTCGACCGCGCCGCCATTGTTTCCCGCATCGATCCAGCACAACCGCTCGATCGGCAGATCGAAGCCGGGCAACTGCTGCCGGGCCCAGCGACAACTGGCGCAGCCGACGCTGGTGAATATCACCAGCGAAACACCGCTCATCGCCAACAGCCGCTGATCGATATCGAAATCAGTCAGCTCCAATTCGACCACTATACTGGGGGAAACAATGTCACATAGCCGACACTCGGAGTCCGCGTTCATGGGACGTTTCATTCCTCATCCTGACGATGTTCCGGTTGAGTTGACCTTACGTAAGCACGCATGCATTTCGCGTCAACGGTTGCACACTATCAGCCTCGGCGGCATGGCTTGCAATTATCACCGCGCCTGGCGCCGCGGCACTGCACTGGAAATCTGCATGCCCACTCTGGGTGAAAACGCCCGCTACAACGGCTATGTGGCCTGGTGCCTGCGACGCAAGCGTGGCTACCTGGTGGGGATCGCCTTCATCGACGAACAGACCCTGTTCCGTGCCCGAATGAGTGAGCAGGTGTGCCAGATCGCCCACTACTGCCACCTGCATGAGCCCCAGGCCGAGCAGCGACAGATCGAAACCCTGGCCCAGCAATGGGTCGAACAGCACGCCGCCGAGTTCTCCCACGACCGGGTTCATCAGGCTTTTATGCAGCCAGCGCTGGATTAAACCCGTCTCTGCCCATTGTCGAGCCCCGGTGTAACGCGCTAAGGTTCGGCTCCCCGACGCGCTTAAATCCGCTGTGCACCGCCGCGCGGGGATCGCTGGCGGCCGGCACCCGTGACCTGACGAGTAACACGATGGCTGATTTACCGATCAACGACCTTAACGTCGCCTCCAACGAAACCCTGATCACTCCCGACCAGCTCAAGCGCGACATTCCGCTGAGCGACGCCGCCCTGCGCACCGTGACCAAGGGTCGCGAAGTGATCCGCAATATTCTCGACGGCACCGACCACCGTCTGTTCGTCGTCATCGGCCCTTGCTCGATCCACGACATCAAGGCTGCCCACGAGTATGCCGAGCGCCTGAAAGTCCTGGCCGCCGAAGTCTCCGACACCCTTTACCTGGTGATGCGCGTGTACTTCGAGAAACCACGGACCACCGTTGGCTGGAAAGGCTTGATCAACGACCCGTACCTGGACGACTCGTTCAAGATCCAGGACGGTCTGCACATCGGTCGCCAGCTGCTGCTGGACCTGGCCGAGATGGGCCTGCCGACCGCCACCGAAGCGCTGGACCCGATCTCCCCGCAATACCTGCAGGACCTGATCAGCTGGTCGGCGATCGGTGCGCGTACCACCGAATCCCAGACCCACCGCGAGATGGCTTCCGGCCTGTCTTCGGCAGTAGGTTTCAAGAACGGCACCGACGGCGGCCTGACCGTTGCCATCAATGCCCTGCAATCGGTTTCCAGCCCTCACCGTTTCCTCGGCATCAACCAGGAAGGTGGCGTATCCATCGTCACCACCAAGGGCAATGCCTACGGTCACGTGGTTCTGCGCGGAGGCAATGGCAAGCCGAACTATGACTCGGTCAGTGTCGCCCTCTGCGAGCAGGCGCTGAACAAGGCGAAGATCAAGCCGAACATCATGGTCGACTGCAGCCACGCCAACTCCAACAAGGATCCGGCCTTGCAGCCACTGGTAATGGAGAACGTGGCCAACCAGATTCTCGAAGGCAACCAGTCGATCATCGGTCTGATGGTCGAAAGCCATCTGAACTGGGGCTGCCAGGCCATTCCCAAGGACCTGGCCGAACTGCAATACGGCGTGTCGATCACCGATGCCTGCATCGATTGGGAAAGCACCGAGAAAACCTTGCGCAGCATGCACGCCAAGCTCAAGGACGTCCTGCCTAAACGGGTTCGCACCTGATCCCGTATCGCAGACACAAAAACGCCGGGCCAAGCCCGGCGTTTTTTTTGGTGTCCCCGCTCAGAGTTTCGCGGCGTGGCGCTGATGGCGCTCCATGTAGCGCTCCACATATGAGCACGACGGAATCACCGTGTACCCCATGCGATCAGCATATTCCAACGCCTGCTCGGTCAGTGCCGCAGCAATACCACGGCCGCGCAGCGCGTTAGGCACGAACGTCCGATAAATATCCAGGGTCTGCTTACCCAGGTCCATATAGGTCAGGTAGGCACGATGACCGTCCACATTGGTCTCGAATTGATGACCAGCCTGGTCATGGTGGATGGACAACGCCTCGCTCATCACTACTCCTCGCGGGTCTTGGATTCTGACCCCTACCTTACCGATGTTTTTCCGGCGAAGGAACAACTACGCCACCCCGTGCCTGTCTGGACACCGAGCAGAGCCTGCCGCTCTCGCATGACCGAGCACGTATCAAATAGTAGGCACCATTGGCACCAATGCTCAAGGGACGCTTGCATTCAAGCTACCGGCATCAGGCCAGTTTAGTGTCGATGCTTCCCCCGGACCTGTTCCCGGATACATGCAAAGCACTCGATCCAACCACCTGATGATCAACAACCTGAACATCGCCGGATGTTGAGATTTAAGACGAGCCCACCCATTTAAAGTCACCTCAACATGGACAAAGATGCGTGAGGCGCCCCACAGATTCTGAACAAAAGTGTAGACGAATCGATATAGATAGACTTTAGCCTACACTCCGCGAGCGCCATGCAAAGGGACTCTGCGGCAGATGCGCTTAACAAGCGCAAGCTCCCAACAGGGTGACAAGGTTGCGTATTTTTTATACAGATCGATAAAAAGTTGCTCGAAAAAGATTCAACGCCTAGAATTTTTTTTGCTTCTTGCGCTACGTCAGTTTACTTACTACAAGTAATGGGTAGTATGTACGCCGGCCATTTCATCACTCGGATGAGATAGCTACTTAATAGAAAGTCCTTGAAGGGGAACACGATGAACAACGTTCTGAAATTCTCTGCTCTGGCTCTGGCCGCAGTTCTGGCTACCGGTTGCAGCAGCGTATCCAAAGAAACCGAAGCTCGTCTGACTGCAACTGAAGACGCAGCAGCTCGTGCCCAGGCTCGTGCAGACGAAGCCTACCGTAAAGCTGATGAAGCTCTGGCTGCTGCTCAAAAAGCACAACAGACTGCTGACGAAGCTAACGAGCGCGCTCTGCGTATGCTGGAAAAAGCTAGCCGCAAGTAATAATCCCTCGGGATTGTTATCGAGCCGACCCATTTATTGGGTCGGCTTTTTTATTGCCCGGATTTTCTTGTGGCAATAAAAAACCCGTCGACACCCTGAAGCATCGACGGGTTGCTGTTCCAGCCGTTACTGCTGCATATCGATAGGCACCGCCGATACCACCGGTGCATTGGTCGGTATGGCGATCTCTACTGGCAAACCATCTTCGGCCGCCACCACGTCGCGCACTACATCCCAATTCATCCGCAGGTTATTGGCCAGGTCTTCACGCTTGAGCAAGGCGTTGATCACCGCGGTGTGTTTGTCCACGACCGACGGATTGCCCTTGTCATCGAGCGGCGTATGAGCCTCCAGATAAACTTTGCCAGCGCTGATACCGAACTTGTACGGATCGTTGAGGATGCGCACCGATGTCCCCACCGGCACCATGCTGGCCATTTCCAGGACGTTGTTGTTGAACATCCGGAAGCAGCCGTGGCTGGTTCGCATGCCGATACCGAACTTCTTGTTCGAACCGTGGATCAGGTAGCCCGGCGTGCCCAGGGTAAACTTGAATGGTCCCAACGGGTTGTCCGGCCCCGCCGGCACCACGTTCGGCAGTGGGTCACCGTCAGCAGCGTGCTCGGCCTTGATCGAGGCAGGCGGCGTCCAGGTCGGATTCGGAGTCTTGGCGACGATGCTGGTATGGGCGATCGGCGACCCCCAACCTTCCCGGCCGATACCCAGGGGGAAGGTGTACACCACGTTCCGCCCTTTCGGGTAGTAGTAGAGGCGATATTCGGCGAGGTTGATCACGATGCCTTCACGAGGTCCCGGCGGCAGGATGAAGCGCGTCGGCAACACCACTTCGGTGCCTGCGCCCGGCAACCAGGGATCGACTCCCGGGTTGGCCGCGACCATCTCGTAATAGCCCAGGTCGTAGGTCGTGCCCAGGTCGGCAAAGGTGTCTTCGTACTTGGCCTTGATCACCTGTACCTGACCGACGATATCTTCGCCCGGTGGAGGTAGAGGCAGTTCCAATGCGGCAACGGGGCCAGCCACACAGAAGGCGGCAAGCGTCAGGCAACGGGTGACGACAGGAAAGCGCGGCAACATCCGGAAAATCCTTCGCATGATCAACGAGTAAAAAAGTGATTGTACACCCGCCCCCGTGGCTGCGGGAGCGACAGCTGCATCAACGCAAGAAGGGGGCCGGGCGAGAACTTGCTGCCTTACAGTTCGAAACGCAACTCTGGCCAGATCGGCGGCGTGCCGCGCTTTTGCGATTCGAGGATCGCCCGGCACAACGGACACAGGCGCTGGTCCTGGAAAATGGTCCGGTCGACACTCGACCAGCGCGGTTGCGCAGGCAGCAAGGTGCCGCACAACGTGCGATCGGCTGAGCCGCCCAACTCCAGCTGACGCGTCACCAGATGCACCCGGACTTCCTGGCAGGCGAACAGGTCGAGCTGTTCGTCAGGCTCGATCAGTTGGTAGGCAAACAGGGACCAGGCGGGACGCGGCATCGGGGGCTCCAAATCGGGGGCGCCACATTAGCCGAAACACTGCCGGTAGAAAAGCGTCAAAGCAGCGGTTTTAGCGTCGGCCAGACATTTTCCAGCAACTTGCCCTGAGCAGCGACCGCAGGGTGGATGCCATCAGCCTGCATCAGCTCGGGATTACCGCCGACCCCTTCCAGAAAAAACGGCACCAGCGCCACGTTTTTTTCATTCGCGAGCTTGCTGTACACCTCGGCAAACGCCTGGGTGTAGCGCACGCCGTAATTGGGTGGCAGCTGCATGCCAAGCAACAGCACCTTGGCACCACTGGCCTTGGAGCTGTCGATCATCGAAGCAAGATTTTGTTGCAATTGCGTGGGCAGTTGCCCGCGCAGGCCATCGTTGCCGCCCAATTCGAGAATCACCAGCTCCGGCTTGTGCTCTGCAAGCAGCGCCGGCAGCCGCGCCTGGCCACCTGCACTGGTGTCGCCGCTGATGGAAGCATTGACCACCTCATCGTCGAAACCTTCGCTCTTGAGCCGCTGCTCGAGCAATGCCACCCACCCCTGCCGGGTATCCAGGCCGAAAGCCGCGCTGATACTATCGCCAACGATCAGGACTGTACCCGCCGCTGCGTTCTGGGCCATGCACATCAAGGCCAGGCCAGCACTCAAAAACCACACACGCATCGGATTCTCCATGGGCGCAAGCATTCTCACTGCGCGGAACCTTAGCAAAGTGGTTCCCAGCGCGGAAGGTGAACTGACCATCCTGCACGAACTCAGCCTGGAACTGAACAAAGGCGACAGCCTGGCCATCGTCGGCAGTTCCGGCTCCGGAAAATCCACCCTGCTCGGCCTGCTGGCCGGTCTCGACCTGCCCAGCAGCGGCGAGGTCACCCTGGCCGGTCGCAGCCTGGGCACATTGGACGAAGACCAGCGCGCCCGAATCCGCGCCGAGCATGTGGGCTTCGTCTTCCAGTCGTTCCAACTGCTCGACAGCCTCAATGCCCTGGAGAACGTGATGTTGCCCCTGGAGCTGGATGGCCGCCGGGATGCCCGCGAGCGTGCGACCGAACTGCTCCAGCGCGTCGGGCTCGGGCAACGCCTGAGCCACTCGCCTCGCCAGCTCTCCGGTGGCGAACAACAGCGGGTAGCCATCGCCCGCGCCTTCGCCGCCGAGCCTGACGTGCTGTTCGCCGACGAGCCGACCGGCAACCTCGACAGCCACACCGGTGAGCGCATCAGCGACCTGCTGTTCGATCTGAACAAGGAAAGCGGCACGACGCTGGTCCTGGTCACTCACGATGAACGCCTGGCCCATCGTTGCCGGCGCCTGATCCGCCTTGAAGCCGGCCTGCTGGTCGCCCCCCTGGAGCCTTGATGGCACGCCTGCCGCTGTTGCGCCTGTTCAGCCTTGCCGTTCGCCAACTTCTGCGCGACGCCCGCGCCGGAGAACTGCGGGTATTGTTCTTCGCCCTGGTAGTGGCGGTAGCCGCCAGCACTGCCATCGGCTATTTCGGCGCGCGCCTCAACGGCGCGATGCTGCTGCGCGCCACGGAGTTTCTCGGCGCGGACCTGCTGCTGGAAAGCAGCTCTCCGGCAAGGCCCGAACAGATCCAAAGCGGCCGGGAACTGGGCCTGCAACATGCGCAGGTGGTGGAGTTCTCCAGTGTGATCGCCACCGACAATGGCATCCAGCTGTCCAGTATCAAGGCCGCGGACGACGCCTACCCGCTGCGCGGTCAACTGAAAAGTGCCCCGGCCCCTTACGCGGCGGAAGAAATCGGCGGCGGTCCACAACCAGGCGAAGCCTGGGTCGAAGCCCGATTGTTGACCGCGCTGGACCTGAAAATCGGCGACAGCATCGACGTCGGGATGAAAACCCTGCGCCTGAGCCGGGTACTGACTTACGAACCGGATCGCGCCGGCAACTTCTATAGCCTGACACCCAGGGTACTGATCAACCTGAGCGACCTGAACGCCACCGGCGTGGTGCAACCCGGCAGCCGGGTCAGTTACAAGGAACTCTGGCGCGGCCCGGGAAGCGCCCTGGAAACCTATCGCCAATTGATCAAGCCTGGCCTGGCGGCCAATCAGCGCCTGCAGGATGCCCGAGATGGCAACCGCCAGATCGGCGGAGCCCTGGGCAAGGCGGAACGCTACTTGAACATGGCCAGCCTGGTGGCGGTGCTGCTGGCAGGCGTGGCAGTTGCCCTGTCCGCCGCGCGCTTCGCCTCCCGCCGCTTCGACGCCAGCGCGCTGCTGCGCTGCCTGGGCTTGTCCCGCCGGGAAACCATGCTGCTGTTCACCTTGCAACTGGCCCTGCTCGGCATCCTGGCCAGCATCGTCGGTGCGCTGCTCGGCTGGCTCGCCCAGCTTGGGCTGTTTTATCTGCTGCATGACCTGCTACCAACCGATGTGCCTCCCGGCGGATTGCTCCCCGCCGTCGCCGGTATCGGTACCGGCCTGGTGGCGCTTGGGGGGTTCGCCCTGCCGCCCTTGGCGGCGCTGGGGCGTGTCCCGCCCTTGCGGGTGTTGCGTCGTGACCTGCTGCCGATCCCCCCAAGCACCTGGATGGTTTATGGCGCCGCCCTGCTGGCCCTGGGCCTGATCATGTGGCGCCTGAGCCTGGATCTGCTCTTGACCTTCGCCTTGCTCGGTGGCGGCGTCATTGCCGCCCTGGTTCTGGGTGGATTACTGCTGCTGGCCCTGCAGAGTCTGCGTCGCTTGCTGGCCAAGGCGTCGCTGCCATGGCGCCTGGGTTTGGGCCAGTTACTGCGGCATCCCTTGGCCGCTGCCGGACAATCCCTGGCCTTCGGCTTGATCCTGCTATCGATGGCCCTGATTGCGCTGTTGCGTGGAGAACTGCTCGACACCTGGCAAAACCAGTTGCCCAAAAACGCGCCGAACTATTTCGCCCTGAATATCCTGCCCGCGGACAAGCAGGCCTTCACCGACAAGCTGGTGGCGCTTTCCGCCCCTTCCGCGCCGCTGTACCCGGTAGTACCAGGGCGGCTGATCAGCATCAACGGCGAACCGGTCCGGGAAATCGTCAGCAAGGACTCCAGTGGCGACCGCGCCGTACAGCGGGACTTGAGCCTGACCTGGGCCGCGGATCTGCCAGAAGGCAATAAGATCACCAGCGGCTCGTGGTGGGCGCAACAGCCCGAAGGGGATTTGCCTGGCGTCTCGGTCGAGGCCCAAGTGGCCGAAAGCCTGAAACTCAAACTTGGCGACCAGATGACGTTCAGCGTCGGCGGAGTCAATCGCGAGGCCAGGGTGACCAGCCTGCGGGAAATCAACTGGGACAATTTCCAGCCCAACTTTTTCATGATCTTTCAGCCGGGCACGCTGCGGGATTTGCCTGCCACTTACCTGACCAGCTTCTATCTGGCTGCGGGCCACGACCAGCAGGTGGTCGAGCTGTCCAGGGCCTTCCCGGCAGTGACCATCCTGCAAGTGGAGGCCTTGCTCGAACAACTGCGCAGCATCCTGGCCCAGGTCACCCTGGCCGTGGAATACGTGCTGTTGTTCGTACTCGCCGCCGGCATGGCCGTGCTGTTTTCCGGACTGCAGGCCACCCTGGACGAGCGTATTCGTCAGGGCGCCCTGCTACGGGCGCTGGGGGCGGAACGACAATTACTGGTCAAGGCCCGGCGTATCGAGTTCGGGCTGCTGGGAGCCGTCAGCGGGCTACTGGCCGCATTGGGATCGGAATTGGTGAGCCTGGTGCTCTATCGCTTTGCCTTCGACCTGCCCTGGCATCCACATCCCTGGCTGCTGCTCCTGCCCATTATCGGAGCTCTGCTGATCGGAGGTGCCGGTGTCTATGGAACGCGCCGGGCATTGAATGCCAGCCCGCTGACAGTACTTCGCGAGGGGTAAGCCCCTCGCAGGCAGGTCATTTCACGTATTCGATCTGATTGATCCACCAGCACATTTCTCCGCCGGGCGTCTGCACTATCGCCTCGTCGCCGACTTCTTTCTTCAAGAGTGCCCGGGCCATGGGCGAATCGATGGAGATGTAATCCTTCTGCCCGTATATCTCGTCATAACCGACGATACGGAAGCGCTTGGTTTCGCCCTCTTCGTTCTCGATATCGACCCAGGCGCCGAAGAACACCCGGCCCTCCTGCTCCGGCGAATACGACACGACCTTCATGTCTTCGAGTCGCTTGCGCAAGTAGCGAACCCGACGGTCAATTTCCCTCAGGAGTTTCTTGTTGTATTGATAGTCCGCATTTTCACTCCTGTCCCCCAGGGAGGCCGCCCAGGTGACTTTCTGCGTCACATCCGGACGCTTCTCCCGCCACAGGTAATCCAGCTCGTTTTTCAGAGCCTCGAAACCTTCCTGCGTAATGAGCTTGGTACTCAATTGGTTAAATCCCCCATGCAGAGCCTTATGAGCAGTTCAGCATTATGGTTGAATCGAGACCTTGAGAACCAATGCTAGGCGAGATAAACCCACCTGCAGCACACCTCCTCACGGGGATACCCTATCCAGAATGAACAGGCCGATAACACTACCGCTTGGGCGTTGTACGAAAAAGCGGTCGCGCTTGGTCAATAGGGCATCAAACCCACGTGCGAATCCACATCAGAATGCACATATCTAAACCCGGATACGCCCCATCAGTCCTCTCCAGTTTGCACCGTCTGACTGCACTATCCGCCTTTTCACACAGGTCAAATACGGCTTTATTGAAATACCCAATACACTAAAAAAGAGAACTGTAATTCCAGCAGAAGCGCTTTACTCATCATCGCTGAGCAATGTACTGGATATGCTATGCAGGCTATTATTGAAGGTCACCGTCTCATTGAAGCCTTTTACAATATTGCTGAGTTTCTTACGGGTGCTGGACAACTGCGTTAACCTTTCTACCAGCTCTGCATTTTTTTGCTGGATTCCGATGTCTCTCTTTTCCAGTTCGGCTGCGCGGATACTTTGCTTAGCGGAAATCTCATCAAGACGTTGCTGCTCAAGCTGCATTAGTTCAGAGCGCCGGGCAACACTTCGCTCTCTGGACTCAACACTTTCAGCCAGCTGTTGAAGCGCAGCACTGCGTTCCGCAATCACTCGGGAATTATGCTCAGCGGACTTATCGATCGCGATCTTCTCTTGCTGAAGCTGACTTTGTAGCTGGCGCAGGTGCTCATCTTTTTCATGAAGTTTACGCTCTCGCTCTTGCAACTGTTCCTTCAAAAGCTCCAAAGCTTCCTGTTGTTTCACCGCAACCAATTTTTGCTGCGTCAACTCCTGCGCCATAAGTGCAAGATTCGACAAAGTGCTTTCCACATCAAGAAGTAGATGATCGGTATCCGCCCCCTGAAGCGCAGTTTCAGCCTCAGGAAGCGTCGCCATCAGAAACTGTGCTTCATCCAATGAGATCTCTAAGGGAATTGGGCAATCAGCCACCTCATCCCGTGTTACATCCCCAGCAACTTGAGCGGATTGATCAATATCTGCGGTAGCCTGAACCTGCCTATCCATCAAAGTTGGAACACTGTCAGATATCGACAGGCCGAACTCATCACTCTGGATTAACTTCATCTCTTCCTCCGAGGCCAAATCGCGAACCACCTCCGCCAAGCCAGCCAATGTGCTCTGTATACCTTGGGACAGGCGTCCAATGTCGGCCTCCGAGTTGGCAGAGTGGTCAGCGACAACCTCAGGCGTCAAATGGCCAGACAAGGGAGCATCACTTTCAGAGGAGTCGACATATTTTTCGGTATTCGCAGTCAGCATTTCAGTCATATCGTGTTGAAAACTCTCGGTAAATAATGAAACATCAGTAAGAACCTTCTCTACTTCAGTCTCAGCTTCTTCTGTTTTTTGAGAGAGCTCTTCTGGATTTCCAATCGAAGCGAACCCGGATGGAGCACCATCGAGTGCATCGCCTCCAAGATCCTCAACGCTTCCTGGCGAGCAATGCTCATTCGAATCAGAAACCTCATCTTCTATACACTCCGCGACAGCCTGTGCAGCAGGAGTAGATTGAGAAGTCATCAAAATAGAGGCATCGAGCGCAGGAACTCCGAGTTCAGCGCTGTCAATTGCCGGCAGGCAAGCAACCGAGGCTTCTGACGAGATAAGCTTCATCACCAGATTTTTCTTGATGGTGAGTGAACGATGATCCGATAGGTTTCCTGTCGGTATCACACAATCCTTAAGGTCAATCAGATGGTAAGGAATATCGGTACTACTTCCGGCACCTTGCTGTCGCCCCTCAGGCAGGCTCGCATGGGTGACTATATCCTTGAAGACTTGAATAACCTGACGCCAATCTTCCTCGGCCTCAATCGAGCTCAGTGAATAACTCTTCCCCGCCTTATTTAGCATCGCCAGATAAACTCGCGACTCTCCAACTTCAGCCCCCTCATTCAAGCTATAAGCAAGAAAATTATGGCTCAGCATAGGAATTGCAAAGCTACAGAGTACCGCACCGTTCAGCACTTCCTGCTCTGCATTTTTAATGGAAATAGTTCGTAGCAGCATCACTGGCTCAGGCTCCGTTATATATATCGCAAGGAGCAAAAAATACACCTTACAACACCTAACCGGAAACCAGACATTTCCGATCCTCAAGTAGAACTATCCGATACCATCGACAAGCCGCCGAATCACACAGCGACGAGAGTCACATTGAAATATTTTAAAAACATGACAGATAAAATTACTGCATCAATATTTCAGCTCAGATTTTACTTAAGAGGAATATTCAACCCTTTCTGCGGGCTGAGCTTAAACAGCCACCACTCATAATTCGACCAGAGCATGGTTATTCCTGCTGCCATCAGTATCAGGAGTGCTCCACCTACCCCTGTCAATATCAGTTGCTGCTGCCAGGCTAGAAAACACAATGCGATGCCAGCTGCCCCCGTCAACATAGCCAGAGAAGGGGCAAACCAATAAATGAAACGATCAAGACGCAAAAGCAGATTAAATAACCAGGAGCCTTTAAGCTGGGCTGGTCTAAAGATAATAACGTGCATGGAGAGCTAGTCTTTTCCAGATTAAAACTGTGCTCAACCATAACTTAGACACTCAATGACAACTATCAGATTCGTCTGATTTAGTTTTCAGAGTGCTCGGATAAAATACGAAAAGCACCCTCCCCCTAAATATCGAGATGCCTTGCATGGGAAGTATCATCATCGTCGACGACCATCCGTTGATTCGACTCGCAATAAGAACCGTTCTGGAGCCTCATGAACACAACATCGTCGCCGAAGCGGACAATGGCGCGGACGCTGTCCAGTTGGTACGCAAGCATCTTCCGGACCTGCTCATCCTGGACTTGAACATACCCAACCTCGACGGGTTTTCCGTTATTTCCCACATAAAGTCCGCTGGACTGCCGATAAAGACGCTGGTGCTGACCTCCAGCAACTCCAAGAATTTCGCCTTGCGCTGTTTGCAGGCCGGTGCAGCCGGCTTCCTGTGCAAGAACGATAACCTGAACGAACTGGCTAATGCGGTAAAAGCCATCCTATCGGGGTATAGCTACTTCCCCGAAGATACGATCAGCACCTTGCAACAGAATACAAACGCCGCCTGCCAGGAAAGTGTCTTGATTGCCCAACTGACCGACCGGGAAATCACCGTCCTGAAACTGCTGGCAAGCGGCCTGAATAATCAGAAAATCGCGGATGCGCTGCTGATCAGCCACAAGACGGTGAGTACCTACAAGGTCAGGCTGCTAAAACGGTTCAACGTTTCCAATCTGGTAGCACTGGCGGAGCTGGCCAAACGCAACTCCGTCGTTTGAAGCCCTGATATCGATGGAGCCTTCAGCCAGGATTCAGAAACCTCAGGAAACACCCACCTCGACAGCCGGATTGATCCCCTACGCTACTTACCTGCGGGTGATCAGCCCCTGTCGAGCCACGCGGGTCAGATGTCGGATGACTTCGGCGGCATTTTCCGCACTGGGGGCCTGTATCACCGCAAGGTCAAAACTGTCGTTGGCAAAACGTGCCAGGGACTCGCCATCTTCAATGAACTGGATCAGAAAGGCTGAAGGGCCTGTGCTGCGACGTGGCCAGCCATCGAGATAACGCAGCAGTGTCGGCTGGTGTGTACCGCCAAGAAGAATTTTTGGATTGCGCTGAACAAGATTCGCCGTGATTGGCGCAAGACGTACGGGAGGGTGGAGTGCATTCATCGTGTCGTGTCTCTGCCTCAATTTTCTGCCGGGCAGGTGAGAGGCAACACCGAACCAGCGCTTTAGCGGTATTTCGAAGCCTGTAGAGCTTCTATCGGTGATATTCCGAATCACCTGGCGCCCCGCAAGTAGCTGTTTAAATCGGCGCATGGGCAACAATCCTAGAGAAGCCGACCGGGTAGTGTCAAGAATCCCCCACAACGAAATCAGCAACGAAAAAGGCCCGCTACAAGCGGGCCTTTGAGTGTTTGCCGGAAGTTACTTGGTAATCGCGGCATCGAGTGACAATTTGCCCGCGCCTTCGATCAGAACCGCAATGGTGCCGCCGAGCAGAGCCAGGGCGAACTCATAACCATTGTTCGCCATGAACAGGCCATTGCTGATGTGTACGGAGAAAATCGCCACCAGCAAGGTGAAGCTCAACCCCAGTGCGGCAGGACGTGCCAACAGACCGATAATCAGCGCCAGACCGCCAAAGAACTCGGTACCGCCCGCCAGCAACGCCATCAAATGCCCCGGCGCCAGGCCGATGCTCTCCATCCACTGTGCCGTCCCTGCCAATCCGTAACCGCCAAACAGGCCAAAAAGCTTTTGCGCGCCGTGTGCGGCGAAAATGATGCCGACAAAAACTCGCAGGACCGTCAGGCCATAGCCTGCACGGGTGCTCAGTACGGTTTTGATCAGTGTGCTCATGCTGTGTAGTCCTTTGTGGTGTTGGGTATTGGGTCGCTATATTAATCATAAAAATTCATGTTAAAAGTGCAAAAATAGCAAGATAACAATCTATTTTTTCGATTATTTTCGTGAGACGACCTTACGCGCTTGCGGCTCCAACGATTCGCGTTCCCGGTCAAACGCCAAATAGTATTTGTTGACGCTATTAACATAGCTGACGGCGCCCATTCCGACCTGTTCCATGGCAATGCGCTCGACCTGGAAAAACCACTGATTGGGGTTCAGCCCGCGCCGCCGGGCTTCGGTGCGCATCCCCTGCACACGCTCCGGCCCCATGTTGTAGGCCGCCAAGACGAACGCCATGCGCTCGCGTTCGTTGAGCTTGGGGCTGGAAAAGAACTTGCGCCGGATCAATGCCAGGTACTTGGCTCCGGCCAACACATTGTTATCAAGAGTCTGAATGTTATTGACCCCTACCCGCTGGGCGGCTGACGGGGTGATCTGCATCAGGCCGGTCGGGCCGCTGCCGCTCCTGGCAGTGGGTTGCAACGACGACTCCTTGAAGGCCAGGGCCGCCAGGTTCAACCAGTCCATGCTCTGCGCATCGGCATGCTTCTGTAATACCGGGCGCAGCTTTTCCAGGCGCTGGCGGTCGGCCCGGGTCAAAGGGTTATGCACCTGATACAGGCGCCGATAGATACGCAAGAAGGCAACGTCCTGATCCGCCGGCGCCTTGTAGACCTTCAGGAAACGATCGATGCTCGCCCGCAGCATCGAGGCGTCGCGCCGCACGAACCAGTGCTCCTCGCCTGGCTCGCTGATGACCAGTTGCCGATCGAAACGCAGCTTCGGCAGGACCTTGCCCCAGCGCTCGGCAATGGGTTTCTCGACGATGGTCAGGTGAAAGATCCCGCCCTGGACCATTTCCAGGACATCTTCGACTGCCAGGCTCGGATCGACCCACTCGACCTTGATCGGCGCCAGCTTATGCAGCGCCAGCTTCTGATTGATCTGGCTCACCGCCTCCCCGGCGGCGCTGCCGGTGGTCAGCGCCAGGGTCTTGCCAGAGAGTTGTTCGGGTCGGGTGTAACGCCGCTCACCCTTGATTCCCACCAGCAGCATCGGCACGTTGCTGGCAACCGGTTCACTGGGGCTCACCGCTTGCCCTGGTAGCGCCTCCAGCAACTCTCCCGGAGCGACCAGGTCGCCCTCACCGCGCTGCAACGCACCGAGCAGTTGATCCTTGGCTTTGGGGATGATCTTGAGGCTGATTTCCTGCCCGTCGCGGGCATGACCATTGAGGTACTGCTCAAAGGCGCGCAGGCGGTGGTATTCGACGCCGATGGCCTGGCCCTGGACTTCACCGGAGCTGTTGCGACTCTGGTTGACCAGCACCCGCAGGACTCGGCTGCTACGAATTTCCGCCAGGTCGTGGACCTTGCCCGCTACGGCGGCTTCCGGAGGGCCGGCCAAGCGCGCGACCGCCGGCAAGGGCAGCAGCAACGACAAGCACAACGCTAGCAAAACCGAGGGTCGCGTCATCCGCTCTCCGGGAAGAATACTGTCCGAGTTTTCGAGCACTGGCGAAAAATCGGGCGACAGAAACAGAGCGCCTAGAGCGCCGACAAGATGCGAAAGACTGGCACAACCTCGGCGGGCAAACCAACCGCGGCCTTTCTCCCGGCATCAAGAGACAGCTCCAACTCGTTGTAGTTCTTGGCTTTTCTTATAAATCTACAGCTCTGATATGCTTTCCGGCCGCAGGCGGAGATAGCACCATGCAACTCATCGATATCGGCGTCAACCTGACCAACCCGAGTTTCGCCGAAAAACATCGCGCAGTACTGGACCGAGCCTATGCCGCCGGTGTCTGCCAATTGGTGCTCACCGGCACCAGCGTCGAAGGCAGCGAACAGGCGCTCGAGCTGTCGCGGCAACTGGACGAAAGCGGCCGCCAACTGTTCTCTACCGCCGGTATTCATCCGCATTGCGCCAGCGACTGGAATGCCGACAGTGCCCAGCGCCTGCGCAACCTGCTCAAGGAAAGCAGCGTCAAAGCCGTGGGCGAATGCGGCCTGGACTTCAATCGGGACTTCTCCCCTCGCCCGCAACAGGAAAAAGTACTGGAGGAACACTTGGCCCTGGCCGTTGAACTGCAACTGCCGGTCTTCCTCCATGAGCGCGACGCCAGCCAGCGCCTGCTGGAAATAGTCCGCGATTTCCGAGACCGCTTGCCGGCTGCGGTGGTGCATTGCTTCACCGGTGAACAGCGCGCGCTGTTCAACTACCTGGACCTCGATCTGCACATTGGCATCACCGGGTGGATCTGCGACGAACGCCGCGGCACTCACTTGCACCCTCTGGTACGAGAGATTCCCCGCGGCCGCCTGATGCTCGAAAGCGACGCCCCCTATCTATTGCCGCGCAGCCTGCGCCCCAAACCGAAGAACGGTCGCAACGAACCGGCCTACCTGACAGAGGTATTGCGCGAGGTGGCCCTGCATCGCGGTGAGAGCCAGGAAGAGCTGGCAACCCACAGTACCGCCAGCGCCCGAGCCTTCTTCGCCTTGCCCGAGATTGCTTGACGCATATCAAGATTTGACGCTCTGCATAGCGGCACAATAATGGCACCTTGCCAATACTGTTCCGCTTAATCAGAGAAGACCTTCCATGGGTGCCTGGCTCAGCAATATCTCACTGAAATACAAGTTCTGGGCGGTCAATGCAGTCGCCTTCGTGACCACCCTGCTACTGGTCCTGTACGCCGTCCAGCTGGAGCAACACGCGCGTAGCCAGGCCTCACAAAACAACGCCAGGGCCCAGGCCAACCTGCTCGGTGCATGGCCCTCCGGACAAGCGCTACCCAATGCTGAAAACCTGCTGGGCTTCGCTGCCGGCCAGATCCCCAGCCTCGACCAACGCTCCCTGCCAGAGTTGAGCAACGCCAATGGGTGGGTGGCCTTCGATGAAATGCCGCTGTTCGGCGAAAACCCGCTGATCGGCGCGTACGTGCTGTCCCGGGCCGATAACCAACGGGTTGCGGTGCTTGCTCATGGGCCAAGCCTGCAACAGGTGTTCAGCGAACGCTTCAGCCAATACGCGGTGGCCGTGTTCATTCTGATGCTGGCGATGCTCGGTGCTTCGCAACTGTTGATCCGTTTCCTGCTCAGCCAACTGAACACCCTCAAGGATGTGATGCTGCATGTGGAGAAAACCGGCGACCTGTCGGCGCGCGTGCCGTTGTCGTGCACCGACGAGGTCGGCCAGATGGCCAATGCCTTCAACGCGATGCAGGCCGGTTACCAGCGGGTGGTCAACACCGTCGCCAACACCGCCCGGCAACTGGATATCGGCGCCGCGCGCCTGGCGTCGAGCATGAACGACGTGCGTCACGGCATGCTGGGCCAGCAAAGCGAAACCGATCAGGCCGCGACGGCGATCAACGAAATGTCCGCCACCGTCTATCACATCGCCCAGCACGCCGGTGCCACCCGGGATCGCTCCCAGGCCGCCGACGCCCTCGCTGGCAGCGGCCAGGAAGTGGTGGGCCGCGTACAGAAATCCATCTCCGGGCTCTCCACCGGTGTGCAACAGACCGCCGAGATGATCCAGCGCCTGGCCGAGGACAGTCAGAAGATCAATGGCGTGGTCAACGTGATCCACAGCATCGCCGAACAGACCAACCTGCTGGCGCTCAACGCCGCGATCGAAGCGGCGCGCGCCGGTGAAATGGGCCGGGGGTTCGCGGTGGTCGCCGATGAAGTACGCAACCTCGCCAAACGGGTGCAGACCTCCACCGACGAAATCACCCGGATGGTCTCCGCCCTGCAGGCCGGCACCCGCGACGCGGTGGACTTCATGCAGGAAAGCTCGTTCAAGGCAGACGATTGCGTGCAGCAGGCACAGGAAGCCGGCGCAGCGCTGGCGGAAATCACCGCAGCCGTAGCGCAGATGCGTGAAAGCAATACCCAGATTGCAGTGGCGGCCGAGCAGCAAAGCCAGGTGGCGGAAGAAATGAATCGCGCCGTGGTGAGTATTCGCGACGTCACCGAAAACACCGTGCAACAGACCGTCGACTCGGCGACCACCAGCAACGAACTGGCGACCCTGGCCGGAGAGTTGAGCAAGGCCATCGGTCAGTTGAAACTTTAAAACCGCGAGTTTCGTTGCGGCAGGATCAGCCTCCCTGCCGCGGCGAAACCCTTGCCAAGCTATCGCCCCCATAGCCAGCCTTGATTCGCCGAAGCCCCACGCGAGACCTATCCTTGATACATAGCTTTCTACGAATCAAGGATCACCGTCATGGGTAAATGTCACCCCAACCTCCCCGCCTGGCAATGGCGCTCCTACCCGCATAACCACCGCAACCCGACCAACCTAGTGTTGCACCTGATTGCGGTGCCGCTGTTCATCGTCGGCTTCCTGTTGCTGGTTTCAGGGGTATTCGGCTTGAGCTTCACCAACGTCGCCATCGGCGTGGTTGGCCTGATTGCAGCCTTGGGCCTGCAGCGCCACGGCCACAGCCTGGAGGCGCAAGCCGCCGAACCGTTCAGTGACCGTAAAGATGCAGTCCAGCGCCTGCTGGTGGAACAATTCGTGACCTTTCCACGCTTCGTTCTCAGCGGCGCCTGGTGGCGTGCCTGGCGCGAACGCCACCGGCATTGAGAGGGTGTCAGCCGAAGATGGTTACCGTCTGCCGGCTGAGTGCGATCAACTGACCTTCCGCGCTCCAGAGTGCCGCGGCCGCATGGCCATAACCATCACGGGCATGCTCGATATGCACCCGGTACTTGCACCAGTCCAGGGTGCTCAGCGCCAGCAGCGGCTGCACGAATTCAATGGTCCAGGTCAGGGTGCTGCCGGGAACGACACTGGTCAGATGCGGCAACAGGGCCGGCGGCCAGGCGTCCACCAATGCAAGGATATGCGCTTCGGTCAGGGGTTCTTCCTTCACGTCGCCACGCAGGCGCACCCAGCCGCCCATGTCTCGCGACTTGTTGCCGGTGAACGGCATGCCACCGATGCTCCAGCGCATTGCCAGATGGCGCATGAACTCCGGCGTCACGTCCTTGACGTAAGGCAGCTCCGGGCATTCGTCCCAATGTTTCATGGCAGGCGCTTCCTCGGCGACAACCGTCACTTCGGACGGCCGAGAGGCACCAAAACTGCCCTGCACCAGAGTCACTACCTGACCGTCCTGCACCGCACGCCCCAGCACTTGGCTGACGGCCTTGCCCTCGCGCAGCACCTCAACTTCAAAGCTGACCGGCACATCGGGGGTGACCGGACCGACAAAGGTGATCGCCAACGAACGCACCGGACGCTCGGCGGGGACTTTTGCGCGCATGGCTTCATACTGCAAAGCCGCTACCAATCCGCCGAAACTGGCCCGCCCCTGCGCCCACTCGGTTGGAATCGACAGCTCCAACGGATGTTGGCGGACAGCATCGAGCAAATCGGAAAAGCCCATGAGCACCTCTGGTCAAAGGAAAGATTCGAGGATCTTAACCAGCAGCGCACAAGGGTAAAGCACTTATTCCCGCCAAAAAGACTGACAGATAAGCCGCCAGACGCCTTTCAGCTCCGGAAGCAGGCCGCGCTCAGCTTGTCGAGTACCCGATCGGCACGGGCTTCGGCCTTGTGCATGGTGGCGTGCCAGACCGGAACACAAGGCAACAGGTCCGCCTGCCGTTCGGCCTGGGCCAGCCATTGCCAGCAATCATGCCAGTCGCCCAGCGCGCCCTGCGCAGCCTTCAAGTGCGAGACCGCCTTGGGCGACAGTCCGGCAAGTTCGGGGTAAGCCTCGGCGGCGTAGCGCACACGTTTGATCAGCAGGCGTAAACGGTGCCGGTCATGAGCCGGATCATGCAGGGCCTGGTCCAGCGCCTTCCATTGCTTGGCCAGGCGCTTTTCGATGCGCTTGCGCAAACCGCGCAACAGTTCCTGACGTTGCGCCGCCCGCAGAAAGCGCGGGAAGGCATCCAGCACCAGCAGCAATTGCTTGAGTTCGGCGCCCGCCGCCACCGTCCGATACTCGTCCGCCAGGCCCGTGGTGCGGCGCTCCGCGGCCTGATGGTAGTCATGCTGATGCAGATACGCGGCCAGGACCTCACGGTCGCGCAACGGTGTCGTCAATTGCCCGACCGCCGAGGCGGCCGCTTCCAGTTGCTCGACACCGGGCAAGCCGCGCAGCGCTCGCAACAGGCTGCGCAAGCGGCGCACCGTGGTACGCAGATCATGCAGCGCCTCGGGGTCGGTCACCGCCTGCAAACGCGCCTGGCACGCCAGCAAGCGCACCTCCAGCCCCAACACCTGAGCCACCAACTGATCAACCAAGGCAGACATCATTGACTCCCGAAACGAATGGCCCGGCCCGCAGCACAAAGACTGCGGCCGGGCCCTGGCATGACAGGCAGGCGCAACCAAGGCGCCTGCGAGACGGAAACTGAAGAGCGCTCTTCAGTCTAGCGGCAAACGGCGACCTTGCGATCAGCGGCCGGCGCGCGACTCACGAATATAGAAACGGGCCTTCTCGGCTTTTCTGGTGCAGCCCTCGAAGGCTTCGAATTGCTGCTGGGTCTTGGCCCCGGTCAGCAGCGACAGGGCTTTGGAATAACTGACCGTTCCCGCAAAACCTTCGGCCTTGGCCAGATCCAGTTCATGCCAGGCCGCATCCAGTTGCGTACCGCAGCTGTCGCGATAGGCGGTCTTGCCAGCACAACCACCAAGTACCAATGCAATCAACGGCAGACAGATCCAGGCTTTCATCAATGACACCTCAAAGTAGGGGGGAAACAGTCTTGAACAAAAAAACAATCGTGAACCTAAGACGATCGCCGCCGCTAAAAGTGCCTTGGCCCGTCAAGGGAAAATATAGTCGCGCGAGCATAACCTCATGCGGCAAGACAGTGGAAAAATCCCTTTGCCCAAGGCCCGGGCAGGCATCAGTGATTGAACCGAAACCCTCGATGGGTGCATTGTGGAAACCTGTCTGGCGAAGGATCGGGTCATGAAGAAGCGTGTCGCACTGGTCCTGGGCTCTGGTGGTGCCCGGGGTTACGCCCACATCGGGGTGATTGAAGAAATCGAAAGACGTGGTTACGACATTGCCTGTGTCGCAGGTTGTTCCATGGGGGCGGTGGTCGGTGGCATCTACGCCGCCGGCAAACTGGACGACTACCGCAGCTGGATCGAAAGCCTGGACTATCTGGATGTGCTGCGGCTGGTAGACGTCAGCTTTCGCCTGGGGGCGATACGCGGAGAGAAAGTATTCGGCCAGATCCGCAAGATCGTCGGCGAAATCAATATCGAAGACCTGCGCATCCCTTACACCGCTGTGGCCACCGACCTGACCAACCAGCAGGAAATCTGGTTCCAGGAAGGCTGCCTGCACCAGGCCATGCGGGCTTCGGCGGCGATCCCCAGCCTGTTCACCCCGGTCATGCAAGGCAACCGCATGCTGGTGGACGGCGGCCTGCTCAACCCGCTACCGATCGTCCCGGTGGTCTCCAGCCACTGCGACCTGATCATCGCCGTCAACCTCAACTCGACCAACCAGCGTCGTTACCAGTTGCCGGTGATCCAGCGCCCCGCCGCCTTCAAGAGCCGCTTCGACAGCCTGATCAACTCCCTGGGCTCGCACCTGCCCTTTCGCCGCAAGCAAGCCGAACAACTGCTGCTGCTCGAACAGGAAGCCCTGCGCAGCGAGGCGGCCGACATCGGCAACCCCTGGATCGAATCCGCCGAGCCCGAGGCCCAGCAACCGGCCGCGGCTCCGGAAACCGACGGCGCCCCGAAATCGGCCACCGGCTCGTTCATTATCGATAACGTCGGCCCCGCGTCCCTGCTGGACCTGATCAACCAGAGCTTCGAGGTGATGCAGACCTCGCTGGCGCAGTACAAGATCGCCGGCTACCCGCCGGACATCCTGATCAACGTGCCCAAGCGGGTGTGCCGCTTCTTCGAGTTCTACAAGGCTCCGGAGCTGATCGCACTGGGACGGGAGATTGCCAGCGACACCCTGGACCGCTACGAGAACGAGCTGAATTGAAAGAGGGCCACGAGCCCGCTCACTCCTCCGCCCCCAGCAACCGGTAGCCCACGCCGGCCTCGGTCACGATAAAGCGCGGCCGGGTCGGATCGTCCGCCAGCTTCTGCCGCAGATGGCCGACCACGATACGCAGGTAGTGACTGTCCTCAGTGTGCGTCGGCCCCCAGATATCCTTGAGCAGTTGCTGCTGGGTGATCACCCGGCCCGGGTGCCGCGCCAGTTGCGCCAACACAGCGTATTCCTTGCGCGTCAGCGCCACTTCGGCACCGTCGAGCAATACCCGGCGATACGCCAGGTCCACGGTCAGCGGGCCGAAATTCAAGGCCGCTTCCTGCGCTTCGCCGACGGGCGCCTGGCGCAACAAGGCACGAATACGCGCCAGGAACTCCTGGATGCCAAAGGGCTTGGTCACATAGTCGTTGGCGCCACCGTCCAGCGCTTCGACCTTCTGCCCTTCGCTGGCCCGCACCGACAACACCAGCACCGGTACACCCGACCACTCGCGAAACTCGCGCAGCACCTGCTGGCCGTCCATGTCCGGCAGGCCGAGGTCGAGTACCAGCAGGTCCGGCTTGTTCAACGCCGCCTGGGCCAGGCCTTCGTTGCCGGTGCCGGCTTCAAGCACCTTGTAGCCCTGGGACACCAGGCTGATGCGCAGGAATTTGCGGATCTGCGGTTCGTCATCGATGACCAGGATGGTCGCGGTCTGGCTCATGGTTTCGGTTCAAGGCAAATAAGTGGCGCAAGAGTAGCGCAGGCGTCGCTGTAGATTGTAAAGAACATGGGCGGCCCTCCTGGCCTCGTTGGGTTGAAGCTTTTTACCGGCACTCAGGCCTCTCCTTCAAGCTCGGGTTGCGCCTGCAGCGGCAGGCACAGGGTGATGCAGGTGCCACGCCCCTCGATCCCCTCGCCCACCGTGATGCGCCCACCATGGGCACCGACCATGCCCTGACAGATCGCCAGCCCCAGGCCGGTACCCTGCCCGCCACGATCGCCGCGGGCGGCGGTGTAGAACATGTCGAAAATCCGTGGGCGATCCTCCACCGGAATACCCGGCCCTTCGTCGCTCACGGCAAACAGCAACTCGGTGTCGCTGGTCCCGACGCTCAGTTGCAAGCGGCCGTTGGCTGGCGAAAAACGCGCGGCGTTTTCCAGGACATTGATCAGCGCCTGTTCGATCAGCGCCGCATGCACGAAAAGCAACGGCAGTTCGGCCGGCAGGTCGGTGCTGACCCGCAGCGGCGCCAGCACCACCCGCAGGCGATTCAGCGCGCTGCCAACGATATCGGCTGGCGCCACCCAGTCCCGCGCCAACTTCAATGACCCATGCCCGAGACGGGTCATGTCCAGCAGATTCTGAATGTAGCGATCCAGGCGCTCGGCCTCATCGCGCGTGCCTTCGAGCAGTTCGCGCCGGTCTTCCAGGGGGATCGCCTCCCCCAGTGCCAGCAGGCTGTCGATGCTGCCGCGCATCGAGGTCAGCGGCGTGCGCAAGTCATGGGATACCGAGGCCAGCAGCGCACTGCGCAACTGCTCGGTTTCGCCGTGCAGGCGCGCCGCTTCCAGGTCCTCGGCCAACTGTGCCCGGGCCAAGGCCTGGGCCAGGGGCTGGCTCAAGGCGCTCAACAGGCGTCGACGCTGAGCGTTGAGTTCCTCGCCCTCCTTCGGGCAGACCCCGAGCAAGCCCAGCGGACCTTCATCGACGGATAACGGCCACCACCACCAACGGCCGAACGGCAGGGTTCCGGTGCCCATCCCCGCCGGTTGATCGTGTTGCCAGGCCCAGTCGGCGGCAGCCCGCTCGGACTCGGAAAACTGCAAGGGCCCGCCCGTCTCGACCTTCCAGCCACCCTGCCCGTCGCGATTGAGCAGGCACAGCTGCAATTCCTTCCAGCCATTGAGATGCTGCGCCGCGGCACTGACCACCGCCTGCCGGTCGGTAGCGGCGGTGAGTTTGCGCGACAGGTCCAGCAGCTCGCTGGTTTCTTCCTGGGTATCGCGCAATGCCTGCAATTGCCGACGCTGGCGCGCCGCCAGGTTGCCGGTCAGGGCCGCCATCAATAGGAAGAACAACAGCGTCAGCACGTCTTCCTCGCGCTGGATGGCGAAGGAGAACGTCGGTGGAATGAACAGGAAATCGTATGTCAGGAATGACAGGGCCGCGCACACCAGCGCCGGCCCGAGACTGCTGCGTACTGCCACCAGCAGCACCGCGGCGAGGAACACCAGGGAGATATTCGGCAACGCCAGCACACTCGCCACTGCCCACGACAGCCCCGACGCCAGGATTGTCGCCAACACCGCCAGGGCGTAGTCGAACCAGACCAGCGAACGTTCCACCCGCAGGCGCGGCTGGCCGGGTTCATCCTCGCTGTCGAGCACGTTGATTTCCAGACCCTGGGCGTTGCGCAGCAGGCGCGCCGCCAGACCGCCACCGAACAAACGGCGACGCAGGCCCTTGCGTGACTGCCCCACCAGCACCAGGCTGGCGCGCCGCTCCGCGGCATGCTGGATCAGGGTTTTCGCCACCTCGCCGGCCCGCAGCAGGACCACCTCGCCACCGAGGCGCTCGGCCAGTTGCTGGGCGCTTTGCAGGCGCTGGCGGGATTGCTCGTCGGGAACTCGGCCGTTATCCACATGCACCAGGCTCCAGGGCAGATGCCGCCGCCGGGCGACATGGCTGGCATGGCGCACCAGGCGCTCGGCCTGGGCATCGCCGTCGACCCCTACCAGCAAGCGCCCGCGCACCGCTGGCGCGGCCTGCCCGAGCTTGCGATAACCCTGGGCCAGGTCGTCGTCGACCTGCGCCGCCGCGGCCTGCATCGCCAACTCGCGCAGCGCGGTGAGGTTGGTCTGGGTGAAGAACGCATCGATCGCCGCGCGGGCCTGCTCCGGCACATACACCTTGCCTTCGCGCAGGCGCTCCAGCAGTTCTCGTGGTGGCAAGTCCACCAGCAGCAATTCGTAGGCTTCCTGCAGCACCCAGTCGGGCAAGGTTTCGCGGACCTGCACCCCGGTAATGCCGCGAACCTGATCGTTGAGGCTTTCCAGGTGCTGCACGTTGACCGTGGTGAAGACGTCGATACCGGCCGCCAGCAACTCCTGGATATCCTGCCAGCGCTTGGCGTGCCGGCTGCCTGGGGCGTTGGTGTGGGCCAGCTCGTCCACCAATACCAGCTTGGGTCTGGCCTTGAGCAAACCGTCGAGGTCCATCTCTTCGAGCATCACCCCGCGGTATTCGGAACGCACCAGCGGCTGTTGCGGCAAACCGCCGAGCAAGGCTTCGGTTTCCGCCCGGCCATGGGTTTCAACCACCCCGGCCAAAACCTTCACCCCCTGGCGCAATTGCGTGTGCGCCGCCTGCAACATGGCGTAGGTCTTGCCGACGCCCGGCGCGGCGCCGAGGAAAACCTTGAGCCGGCCGCGGCCGTCGTGGGACAGATCGGCTAACAGGGCATCGGCGCGGCCGGAATCACTCATGCATTTTTCTCTCTGGACTCAAATCATCGACATACAGACTTGTAGCAGCTGGCTACAGGGCGAGCTTTTCCAGCGCCATGTTCAAGGCCAGCACATTCACCACCGGCGGGCCGACCAGAGGCTGCTCGACATGAGCGTCCACCAGTTGCTGCAGCGTGGCGACCGGCAGGTTACGCGCCGCCGCGACCCGCGCCAGTTGATAGTTAATCGCCGCCGGTGGCAAGTGCGGATCCAGGCCGCTGCCCGAAGTCGTCAGCAACGCCAGCGGTACCGGCCCCTGCCCTGGTACCACCAGCTTGTTGGCGTCGTCGATCACACGGGTGGCCAGCGCCGGGTTGCTCGGCGCCAGGTTGCTCGCACTGCTGGACACCGTGGCAAAGGCCCCGGCCGATGGACGCGGGTGGAACCAGCTGTCGCCGCTGAAGTCCTGGGCGATCAGGGCCGAACCACGGACCTGACCCACGCCATCGAGCACCAGGCTGCCATTGGCCTGTTTCGGGAACGCCACCTGGGCCACGCCGGTGACCACCAGCGGATAGGCCACGCCCGTGATCAGGGTCATCAACACAATCAGGCTCAGGGCCGGACGCAATACAGTGGACATCATCAAATCCTCGATTCGGTTAACAAGTTCACCCCAAACGCTGCAGGAGCCGGCCTGCTGGCGGTGCATCAGTGACACCGCCTCGCCAGTAGGCTCGCGCCTCCAGGGATGCGGTTACACCAGGTGCAAAGCCGTCAGCAGCATGTCGATCAACTTGATGCCCAGGAACGGCACCAGGATCCCGCCCAGGCCATAGATCAGCAGGTTGCGGCGCAGCAGATGGGCCGCGCTGGCCGCCTGCACCCGCACCCCGCGCAGGGCCAGCGGAATCAACACGACAATGATCAGGGCGTTGAACACGATCGCCGAGAGGATCGCGCTCTGCGGGCTGCTCAGTTGCATGACGTTGAGCACGCCGAGCTGTGGATAAATCGCCGCGAACAGCGCCGGCAGGATCGCAAAGTACTTGGCGATGTCGTTGGCAATGGAAAAGGTGGTCAGGGCGCCACGGGTCACCAGCAGTTCCTTGCCGATCTGCACCACGTCCAGCAGCTTGGTCGGATCGCTGTCGAGGTCGACCATGTTCGCCGCTTCGCGCGCCGCCTGGGTGCCATCGTTCATCGCCATGCCGACGTCGGCCTGGGCCAGCGCCGGGGCGTCGTTGGCGCCGTCGCCGCACATGGCGACCAGGCGGCCGTCGTTCTGTTCGTGGCGAATGCGCGCCAGCTTTTTCTCCGGCGTGGCTTCGGCCAGCACGTCGTCCACCCCGGCCTCCGCAGCAATGGCGGCGGCGGTCAGCGGGTTATCGCCGGTCACCATCACAGTGCGGATCCCCAGCTTGCGCAGCTCGGCGAAACGCTCGCGGATACCGGGCTTGACCACGTCCTTGAGGTGAATGGCGCCAAGCAGCTTGCCCTCGGCGCACACCAGCAACGGCGTGCCGCCACTCTGGGCGATCTTGTCGATTTCCCGGGACAACGCCGGAGCCAGGTCGCCACGTTGCAGACCGACGAAAGCCAGTACCGAATCCACCGCGCCCTTGCGATAGACCCGCCCCTGATAGTCGACACCAGACAGCCGGGTTTCAGCACTGAACGGCACGGCGGTCAGCGCATCGGCGCCCGGCTCGGGCTGTGGATAAAGCCCGCGCAGGTATTCGACGATGGACTTGCCTTCCGCCGTGTCGTCCGCCAGCGAGGCCAGCAAGGTGGCCTCGGCCATTTCCTGATGGTTGACCCCAGGCGCCGAGTGGATGGCCGCGCAACGACGGTTGCCGAAGGTGATGGTGCCGGTCTTGTCCAGCAACAGCACATGCACGTCACCCGCCGCTTCCACCGCGCGCCCGGATTTGGCGATCACGTTCAGCCGTACCAGGCGGTCCATCCCGGCGATCCCGATGGCCGACAGCAAGCCACCGATGGTGGTCGGAATCAGGGTCACCAGCAACGCCACCAGGAACACCAGCGGCAGGCTGCCATTGGCGAAGTGAGCGAACGGCTGCAGGGTCACGACCACAATCAGAAAGATCAGGGTCAGGCCGATCAGCAGGATGTCCAGGGCCACTTCGTTGGGGGTCTTCTGGCGCTTGGCGCCTTCCACCAGGGCGATCATGCGGTCGAGGGTCGATTCGCCCGGATTGCTGGTAATGCGCACCAGCAACCAGTCGGACACCAGACGCGTATTGCCGGTCACGGCCGAGCGATCGCCGCCGGACTCGCGAATGACCGGCGCCGACTCGCCGGTGATCGCCGCTTCGTTGACCGCGGCAATGCCTTCGATGACTTCACCGTCACCGGGGATCATCTCCCCGGCTTCGACTCGCACCACGTCGCCTTTGCGCAGATTGGCGGCGGGGATCACCTGGAAGCTGCCATCGGCTTTCTTCAGGCGTGCACTCAGGCCTTCGCTGCCGGCCTTGAGGCTGTCGGCGCGGGCCTTGCCACGCCCTTCGGCCAGCGCTTCGGCGAAGTTGGCGAACAGCACGGTGAACCACAGCCAGAGAGCGATCTGTGCGGCGACGAAGGTCGGCACCGCAGTGTCCGGCACAAGGCACAGTACTGTGGTCAGGATCGCGGTCAGCTCGACCACCAGCATCACCGGCGAACGTTGCAGCTGGCGCGGGTCGAGCTTGACGAAGGCCTGTACCAGCGCCGGACGCCACAGGGCTGCGATCGAGGTTTTCTGCTGCTCGTCGGTCGTGTGTTTCGAGGCCACGGTTTTAGCGCCGGGCATTTTTTCAGTTACAGCCTTCTTGGAGGCAGGAACAGGCATATTCATCATTAAGTCCTCAGCCCTTCATTCCAAAGGCAGCCAAGCTCAAGTGGTCGGCAATCGGGCCCAGCGCCAGGGTCGGCAAAAAGGTCAGCCCGCCCACCAGCAAAATGGTCATGGTCAGCAGCGTGACGAACAGCGGGCCATGGGTCGGGAAGCTGTTCTGGCCGATCGGCGCGGTCTTTTTCAGCGCCAGGCTGCCAGCCAGGGCCAGCACCGGCAGGATGTAGCCGAAGCGGCCGATCAACATGCCCAGGCCCAGCATCAGGTTGTGGAACGGGGTATTGGCGCCCAGGCCGGCAAAGGCCGAACCGTTGTTGGCGCTGGCCGAGGTGTAGGCGTACAGCAACTGGCTGAAACCATGGGCACCGGGGTTGCTCACCGCTGCCACCGGCCCCGGCAGGCTCGCGGCGATAGCACTCAGTACCAGCACGCCGACCGGCATCACCATCAGCGTCACCACCAGCAACTGCACTTCCTTGGCCTGCAGCTTCTTGCCCAGGTATTCCGGGGTGCGCCCGATCATCAGGCCGGCGAGGAACACCGCGATCAGCACGTTCAACAACATGCCGTAGAGGCCCGCGCCGACGCCGCCGAAGATCACTTCGCCGACCATCATGTTGATCAGCGCGACCATGCCGCTCAGCGGGCTGAGGCTGTCATGCATGCCGTTGACCGAACCGTTGGAGGCCGCGGTGGTGGTCACCGACCAGAGCACGGTGGCGGTGGTACCGAAGCGCGCTTCCTTGCCCTCGAGCGGCGCGGTCTGCTCGACCGCGACATTGTTCAGGGTCGGGTTGGGCTGGTACTCGGCCCACAGCGAAGTCGCGCCGCCGATCAGGAACAGCGCCAGCATGCAGGCGATGATCGCCCGGCTCTGGCGCAGGTCCTTGACGTAGTGGCCGAAGGTGAACACCAGGGCGACCGGGATCAGGATGATCGAGGCCACCTCGAACAGGTTGCTCCAGGCCGTCGGGTTCTCGAACGGATGCGCCGAGTTGACGCCAAAGAAGCCCCCGCCGTTGGTGCCCAGTTGCTTGATGGCGATCTGGCTGGCGGCCGGGCCCAGTGGAATCACCTGATCGACGCCTTGCAAGGTCACGGCGTGGACATACTGGGCGAAGGTTTGTGGTACGCCCTGCCAGACCAGGAACAATGCCAGCAGCAGGCACAGCGGCAGCAGGCCGTAGAGGGTGGCGCGGGTCATGTCGACCCAGAAGTTGCCCAGGGTCTGCGCCGAGCGCCGGCCGATGCCGCGGCACAGGGCAACCAGCACGGCCAGGCCGGTGGCGGCGCTGACAAAGTTCTGCACGGTCAGGCCGATCATCTGGCTCAGGTAGCTCAGCGAGGCTTCACCGCTGTAGGACTGCCAGTTGGTGTTGGTCATGAAGCTGACCGCGGTGTTGAACGCCAGCGTCCACTCCTGCCCCGGCAGGTTCTGCGGGTTGAGCGGCAAATGGTCCTGGAACAACAGAATCGTGAACAGCAACAGAAAGCCGGCCAGGTTGAACGCAAGCAAGGCCAGGGTGTACTTCTGCCAGCTCTGTTCGCTCTGCGCATCGACGCCCGAAAGCCGGTAACAGGCGCGCTCCACCGGCCCCAACAGCGGCGTCAGCCAAGTACGCTGGCCCTCCATCACCTTGTAGTAGAACCGCCCCAGGAAAGGCGCGGGCAGCAGCACCAAGGCAAAGAAGCCGAGGATCAGCCAATAGTCATAACTGTGCATAGCCGCTCCTAGTTCCGATCCGCGCGCAACAGCGCAACCAGCAGATAAATGAACAGCCCCACTGCCAGCAGCAGGGACACCCCGTCCAGAACGCTCATGGAATCTCTCCGTCGTACGGCAATCGCCGCGTGTGGGGCATTGTCCGCAGGGAGGCTGTAAAGGAACGAGATCGAGGGCGTGGGCGGCGCATAAAGAAAGCGTAAAGAAAGGCTTTACGCGGGATTTACACCGGCCATCGGCGTGGCCTGGGGAGGAGACGGCAGCCATCGCGGGAAGTCTTGCTGCAACGGCAGGCACAATCCATGAAGGAACATGCCCGGACGCCGCCCTTCTCTGTTGCACGGCTGTGCACCAATCCAGACACCTTCAGCCCAGAAACAACTGGAAACATCCTCGATACGACAGCTTCTGGCGCTTTACGACGCCCGTTTTCGCTCTGGCATGAGCGGTGCAGTGAGCAGCCTCGAGCACTTCTTTCCGTTCCGGGAGCCACGCATGAACACACAACTCAAACCAACGCTGGGCACGCTGCATTTATGGGGGATCGCGGTCGGGCTGGTGATCTCCGGGGAGTACTTCGGCTGGAGTTATGGCTGGGGTGTCGCCGGCACCCTGGGCTTTCTGCTGACCTCACTGATGGTCGCGGCCATGTACACCTGTTTCATCTTCAGCTTCACCGAGCTGACCACCGCCATTCCCCATGCCGGCGGGCCCTTTGCCTACAGCCGCCGGGCCTTCGGTGAAAAAGGCGGGCTGATCGCCGGGCTGGCGACCCTGATCGAATTCGTCTTCGCGCCACCGGCCATCGCCCTGGCAATCGGTGCCTACCTGAATGTGCAGTTCCCGGCCCTGGACCCGAAGCATGCGGCGGTCGGCGCCTATATCGTGTTCATGGGGCTGAACATTCTCGGGGTCAAACTCGCCGCCACCTTCGAGCTGGTGGTCTGCGTACTGGCGGTGGCGGAACTGCTGGTGTTCATGGGCGTGGTCGCGCCGGCCTTCAGCTTCAGCAACTTCGCCCTCAACGGCTGGGCGGGTTCGGACACCTTCAGCGCGCCGGCGATTGCCGGGATGTTCGCGGCGATTCCATTCGCCATCTGGTTCTTCCTCGCCATCGAAGGCGCAGCCATGGCCGCCGAGGAAGCCAAGGATCCGAAACGCACCATCCCCAAGGCCTACATCAGCGGCATTCTGACCCTGGTGCTGCTGGCCATGGGCGTGATGTTCTTCGCCGGCGGCGTGGGCGACTGGCGCACCCTGTCGAACATCAACGACCCGCTGCCCCAGGCCATGAAAGCCGTGGTCGGGGACAACTCCGGCTGGCTGCACATGCTGGTATGGATCGGCCTGTTCGGCCTGGTGGCGAGCTTCCACGGCATCATTCTTGGCTACTCGCGGCAGTTCTTCGCCCTCGCCCGCGCCGGCTATCTGCCGGCGTCGCTGGCCAAGCTGTCGCGCTTCCAGACGCCACACCGCGCCATCATCGCCGGCGGCCTGATCGGCATCGCCGCCATCTACAGCGATGGCCTGATCAACCTGGGCGGCATGACCCTGACCGCGGCGATGATCACCATGGCCGTATTCGGCGCCATCGTGATGTACATCATGAGCATGCTCAGTCTGTTCAAGCTGCGCAAAGTCGAGCCGCACCTGGAACGCACCTTTCGCGCCCCGGGCTACCCGCTGGTCCCGGCCATTGCCCTGGCGCTGGCCGTGGTCTGCCTGGTGGCCATGGCCTGGTTCAACAGCCTGATCGGCCTGATCTTCCTCGGTTTCATGGCCGCCGGTTTCGTCTACTTCCAACTGACCGCACAACTGCGTGCCAATGCGCCAGCGGATGCGATGCTGACCGGGCTCTGAGTGAGTAGCATGCCTCTGTAATTGGCTTGCGTAGCCGCACGGAAGATTGATGCAAGAGAGGTTACCGGGGCAGATCGGGCCTACAATGGAACCACTGCGAAACGCTGTAACTCGAAGTGGTATGGCAGCTTGACGGGCGAAACTCCTCGCCCGCCGGTATGCCCTCAAGGAGAGCCCTATGCCCTGGTATGCCTGGTTGATTCTGATCGTTGCAATCGGCTCGATCGTCGGCGGTCTGATGATGTTGCGCGACACCGCCAACAAGGTGGAACTGACCGATGAGCAACGCAAGCGCGTTGCTGAGCGCAACGCGGAAGCGGACGCCAAGGACGCGCAGGACCGCTGACTGGATAACCCGATCGAACAGCCCCGCCCTTCACACAATGGCGGGGCTTTTTATTTCCTCAACGGCATTATTTCTCCCAGGCTGCCTTGGTGATCTGCAGGCCATGCAAGCCTTTGTAGGCAGCCCGCTCTGGCTGGCTCCAGCCTTCGAGCAACGCCTCGTCGAGCCGATAGATTTCCACGCCCAATGGCCGGCAGACACTGAGCGGGTCCTGGGCCTCCGGCCCCCACATGGGCAACGACAGGTCGCCGCCCGGGCAGGTCGACAGCGCACACAACAGATCGATTTCGGCAAAGAACTCCAGGTAATCGCCCTTCTGCGCAGGACAGGCCTTCATGAAATACATGTCGTCGTGATTGAGCCCGGTGCACTGGAAGATGTTCAGCACGTCGTGCACATCGAACTCGGTCAGGCCGTGGGGCAGGACCGCGCGCGTGAGGTTGGAGTGGCAATGGTGATGGAAGTCCTCCCCGGTGAGCATGCGGTTCACGTAGGGATCGCAGCGCGTGCCGAGCAGGTCGTGCAAACGCCCGCCATGCTCGTCGATACCGTAACCGGCCAGGCTGTCATCGGTAATGGTCACCAGCGGCCGCAGGAACGGCAGGTTCGACCACAACCGATCATGAGTACTGACATGCGCGCCCTGCAACTGCCGGGTACGCGCCGCCCACAAACGCTCCCGCGGGTCGTTGGCACTCCAAACGTTGAAGTCCCCGACCTGTGGGCCGGCCGGCGTGGTCACCCGGAACACATGTCCGGCCGGCACATGCCAGGCCCGCGCGGTGCGGATCGGTACCTCGAATTGCTCGATCAAGGTGCGTTGGTCCTTGCTGTCGCGGACCCGCTCATAAAAGGCCGTGTCCACCTGCAGGGCCGAGCCTTTGCTGACCTGATAAGCCGCGGGATAGTCCTTGTACATGGTTGAAACCCTCGATCAGTGGCGGGAAGAGTGGCTGAGAATGTCGAGCAACAGCCGTTCGGAATCGTCCAGGTAAACCGCCAGGGTCTCGCCGGCGGCCTGCTTGTCGCCATCGGCGAGCAAGTCATGGATCTGCCGGTCCCGAGCCAACCAGGGGGACTGGAAATGCTGCTCGTCAGGGGCGGCACAGAACACCAGGCGCAGCTGCGCCACGACGTTGGTGAAGAACTCGTCGAACAAGGGGCTACGCATCAGCCCGACGATGTGTTGATGAAACGCCAGGCTGTGGGTACCTACCGAGCGCCAGTCCTCGCGCTCACGGGCGAGTTCGCTGGCCTCGATAGCCTCGAGCATTCGATCGGACTGGTAGTCGCGCAACGGTTTGCTGGAGGCAATGGCCTGTAACTCCAGGGTACGACGCACCTGGAACAGGTCACGCACTTCATCGATCCCCAACTGTCGCACCGTGACGCCCTTGTTGCGTGCGTAGCGCGTCAGGCCTTCCTGCCCCAGACGATGCAAGGCCTCGCGGATGGTGTTGCGCGAGGCGTTGTAGGTGGACACCAGATCGCCTTCCACCAGGGCCATGCCCGGCAACAGGCGACCGCCGATGATATCGGCACGTAACTCCAGGGTTATCTGGTCAGCCAGGGACAATACGTTGCTCATGAATATCGCCTTGCGATTGTTGAACAATCTATGGATATCCAATGATCACTATTCATGCCAACTGATACTGGGCTCGCCGGCAAACCATGACTTTCTAGTCATTCAGTAGGGAAAATGAGGTTTCTGGGGTTAAAAGTGCAATCCCCCTCCCGTCAACCTTGGGTAAGATGACTCCCTAGCTGTGGAGACTTCCCCGATGCGTTACTCGCAAGACCATAAAGCCCAAACCCATCAACGCATCATCAAGGAAGCCGCCGAGCGCTTTCGGCGCGACGGTATCGGTGCGACAGGCCTGCAACCACTGATGAAAGCCCTGGGCCTGACCCATGGCGGTTTCTACTCGCATTTCAAATCCAAGGATGATCTGGTCGAAAAAGCCCTGCAGGCTGCGGCCACAGAACTTGATGCCCACTGCGCCACACTGTTTGCCCAGGAACAGCCACTGCAGGCCTTTATCGACAGCTACCTGTCCGAGTGGCATCAGACCTCTCCCGGTCAAGGCTGCCCGCTGCCCACCATGTCTTCGGAACTGGGCCTGCGCGGGCAAGCCAGTCCCACCACCGATGCAGTGCTCAATGCCCGACTCGCGCAGGTAGAGGCCAATCTCGAAGGAGAAAATGCCGCCGACCAGAGCCTGGTGATCATGTCGACCCTGGTCGGGGCCCTGGTGCTGTCACGCAGTGTCGAGAACCCCGACCTGGCCAAACGGATACTGGAGGTAACACGCGAGCATCTGAAAAAGCAGGATGGGCAGGCGGAGTGAACCGCACCACCCTCCGACCTCGACACGGTTATTTGTAGCGAGCAGCCGCGCTGCTTTTCGACAGGTTGGGCCCCAGGGCAAAACGCGCAGCCACGAAGTCGTCCCAATCAGCCGAGTCGGGTAGCGAGGGGATGGTGATCAACTCACCCTGATCAAAACCGGCCAGAGCCGCATCCACCATCTCGGTGGCATCCATAACCATTTCAGCTGGAATCCCCTGGGCGTCGATGCCCGAGCGCTCCCAGATCTCAGTGCGGGTTACCCCGGGCAATACCGCCTGGACCTGCACGCCTTTACCGTCCAGTTCCGCAGCAAGCGACTGAGTCAGGCTCAGGACATAGGCCTTGGTCGCACTGTAGGTCGCATTAAAACGCTCGGGAATCAGCGCCACCACCGAAGCGATATTGATGATCGCCCCTCTTCCCGCTGCCGAAAAGCTGGCGGCAGCAGCGGCAGCCAGACGAGTGACCGCGATCACATTGAGCTGGATCATCGCCTCCAACTGATCCGTGTCGGCAACGGCCAGACTTCCGTCGGCAGCGATACCGGCATTGTTCAGCAACAGACTGATACTCGAGTCGGAACGCAAACGCTGCTCGACCTTCAGCACATCAGCCTTGAGCGTCAGATCGGCTTTCAACACTTCAACCTGCACCTTGTGCTCGGCCCGCAGCCGGGTAGCCGCGGTCTGCAGGCGCTGCTCATCTCGCGCAACCAGCAACAAATCGTAACCACGAGCGGCCAACCGCTCGGCATAAACCGCACCGATGCCAGATGAAGCACCGGTGACAAGTGCCAGCCCCTTGGGGGAAATCGAGTTCATAACGGCTCTCCAGAAAAGTGCTTGAGAAGGGAAAGACAAGGAATTGATACGCTGCTTGGGAAGCGATTTGATTATAGTCATAATTCAATAAAATATTACGATCATAATTCTATCGAAGCGATAGACAACATTGAATGGCGCAATCCTGCTTATGGTGTTTTGCGCGCTAGAACCCGAAAAACGCAAGGCCGATCACTGATCGGCCTTGCGCATGAATTGAAGCGTCAGTTGACCTTCAACTTTTCCCGGTTGCTTTCCAGAATCGCCTTGCCGATGCCCTTGACCTCGAGCAGTTCGTCCACCGAGGTAAAAGGTCCATTGCTCTCACGATATTTAACAATCGCCTGCGCCTTGACCGCACCAACGCCGGACAGCTCACGCTGCAAGGCCGCTGCATCGGCAGTGTTCAAATCAATCCTGCCTGCTTGCTCCGAAGAGGCCACCTGCGCCGCTGCCGGAGCCTTGGCCTCGGTATTGACCGCAGGTGCTGCGTAGGTAATGGAAGAAAGACTGGCCATCAGAG
Source organism: Pseudomonas sp. GW531-T4 (assembly GCF_017349615.1). Classification (NCBI taxonomy): domain Bacteria; kingdom Pseudomonadati; phylum Pseudomonadota; class Gammaproteobacteria; order Pseudomonadales; family Pseudomonadaceae; genus Pseudomonas; species Pseudomonas sp. GW531-T4. Next base: position 157,336 of record NZ_JACMZT010000013.1, read on the forward strand.
CGAAGACCAGAGAAGGGAAATAAGCGATACGCATAAGTGACACTCCATGACATCGATTAGGAAAAGCAGCTTTTCCAAAGCTGCTCTCCAAACCTAGGCGGTGCCACGGGCAAGTCAAAAGTGACTGGGTTACAACGTATGTAAATTCAGGGTTCGAGGCGACGCTGCTGGTAAATCCAGTCGACAATATCGCCATCCGGGGTGTAACCGCTGACAGTCTCGCGCAGCAGTTGTCGAACCCTGGAATAGTCATCCTGCTCAACGGCCGCCAGCAATTCCGCCAGCTTGGCTTTCAGCAAGTCCCAAGGCAGATGATCCTCATTGGCGCTCATGATCATCGGATGCTGAGTGGCAGAAACGTTGTCGCCAATCAGTAACTCTTCGTAAAGCTTTTCGCCCGGGCGCAAGCCCGTGAACTCGATGGCGATGTCGCCCTGGGGGTTCCTCTCCGAACGAATACTCAACCCGGAGAGGTGAATCATCTTCTCGGCCAGCTCGACAATCCTCACCGGCTCGCCCATGTCCAACACGAACACATCGCCGCCCTGCCCCATGGAACCGGCCTGAATCACCAGTTGCGCCGCCTCGGGGATGGTCATGAAGTAACGAGTGATCTTTGGATGGGTAACGGTCAGTGGGCCGCCAGATTTGATCTGGCTATGAAACAACGGAATTACCGAGCCTGAAGACCCCAGCACATTGCCAAAACGCACCATGGTGAAACGGGTTTTGTTGACACGCGATACGTTGGCTTTGTCCCCAAACAACACCGGGGCGATTTCACGACTTAGAGCCTGCAGGGTCAACTCAGCGAGACGTTTGGTGCTCCCCATCACATTGGTTGGGCGCACCGCCTTGTCGGTGGAAATCAGCACGAAATTGGCGACCCCGGCCTGTAATGCGGCCTGAGCAGTGTTGAGCGTTCCCATCACGTTGTTCAGCACGCCTTCGGCGATATTGTGCTCGACCATCGGCACATGCTTGTAAGCCGCCGCGTGATAAACCGTATCGACATTCCAGGTCTTCATCACATCCAGCAGCTTATGCGGATTGCGAATCGAGCCAAGAATGGGCAGCAACCGAACAGGCGACGACTCGCGGGAGAGACGCTGCTCGAGTTCCGACAGGATGTTGTAGAGATTGAACTCACTGTGATCGAACAACAGGAGCGTGGTCGGCCCCAACGAAAAAATCTGCCGGCAGAGTTCGGCCCCGATCGAACCACCTGCGCCGGTCACCAGAACCGTCTTGCCCTTGATACAACGGGCCAGCAAGTCAGGCTGAGCAGGTACAGCGTCGCGCCCCAGCAAGTCTGCGATATCAACTTCCTGAATATCGTCGACCTTCACCCGCCCGCTGGCCAAATCGGTGAAGTTCGGAACACTACGCACATGGAGCGGAAAGCCCTCAAGCAGGTTGAGAATTTCCCGACGTCGCGCACGAGTCGACGACGGCAATGCCAAGAGAATCTCCTGGGCACCGGTTACTTCAATCATCTGCTGGATGTGTTTGGGCTTGTAAACCTGCAAACCGGAAATGGAGCGATCCGCGATACTCGGATCATCATCGACAAAAGCCACAGGACGCATTACCCGCCCCATGCGCAGCGCCGCAACCAGCTGGTTGCCTGCAACGCCAGCACCATAAATGGCGACCTTGGTCAGACCATCGTCGCGATTGGTAAACGGCACGTGTTGGGCTGCGGTGAACCAGTCGCCCATAAAATATTGGCGCATGCAGAGGCGTAGGCCGCCGATGATGACGAGGCTTAACCACCAGTAATTGAAGATGATGGAGCGAGGGACTACGGCCGAGTGGTTGCTGTACCAATAGACAATGACTGCCAAAATGAGTGATGAAAGACTGACAGCCTTGATAATGGCAATAAGCGCATCATTACCAAAATAGCGCATGACGGCCCGGTACATACCAAAACGGATGAAAAGTGGAATTGCAACGAGAGGAGCGCAGAGGAACAGCCAGAGATGTATTTTTAAGGGGTTGACCATCTCATCAATGCCTAGCCTTACTATAAACGCCAACCAGAGCGCAACCCAAACCAGGACAATGTCTGCAAAGACCTGAATCAGCCTTTTTTGTCTGCGAGGTAGGCCTAGCAAAAAAACACGTATTTTATCCATATACCTCAACCGGGTTGGTTTGATCCCTCTCGAATCCTCTACCATTGTACTATAAGGTCAAATCGAACCTAGCCTTTTGACACCAGATGTCTACCCTCCGTCCTGGAGACCCAGCCCAACAGCACAATGCCACTATTTGCAACAAAATACAGGCAGTCCTTACCGCAAAGACAGAGCCAGAGTTACAGCCTACCGATATTATCACCCTCTGAAACAAACTAAAAACTTACCCAGTTAAATTGCAGCGTCCTCAATGAGCCATACAAAAAAAGTCTAGTAGCCGTGGCTACAGCAAAAAAGGCCAGTGTTAATTAATACTAAATTGTGGGACAACCCAATTTAAACCCTATCTGTTTTTTTCATATTAACAAAATGCACCTTAAATCTTTATAAACCATCAACCTTATTCAAACTATGGTAAAAAATAATACACCCC
>NZ_JACMZT010000014.1:0-154000 GCF_017349615.1 Pseudomonas sp. GW531-T4
TGGGGGCGAGTACCCAGCATCCGCTGGCGTCGTCGATGATCACCGATACCCATGAGGCCGGCGGTGGCGTCAAGCAGGCGTTGGCGCAGTACAACTTTTCCGGCGATATCGGCAAGACCCTGATTCCGGGGCTGGTGGGCCTGTTGCTGACGGTGCTCAGTTGGCGCGCCAGTGTGACCCTGATGGGGCTGCTCGGGCTGGCGGCCGCCGGGTTGCTGTGGTGGTTGATTCCGGCGCAGGCGGCGGAGTCGTCCAAGCCTGAGAAGAGCGCCAAGGTAGTCAGCGGAAAAGGCTCGGCCAGCGGGCTGCGGGCACTGATTGTCACCGGCACGCTGGACAGCGCGGTGCGCATGGGTTTCCTGACCTTCTTGCCGTTTCTGCTGAAAGCCAAGGGCGCCGGCACGGCGGGTATCGGCCTGGCGTTGACGATGCTGTTTGTCGGCGGGGCCTTCGGCAAGTTGCTGTGCGGTTACCTGGGCGCGCGCATCGGCATGATGAAAACCGTGTGGCTCACGGAGTTCACCACGGCGCTGTTGATCGTGCTGGCGGTGTACTTGCCCTATCTGGGCCTGATGGTGGTCTTGCCGCTGCTGGGGCTGGCGTTGAACGGCACCTCGTCGGTGCTCTATGGCGCGGTGCCGGACCTGGCGGGGGCGGGCAAGCGCGAGCAGGCGTTCGCGGTCTTCTATACCGGCACCATCGGCGGCGGGGCGCTGGCGCCGGTGCTGTTCGGAAGCCTGGGGGACGTCACTGGCGTCCCCGTCGCGGTGATGGTGCTGGCGGCTACCTTGCTGCTGACGTTGCCGCTGTCCTGGTTCGTGCAGCGCGGCCTGGACGCGGATGCCCGGCTGGCCTGAGCCGGCTCAGGCTTCGCGTCCGTGGGCTGTTGCGGCCAGTTGCTCGGTATCGACCCGCACAAAGATCGAGTCGCCAACCGCCGTCAGCACATCGCCAGCGTAGACCTCGCAGATCACCCGGCTCTTGCGGCCGAGTTCGCCTTCGACCTTGGCGCGCAAGGTCAGGGGTACACCCATCGGCGTCGGCTTGATGAATTTGATGCCGAGGTTGCCGGTCACGCAGTTGATCCGCGGCAGGCTGTCCAGGGCGCGTTTTTCGGCGCGGTAGTGGTAGGCCATGGCGGTCCAGTTCGAGTGGCAGTCCACCAGCATGGCGATCAGGCCGCCGTACACCAGTTCGGGCCAGCCGCAGTATTGGCTGTCCGGCAGGTGCTCGGCCATCACATGCACCCCATCCTCATGCCAGTGGCTCTTGATGTGCAGGCCATGGGGGTTGCTGCTGCCGCAACCAAAACAAACGCCGTCCGGCGCGGTGCTGTCTTGCAGGGAGAGTGGGTGCATGTGTCTTTACCTTTTTTATTGTTGGAGAGGGCCCTGGCGAAGCTCTCAGGCCGCCGCTTGTGCCTGTATCTGCAGCTCGCCGTCGACATCCTTGACCAGCCCGCTGGCCAGCAGCAGCGGCAGCAGGCGCTTGTGCAACTGCGGCTCGACGAACTCCTTGACGGTGTCCAGCGCCAGGTTGCCGCTGGCTTCCAGCTCGGCCTTGGTGTAGGACAACCAGGCCTTCTTCAGCACCAGCAGCACGTCGCTGCCGGCGGTGGTGGCGAAGCGGCGGTGGGTCACCCGGCCGTCGAAGTCGAAGCTGTGCTGGTAGGCATAACCGCTCTCGTCACCCGCGCTGGCGACACAACGACCGCAGGTGCATGCGCCGTCGCCGAAGGCCGTGCGCAGGTAGGTGTTGAAGTCCACCACGGGCTTGAGCCCCAGGCGCTTGTCGACTTCGAACAGATCCCCGGTCATTTTTGCTTCACTGCTCAAGGTCATTTTCCTCATGTTCAGGTGGTGTATTACGTCAGGGGCGCACCTTAACAGCCAGATCGGCGGACGGGTACTTTTCTGCCGCCATCAGGGCCGGATTGCCATCTGCTAGGATTCTCAGCGCGCTGCCCCGGGCGCGCTGCCTGCACCTTGTCCACCGCTGATTCCTGCGAGGAGAAAGTATGTCGATCTATGCCATGACCGTCCCCTGTTTCGCCCAGATGCTGCGGGCGTTGAACAGCTTCTTGAACAAGGGCGAGGAACATGCCCGCGAACGGCACTTCGACCCGCAGGTCCTGCTGCAGGCGCGCCTGGCGCCGGACATGTATGACCTGGCGGCGCAGGTACGCTTTAGCTGCACCCAGGCCCGGGAAGCGGTCCAGCGCCTCAGCGGCCTGCCGGTGACCGGGTTGCCGGCGCCGGCCAGCATGGCCGAGGCCAAGGCACTGATCGAGCAGACCCTGGCGTTCCTCGCCGAGGCGGATCGAGCACTGATCGAGAGCAGCGGCCAGCGCGCCGTGGCCATCGAGCTGCCCAACGCCATCGCCTTCGACATGACCGGCGAAGAATACGCCCGCAACTGGGCGACGCCGCAGTTCTATTTCCACCTGGTCACGGCCTACGACATCCTGCGGCATAACGGTGTGCCGCTGGGCAAGGCCGAGTACGCGCAGCATATGTTTGCCTATCTGCGCCAGCCACAGGGCTAGCGCCGGCTACCGGCCTAGATATCCCTGCCGAGAAAACTGTCGACCGAATATCGCGGCGCTGCACCAGTGGTTGCTGCCCGAGGCCGGCCGCGGCGCGAGCCGTGAACAAGTGGCCATTAAAAGAGCGGCACATTGCCTTCTCCGACACGGCATCGTGCTGGCCCCGCAAGCGCCGAATCACCGCCAAAATCACTTTAATTTCAGGTGGTTAGGTAGATCGAAAAATGCGCAATGTGTGGATGACGCTGACCTCGTTCGCCTTGGTCAGCATGGCTGTCGCGGCCGAGGGCAAGGAGTTGCCGGCCAATGACCGGTATGTGTGCAGTTGGGGCGCGGGGACGGCGGCGCGGGCGCAGGAGCTGAAACTGTCTGGGGTTTCGCTGTATGCCGCGCGGCAGAAGCTGCAGACCTACAAGTTCAGCAAGGGCTGGATGCGCATGCTGGCCCTGGGCATTACCGAACAGACCTACGACAGCCCCTCGCGGGCCAAGCCGGCGACGGTGCGGCAGAGCTTTTACGACGACTGCGTGCGCTACAAGCTGGCGCGCAAATAACCCGAGGGGAAGGCGTGCGGGGTGGCCGGTTGCCCGGGCTGCCATGCTGGTACGGGCGCCGGCGATCCTGGGGCGAGGCACGTCGGCCTTGTCTCATGCCCCCGGAGCTTTGGCCCATGGGCCGACAGAACCCGCCGCCATCTGATCCGTATTTTTCTTCGTCACCTGCGTCTGTATCGGGATCAGATCTGGCCTGACAATAACGCACCCCTCAGGCGCACCGGCCTGCCAGCTGGAGCCTGAGGCGGCGTTCTGCTTTTCGCGTTGGCGAAAACCTATTGTTCAGGAGGCCTTTATGGCGAAGATGGCGATTTTCTTGTTTGGATTCTTGGCGCTGACCATTGCGATTGGTCTGCTGGCGACCATCTCCCCGGTCTGAGGGGATACCTCAGGCCCGCCCAATCTTTTTAAGGGCAGGCCAAACCGCTATTTCGAAAACTTCCTCGCCCCGGCCACACACAAAATCACTGCCACGGTCACTCCCAGCATGCCCAGGCTGACCTGTTCATGCAGCAGGGTGGCGGCCAGGGCCAGGCCAAAGAACGGTTGCAGCAATTGTAACTGGCCGACGGCGGCGATCCCTCCCTGGGCCAGCCCGCGGTACCAGAAGACAAAGCCGATCAGCATGCTGAACAGCGCGACATACGCCAGGCTCAGCCAGGCGGGCAGGGTGATGCCGCTAAACGAAGATGGGGCACGCAACAGCGTCAGCACCGCCATCACCGGCAGCGCCAGCACCAAAGCCCAGGAGATCACCTGCCAACCGCCCAGGGTCCGGGAGAGCTTGGCGCCTTCCGCGTAACCCAGGCCGCAGACCAGAATCGCCAGCAGCATCAGGATGTCTCCGGCCGGCGCGGCGTTCAGCCCCTGGGACAGGGCAAACCCCACCACCAGCAGGCTGCCCAGCACCGAGAACAGCCAGAACACCGGCCGCGGCCGCTCGCCGCCGCGCAGCACGCCGAACACCGCGGTGGCCAGGGGCAGCAGGCCGAGGAAGACGATGGAGTGGGCGGAGGTCACGTACTGCAAGGCCAGCGCGGTCAGCAGCGGAAAGCCCAGAACCACGCCCAGGGCGACTATCGCCAGGGGCCACAGCTGGCTTCTACTCGGGCGCTTTTCCTTGAACAGCAGCAACAGGCACAAGGCCAGGACGCCGGCGATGCTGGCGCGGGCCACGGTCAGGAACAGCGGGTCGAACTCCAGCACGGCCACCCGGGTGGCCGGCAGCGAGCCGCTGAAAATCAGCACGCCGATAAAGCCGTTGAGCCAGCCGCTCGCGGCTTTTTGTGTGCTGGGGTGTGGCAGGGGCGATGTCCGTTCCATTCAGGGGCTCAGCTCTGTTCAAGGGTAGGCGCCGCGCTTCAGGGCGAGATTGCGCCTGGGCTGTTCAGGCCCCATCCTAGGAGTGCCAAGCAATACAATCAAAATATTGTCATGGATACATTGCCCTATGGCCCGTGCCCGCTACAAACAACTGGTCGATGGTTTTGCCGCCGATATTCGTGGCGGTGCATTGCCGCCGGGCACCCGCCTGCCGACCCACCGCGAACTGGCCGCCAGGGAAGGGCTGGCCCTGGTGACCGCCTCACGGGTGTATGCCGAGCTGGAGGCCATGGGCCTGATCAGTGGCGAAACCGGGCGCGGCACTTTTGTCCGCGAGACGGCGTTGCCGCCGGGGCAGGGCGTCGACCAGCAGGCGACCGCGGCGGGCACCCTGGATCTCAATTTCAACTACCCGGCGTTGCCCGGGCAGGCCGAAGTGCTGCGCGGTGGCCTGCGCCAGTTGGCGGCTGCCGGTGACCTGGAGGCGCTGCTGCGCTACCAGCCCCACAGTGGCCGCAGCCACGAGCGGGCCACCGTGGCCGGCATCTGGCGTGTCGCGGGTTGCAGGTGGAAGCGGACCAGGTGTCGATCGTCAGCGGCGCCCAGCACGGCCTGGCGACCACGGTGATGGCGCTGCTCAAGCCCGGCGATGTGGTGGCCACCGATGCCTTGACCTACCCGGGGTTCAAGGTGGTGGCCGAGGCCCACGGCGTGGAACTGGTGTCGATTGCCCTGACCGAGCACGGCCCCGACCTGCAGGCTTTCGAGCGGTTGTGCCGCAGCCGGCGGGTGCGGGCGGTGTATGCCATGCCGACCCTGCACAACCCCATGGGCTGGGTGCTGGACCTGGCGTGGCGCGAGCATTTGGTACGGATCGCCCGGCAGCATCGGCTGCTGATTATCGAGGACGCCGCTTATGCCTTCCTCGCCGAGAATCCACCCGCGCCTCTGGCGGCCCTGGCGCCGGAGCTGACGGTGTATGTGTCGGGGTTTTCCAAGAATGTCGCCACCGGGCTGCGGGTCGGCTTTGTGGTCGCGCCGCTGGCCTGGGTGCCGCCGATCGAACGGGTGATCCGCGCGACCACCTGGAACACTCCCGGGGTGATGACAGCGCTGGTCTGCAACTGGATCGACGACGGCACGGTGCAGCGCCTGGAAGCCGAGAAACGCCAGGACGCGACCGCCCGCCAGGCCCTGGCCAGGGAGGTGCTGGCCGGCCTGGCGTACATCGGGCATCCGGCGTCCTATTTTCTCTGGTTGCCGCTGCCCGAGGAGGTGCGCGCCGATCAGGTGGCGATGGCCTTGCTGCGGGAGAAGGTCTCGGTGTCCACCGCCGAGCCCTTTGTCAGCGCCGCGCCGGTGCCCCACGCCATCCGCCTGGCCCTGGGCTCGGTCGAGCTGGATCAGTTGCGGGTGGCATTGGAAAGGGTGCGGCAGGTGATTGGCCAATACGCCTATTGAAGGCTCCCGCGCGGCAAGGCGCGGGAGCCTGCGGCCGTCAGACCTTGAACTGAGTCACCAGGCCGTTGAGTTCCACCGCCAGGCGTGACAGGTCCTGGCTGGCGGCGTTGCTCTGGTTGGCCCCGGCCGAGGTCTGGGTCGCCAGGTCGCGGATGTTCACCAGGTTGCGGTCGACCTCGCGGGCGACCTGGGCCTGCTCTTCGCTGGCGCTGGCGATCACCAGGTTGCGTTCGTTGATCGAGGTGATGGCCTGGGTGATCTGGTCCAGGGCCAGGCCCGAGGCGCGGGCGGCTTCCAGGGTCAGGTGGGCGCGTTCGTTGCTGTGGCGCATGGCGCTCACCGCACCTTCGGTGCCTTCTTCGATGGTGTTGATCATGCTTTCGATTTCCTGGGTCGACTGCTGGGTGCGATGGGCGAGGGCCCGCACCTCATCGGCGACCACGGCGAAACCGCGTCCGGCATCGCCGGCCCGGGCCGCCTCGATGGCCGCGTTGAGGGCCAGCAGGTTGGTCTGCTCGGCGATCGAGCGGATCACCTCCAGGACCTGGCCGATATTGCGCACATCCACCGCCAGGTGTTCGACCTGCTCGCAGGTGCGGGTCACCTCGTCGGCCAGGTCGCCGATGGAGTCGACGGTGTGTTGCACCTGCTGCCGGCCGTGGTGGGCGGTGGCGTCGGTTTCCCGGGACGCCTCGGAGGTGCTGACGGCGTTGCGCGCCACTTCTTCCACGGCCGCGGTCATCTCGTTGACCGCGGTGGCGGCTTGTTCCAGCTCGTTGCTCTGCTGGTGCAGGGTCTTGCTGGAGTCTTCGGTCACCGCATGCAATTCCTCGGCGGCCGAAGCCAGCTGGCTGGAGGAATCGGCGATCTTCTGCAGGGTGCCGCGCAGGCTGTTCTGCATGCGTTGCAGGGCGTGCAGCAGGCGCGCCGGCTCGTCGTTGCCGGTCACGCTGATGGCATGGCACAGGTCGCCGCTGGCGATGGTCTCGGCGACTTCCACGGCCTGGCCCAGCGGCCGCACGATGCTGCGGGTCAGTACGATGGCCAGGCCGACAGTCAGCACCAGCACGATGGCCAGGATCGCCAGCACCAGGCCGACGGCGCTGTGGAACACTTCGTTGCTGCGCGCGGCCGCCGCTTCACCGCCGTGGGTGTTGACCTCGACCACGGTCAGCAACTCCTTGAGCATGGCGTCGGCATTGGCCAGGAACGGCCCGCCGTCGACGATCGCGATCGCTTCGTCCTTGCGGCCCTGGCGCGCCAGGTCGAGGACGCGCTGCTGGTCCTTGAGGTACAGCGCCTTGACGCCCAGGTAGCGCGCGTACGCGGCCTTTTCCTCGGGGGCGATACTGAGTTTTTCGTAGACCAGCTGCTGGGCCGACAATTGCTCCTCGAGCTGATTGATCCGGTCCAGCAGGGCCTCGACGTCGCTTCTGTCGCGCACCACCAGCTGGCGCAGGGTCAGGGTACGGATCTGGGTGCTGGTCAGGGCCATGGCGTTGGCTGCGACGATCGAGGGCAGCCAGTTCCTGTCGACCTCGAGCGACTGCTCGTTCATGCGGCGCATTTCCAGCAGGGAGAAGGTTCCGAGCGCAACCGCCAGCAGCGCGATCAGGGCAAAACTGAGGCCTGCACGGCGGGAAATGTTCATCGATCGTAAAAGCATGACTGTGTTCCTTGTGGCGGCAAAAGGCACAACCTGCGCGGCATCCGGCAGGTTCGCAGCAAAGCGGCGCGCGCTCGGAAAGGCTCCGGGGCGTCGTCGGTTCTTGCAGGCAAGGCAGGCGGGAGGCGCATCGTGGCGCCTTCTTTATGGGGGCTTCCGGTGTGGACGGGGTTGCACGGGCCCTGGCCGGAAAGGTGGCGATGATATCACAATGATGTCGCTGTTTTGACCGGAGCCCCCCGTGCTCGGCCGATGAAAAAAGGCGAGCTGCGGCTCGCCTTCTATTTTTCAGGTATTTGCGGGGGCTGTCGTCAGTCGTCCTCGGCTTCATCCAGGAGCGAGACGTAGCTCTTGATGTCGAAGCGGCTGTCTCTGTTGAAGGAAAGCCAATTGGAGAGGCTGCACAGAAACGCGAAAACCGCGCTGTCCCCGGATGCCTCGAAGTTTCCAGAGGGTTCAAAGCTGAAAAAGTAAGCGGGTTCCAGGCAGAGGATTCCTGTGGGGTAATGCTGATTTTTCTCTCTGCATTCTTCAAACAGCCACTTGGCAATGGTGTCTTTGTCCGGTCCTTTGAAAGCAATGATGTAGGACGGGACCAGGTATTCATTTCTGAAAATGAACTTCTCTTTCGACTTTTTCCGTTGTAGCTGTTGGACCGCATGGCTTTGTGCGAATGCCTCGACCTTCTGCTTCCGCAGGTCGGACTTCACTTCGATGGCGGCCGCCACGGTATCGGCAAAGTACAGCCGTTGCTTGCCGGAGGTGATGGGCAGGCTGAAGCTTTGCTCGCACTCGAGGACGATATCGATCTGGCCCGTGGTTTTTCCGTAGCCGTCCATGATGACGCCGGAGCCATAGCGGATGTTGTGCGGCAGAACCCGAGCCAGCAGGCTTTCGATGATGAGTTCCCTTTCGTTGCCGATGACCGTCGAAGGGTACTTTTGCGATTGCTTGTGCCCAAGCATCAAGTTTTCTTTCAGTGTCTCGATGCTGTTGAGCAACAGGTCTTTCCCTGACATGACTCACTCCGTCTATGCAATGTATGGGGCAAACAGCCCCGCTTGAGGCCGAGGCTGCCCGACAGTAAGGAAACGGGGCGGGGGTGTAAAGGCGTTTGTGGAGCGCCGCAAGGCCCCTGCAGGCGGCTCCGTAGGCCCGATCTCAGCCGTGCTGGATGCCCGCGCGTTTGAGCAACTGCTTGCAGCGCTCGGACAGGTGCGTCACCCGCAGGTGCTTGCCGGCCTTGCCGTAGCGTTCGCGCAGGGTTTTCAGGGCGGCGATGGCCGAGTAGTCGACGAAGCTCAGGTGGCGGCAGTCGAGGGTCACCTGGGCCGGGTCGCCCGCCGGGTCGAAGTGGTTGAGGAAGGAGGTGGTCGAGGCGAAGAACAGGGTGCCGTGGACCCGGTACAGCTTGCTGCCGTCGGCTTCCTCGTGGCTGTCGGCGTAGAGCTCGCGCGAATGCTGCCAGGCGAAGTTGAGGGCGGCGATGACGATGCCGCACAGCACCGCGATGGCGAGGTCGGTGAAGACCGTAATGATGGTCACCGCGACTATCACCAGCATGTCGTTCAGCGGCACTTTGTGCAGCACCCGCAGCGAGCCCCAGGCGAAGGTCTGCTGGGCCACCACGAACATCACCCCGACCAGCGCCGCCAGCGGAATGCGCTCGATCAAGGGCGAGAGGAACAGCACGAACAGCAGGATCATCGTCCCGGCGACCACCCCGGACAGCCGGCCACGGCCGCCGGAGCTGAGGTTGATCACGGTCTGGCCGATCATCGCGCAACCGCCCATGCCGCCGAACAGGCCGGAGGCGATATTGGCCGCGCCCAGGGCCACGCATTCGCGGTCCGGGAAGCTGCGGCTCTCGGTGATTTCGTCGGTGAGGTTGAGGGTCAGCAGGGTTTCCAGCAGGCCGACCATGGCCATCAGGAAGGCGTAGGGGGCAATGATGCCCAAGGTCTCCAGGTTCCACTGGATATCCGGCAACGCCAGGCGCGGCAGGCCGCCGGCGATATGGGCCATGTCGCCCAGGATGCGGGTCGGCAGGCCCAGCAGGTAGACCAGCAGGCCGACCCCGAGGATCGCCACCAGCGCCGGCGGCACCGCGCGGCTCAGGCGCGGCAGCAGGTAGACGATGGCCATGGTCAGCGCCACCAGCCCGAGCATCAGCCACAGGGACGTACCGCTGAGCCAGCGCTCGTCGGCCTTGAAGTGTTCCAGCTGGGCCAGGGCGATGATGATCGCCAGGCCGTTGACGAAGCCGAGCATCACCGGATACGGCACGATCCGCACCAGCTTGCCCAGGCGCAGCAGGCCGAAGGCGATCATGACCAGGCCGCCCAGCAGCACCGTGGCCAGCAGGTACTGCACGCCGTGTTGCACCACCAGCGCGACGATCACCACCGCCATCGACCCGGCGGCGCCGGAAATCATCCCTGGGCGGCCGCCGAACAGCGCGGTCAGGGTGCAGATGATAAAGGCGCCATACAGGCCCATCAGCGGATTGAGGTGGGCGACCAGGGCGAAGGCGATGCACTCGGGCACCAGCGCGAAAGAGGTGGTGAGTCCGGCCAGGACGTCGGCGCGAAGGCGAGCGGGTTTCATGGTTTACCTGAGAGGGCGGCCAGGAGAGCGGCCGGGGTTGCGAGGGAATGTCGAAAGGCGGCGAATGTTACGGAATAACCTCTGCGCCGGCCACCCGGGGCTTGTATTGCCGGGCGCTGGCGGCAAGACTGCGCAGCCGCACAGCCCCGGCGATCGATGCCGGGCCGCCAAGGAGCCTCCATGCCATCAAGCAAACGCGAGCAGGCGCGTCTCGAACGCCGCCTGGTCGCCAGCCTCACCGACGCCTGCGAAACCGCCAAGGCGGAAATCGTCGGGTTTTCCTGGCTGACCCATGTGGCCGATCACGCGGCGTTTCCCGCCAGCCTGAGGGTGGTCTGGGTCTTCGACACCCAGGCCAGCAAGACCCGGGCCCTGGCCTGCGGGCAGGGCGAACGCATGCTCGAACTGACAGCCATGGCCCTGCATGACGCCGGCCTGGAGTTGCAGGCGCTGGCGGCCCACGTGCGGTACGACAGCGAAGAACAATGCCAGCGCATCAACGGCGGCAACTGGCAAAAGCGCCTGGCACGGCTCGGCTGAGAGCCGCTGGAAAGCGCGGCTAAACGCCGCACCCGACCATGGTCGCACACAACCTGTCATCCATTTGGCAGGAAGCGGGGCGTCGCGTTTTGCTACCATGCGTGGCTTTTACGGATGAGCCGCCCGGCGGGTCGTCTGGATTTTCGGCTCCTCAAAGGGCGGTAACGAATGAGTGTTTTGTTGAGTCGCCGCGAGGTGATTGCAGGTATGGGGGTGTTGGGTCTCGGTCTTCTGGCCGGCTGCGATACCCGGGGCCAGCTGTCGTACAAATATGGCAAGGATCTGAGCGACAAGATCATGGGCCGTACCTTCAAGCTCAAGGACACCGAGGGCAACGTCAGGACGCTCTCAAGCTATAGCGGCCTGATGCCGATGGTGTTCTTCGGTTTCACCCAGTGCCCGGCCATCTGCCCCACGACGCTGGCGCGCGCGGCCCAGGCCAAGAAACTGATGGGCCGCGACGGCGACCGCCTGCAGGTGATCTTCATCACCCTGGATCCCGAGCGGGATACCCCGGAAGTCCTCGACGCCTACGTCAAGGCCTTCGACCCGTCGTTCGTCGCGCTGTACGGCACGCTGGAGCAGACCGCGGCCACGGCCAAGGAATTCGACGTGTTCTACGAGAAGATCCCCAGCGGTTCGACCTACACCCTGTCCCACACCGCCACCAGTTTTGTCTACGACTCCCGGGGCACGTTGCGCCTTGGCTTGTCCCAATCGCTTACCGCGCAAGAGTGCGCGGAAGATCTACTGACCGTCATGGAGGTCTGCTGATGTACCCGGCCCTGAATAAAACCGCTATCGCCCAACGCGCCAAGCGCATGCTGATCGGCCTGTCCCTGCTGGGCCTGGCTGGCCAGGCCGCGGCCCAGACCCAGGTCGATGACGCCTGGGTACGCGCCACCGTCGCCGGGCAGCAAGCGACCGGGGCCTTCATGACCCTGACCGCCAGCGACGACAGCAAGCTGCTCAGCGTCGAGTCGCCAGTGGCCAAGATCGTGCAGATTCACCAGTCGAGCATGCACAACGATGTGATGAGCATGCGCCCGGCGGACTTCGTCGCCTTGCCGGCCGGCAAGGCCGTGGCCCTGGATCCCCATGGTTATCACGTGATGCTGATCGACCTGGTGGCCCAGGTGAAGGAAGGCGACAAGGTGCCGCTGACCCTGGTGGTGGAAAACGCCAAGGGCGAGAAACAGTCGATCAAGGTCGAGGCCCAGGCCCGCGCGCTGAACATGGCCGACCACAGCAAGATGCAGCATTGATGGTTCGCGGCACTTGCGACGACCGGCAGCCAGGCTGAAGCATGGCCAAGGAAATCGACAACCCCTGCATCGCCGTTTGCCAGTTGAGCGGCGACCTGTGCCTGAGTTGCGGGCGCAGCAAGGACGACATCCGCCAATGGAAGCGCATGAAGCGCCCGGAAAAGATGGCGGCGGTGCAGCGGGCGAGCCAGCGCTTGAAGGCGCTGCGCAAGAAAGGCGGCGGTGCCAGCCGCTGATTTTCCCCAGCCGGCCATTGCGTGCCGGCCTTCAGACTCCCGGCGTTTGCGCCGCACACTCCTGCAACCAGGCGATACAGGCCGAGACCCGGCGCGGCAGGGCCTCCAGGGTCGGATGGACGATGTAGTAGTCGTATTCGCCGCTGCGGGTAAACCCGGTGAACGGCAGCACCAGCCGGCCTTGCCCGATGGCCTCGCTGACCAGATGCTCGCGCCCGATCGCCACGCCGGCATGGTGGATGGCGGCGGTGACACACAGGTCCGAGCGATCGAAGGTTACCCCGCGTTTCGGCATGGACACACCACCGCCGTGCTGGCGAATCCACAGCGCCCATTCGGAGTCGAAGGTGGCGTGGTCCCAGGCCAGCGAATCATGCAGCAGGGTGCACTGCTGTAATTGTTCGACTGCCCCGGTCAATCCATGGCGTTCGGCGTATTGCGGGCTGCACACCGGCGCGACCCGTTCCTGCATCAGCTTGTGCGCCACCAGCCCATGGAACTCGCCATTGCCGTAATACAGCGCCAGGTCGATCTGCCGGGTGCGGAAGTCGATGCGGTCGTTGCCTACGCGCAGGTCAAGCCGGACCCCGGGAAAGCGCAGGCCGAACTCGGCCAGGCGCGGCACCAGCCAGGAATGGGCGATGGACGGATGGGCGTAGAGGGTCAGCGGCCCGGCCAGGTCGGCGTCGACCGGCTGGGCCAGGACTTCGGACAGGTCGCCCAGGGTCTGCTGGAGAATCGCAAAAATACGCTCGCCGGCCTCGGTCAGTTCAACCCGCCGGGTCAGCCGGCGGAACAGCTGGATCGACAGCTCCGCCTCCAGCCGGGCGATGCGATGGCTGACCGCGCTGGCGGTCAGGCACAACTCATCGGCGGCCTTGCTGAAGCTCAGGTGACGGGCCGCGACCTGGAAGGTGAACAGGTTCGAGAACTGGCTGCTGTTGAGCTTGGCGTCCAGTCGGGGCGGTAGGTTGTACAAGCCGGCGCTTCTCCTGTCGGTCTGTTATGAGCCTTGCAGCACCCGGGCACCTTGCGCCAGATAAGCCTGCATCTCGGTGTCCGGGACCATGCTGCCGCCCGTGGCCCAGACCAGGTGAGTGGCCCGGGCGTACGCCTCGGCGCTCATGCCGCTGCGCCGCAGGTACTGCTCGCGCTGCGCCTGCACGCGGGCGATGCCCGGGACACCGGCCACCGCCGAGGGCTCCAGGTGCAGCTGTTGGTGCTTGGCCATCAGCCAGACCAGGGCATGCAGTTCGTCGTCGCTGACCGTGTAGTAACCCTCGATCAGCCGCTGCATGGCGCGGCCGACAAACCCCGAGGCGCGGCCGACGGCCAGGCCGTCGGCGGCGGTGAGGTTGTCGATGCCGAAGTCCTGCACCGACACCTCGTCATGCAGCCCGGTGTGCACCCCGAGCAGCATGCACGGCGAATGGGTGGGCTCGGCAAATATACAGTGAACGGCGTCGCCGAACGCCAGCTTCAAGCCGAACGCCACGCCGCCAGGGCCGCCGCCGACGCCGCAGGGCAGGTAGACGAACAGCGGATGCTGGGCATCGACCCGGACCCCGGCCTGTTGCAGTTGCCGGCTCAGGCGCTCGGCGGCCACGGCGTAGCCGAGGAACAGGTCGGTGGAGTTCTCGTCATCGACGAAATGGCAGGCCGGATCGGCGCTGGCCTGCTGGCGCCCCTGGGCCACGGCGATGCTGTAGTCGCTTTCGTACTCCATGACACTCACCCCGTGGGCGCGCAGCTTGTCCTTCTTCCATTGGCGGGCGTCGGCGGACATGTGCACCGTGACCAGGAACCCCAGCCGGGCGCCCATCAGGCCGATGGACAAGCCCAGGTTGCCGGTGGAACCCACGGCGATCCGGTAGTGGCTGAAGAGCGCCCGGGCCTCGGGCGAGTCGAGCACGCTGTAGTCCTGGTCCAGGCGCAGCAGGCCGGCCTCCAGGGCCAGGTGTTCGGCGTGCTTGAGTACTTCATAGATACCGCCGCGCGCCTTGATCGACCCGGAGATCGGCAGGTGGCTGTCCTGCTTGATCCATAGCGCGCCGGGCAGGGCCTGGCCATAGCGGCCGGCCAGCACCGCCTGCAAGGCTGGCAGTGGCTGGATCGGCGATTCGAGAATGCCGTTGTTGGCCAGGGTCTCGGGAAAGGCCACGCGAAAATAGGCGGCGAAACGCTCGAGGCGCGCGCTGGCATCGGCCACGTCGGCGGTGCTCAGCGCCAGGTCGCTCAGGCCATCGGCCAGGGGCGCGCGGGTGGGGGTGAACCAGGTGGTTTCGCGCAACGCCATCAGCTCTTCGAGCAGCGGGTAGCGGCGGGTCCAGGTAGCGAGTGGCTGGCCTGCGATCATGGGGATGACTCCTGTGACAAAGGTTTTAAATGAAATGAGCGAGGCTCAGGGTCAGCAGCAGGGCCACCACTGAGGCCAGGACCGTGGCGCTGGTGAAGGTCTTGAGCGCGTCGGCCAGCGACACCCCGAGGTATTCCTTGACCACCCAGAAGGCCGAGTCGGTGACGTGGGTCCAGCCGATGGCCCCGGCGCCGATGGCGACCACGATGATCTCCTTGCTGTAGCCGGAGTCGACGCCCAGGGTCGGCAGCACGATGGCGGCGGCGCTCATCATGGCCACGGTCGCCGAGCCCACCGCGAAGTGCATCAGGCCCGCCACCAGCCAGGCCAGCACCACCGGGTTGATGTCCAGCCGGGTCAGGGAGTCGGCCAGCACCTTGCCCACGCCACTGTCGATCAGGATGCCGTTGAAGGCGCCGCCGGCACCGATGATCAGCAGGATGCTGGCCAGTGGCGGCAGGCTTTTCTGGGTGTGCCCCAGCAGGTCCAACATCGACAGGCCACGGCGCAGGCCCAGGGACCAGTAGGCGAAGACCACGGCGATCACCAGCGCCACCAGCGGGTTGCCGAAGAACGACAGCAGCACGGACAGGGTCGAGCCGGCGGGCAGGGCGCTGGCGAAGGTCTTGCCGATCATCAGCAGCAGCGGCAGCAAAATGGTCAGCAGGGTCAGCCAGAAGCCCGGCAGCACTCGCGCGCCACGGGCCTGGCAACGCTCCTCGAGGAAGGCTGCTTGCCAGGGTTCGGCCTGGCGGCGCGCCACCAGGCGGATCCATAGCGGCCCGGCGATCATGGCGGTGGGCAGGCCGACGATCAGGCCGTAGAGGATCACCTTGCCGACGTCGGCCCCCAGCAAGTGGGTAATGGCCATGGCCGCGGGGTGGGGCGGCAGCATGCAGTGCACGCACATCAGCGACACCGCCAGCGGCACGCCGAGGTACAGCAGGTTGAGCCGGGTTTCCTTGGCCACCACGTACACCAGCGGAATCAGCAGGATATAGCCGACCTCGAAGAACACCGGGATACCGGCGATGAACCCCACCAGCATCATCACCCAGGACGCGCGCTGCTCGCCCAGGGTGTTGAGCAGGGTCTGGGCGATGCGTTCGGCGCCGCCCGATTCCTCGAGCATCTTGCCCAGGATGCTGCCCAGCCCGATGATCGCGGCGAGAAACCCCAGGGTATCGCCCAGGCCCTTCTGGAAGGATTCGAGCATGCCGTTCAAGGGCATCCCCGAGCCCACTCCGACCAGGCCGCAGGCGGCGATCAGCGCCAGAAAGGCATGCACCCTGAACCTGACAATCAACACCACGATCATCACGATCGCGGCCAACAACACCCACAGCAACGCGCCACTGCTTTGCATCGGCCAACCCTCTTATTGATTTTGTGACGGGGTCCGTCAAAGGACTTCGCGGGGCGAGAGTTAACTATCGGGCGCGCGGGGCTGACAAAAGATCATTGGTCAGCAGATGGGTGATGCTGGGTCAGGCGTGGGCACGGGTGTGGGAATGGGAGGGGCAAGGCCGATCTGTCCGGCCGTGGAAGCCCGGGTCACGGACGCGACCCGGTCGAGGGTTGTGAATCAGCCGGCGGTGCTTTCCGGCAATTTGGCGATGACCTTGATCTCGAAGTCGAAGCCATACAGCCAGGTCACGCCCACGGCGGTCAGCGTCGGGTGCGGTGCTTTCCCCCAGAACTCCGGCACCACCTTCCAGATGGTTTCGAAGCGGGTTTCGGGATCGACGATAAACACGGTGACGTCGATCACCTCGTCGAAGGAGCTGCCGGCGGCGGCCAGGATTGCGTTGAGGTTAGTGAACGCGAGGCGCACCTGGGCCTCAAGGTCCGGCTCGGGCGAGCCATCGGCACTGCTGCCGACCTGGCCCGAAACGAACAGAAAGCCATTGGAGCGGATCGCCGGTGAGTAGCGGTTGCGCTGGTAAAGCGCCTGGCGTCCGGGCGGAAAAACCGCGTCGCGCTGAGTCATGTGTTGCCTCCATCGATAAGGGTCGAAGCCGACCTGGAATGAACGATGAAGCCGACTCTAGGCACTTGCGCCTGGCCGATAAACGAGCAACCGTAGCCATCACTGTTTGTGGAATCCAAACAATCCAATGGTTAGCCGGGGTGGAAATGGACCGTTTTGATGCGATGCAGGCCTTTGCCCGGGTGGTGGAAGCGGGCAGCTTCACCAAGGCCGCCGACACGCTGCACATGAGCAAGACCAGCGTGACGCAACTGGTGCAGCAGCTGGAGGCACGCTTGCGGGTCAAGTTGCTCAACCGCACCACGCGCCGGGTCCACCTGACGGCCGACGGCGCGGTGTATTACGAACGCGTGGTGCGCCTGCTGGCCGACCTCGACGATGCCGAGACCAGCCTGTCCAGTGCCTCGGCGGTGCCCAGGGGACGCTTGCGGGTGGATGTGCCCAGCCCGCTGGCGAGCATGATCCTGGTGCCGGCGCTGCCCGGGTTCCACGCCCGCTACCCGGACATCCAGATCGACCTGGGCGTCAGCGACCGCATCGTCGATGTGCTCGGCGAGAATGTGGATTGCGTGGTGCGCGGTGGCGAGCTGACGGACCAGTCACTGATGGCGCGGCGGATCGGCGATCTCCAGTTGGGGGTGTATGCGGCGCCCAGCTACCTGGAGCGTCTCGGCACCCCCGTGCATCCGCAAGAGCTGGAGGATTCCTTGCATCGCATCGTCGGTTTTCTCTGGGCGCGCACCGGCAAGGCCTTGCCGTATGCCATGCGCAACCACAACGAAAGTCTGCAGATCAAGGGCCGCTACGTGCTGGCGGTCGACGATGGCAATGCCTACCTCGCCGCCGGCCTGGCGGGCCTGGGCATACTCTGGCTGCCGGACTACATGGCCAGGGCGCACCAGGAACGGGGCGAACTGGTGCGTCTGTTCGAGGATTGGCAGCTCGATCCGATGCCGATCTACGTGGCGTTTCCGCCCAACCGGCATATCAGCATCAAGCTGCGGGTGTTTATCGACTGGGTCGCCGAACTGATGGCCCGGCACGCGCCGGTCGCCAGCCGAGCGGGGGCGTGAGGCGGTCGGCTCTATAAATTTCTGCCGGCCCCCCGAAACCCGCCGGAGCAGCTTTACTTGTCCAGGCAAGTCGCGCCTGTAGATGGCCGTTCGGCCGCCGCATTCTGCCCGGGACCGGCATGGCGAGAAGGACACGGAGTGTCGTTCAACCCCGTACACAACCCTTGTCGCCTCCCTGACATGAACGCCTGCTGGAGCCGTCGTTTGCTGGCCAGTACCTCAACGCAGTCTGGTCGCGCCCGCGCCATCGCCGCCCGGGCGCCGCCTCTTTAAAGGAGTAAAGAAATGACTCAGTACGACAAACAACTCAGCAACCCCAAACAGCCTTCGCGGCAGGCGCGCCTGGAAAGCACCGGCGCCGAGCGCCTCACGCTGGCCAACGCCGGACCGATCCAGATGGGCTTCTGGGTGCCCAACCGGGTGTGGGCCACGGCCAGGTTCCTGGTGCCGCTGCGCGACCTGATCGCCGAGAAGAAAAAGGCCGGCACCCTGACGCCGATGCGCGCGGAAATCATCGAGTTCAAGACCTGGGTTACCCACAACAGCGTGTACCGCATGTGGATCAACTCGATGATCGAACAGTCGAACGACTACGTGGCGACCCTGGACGAGGCGACCAAGGAGCAGATCAAGGACTCGGACGGCGATGCGCTGTGGATCGCCGGCTATGACAGCTTCTTCGAGATCCTCAACGAGATCATCAGCACCTCATCGTCGTTCAACGCCACGGCCCAGGTCGGCACGCCGATGAACGCCTTCCTGGCGGTGTCGATGGGCACCGAGGCGGGCGTCGCGCTGTTCCATGACACGA
Organism: Pseudomonas sp. GW531-T4; assembly: GCF_017349615.1. Taxonomy (NCBI): domain Bacteria; kingdom Pseudomonadati; phylum Pseudomonadota; class Gammaproteobacteria; order Pseudomonadales; family Pseudomonadaceae; genus Pseudomonas; species Pseudomonas sp. GW531-T4. Next base: position 18,428 of record NZ_JACMZT010000014.1, read on the forward strand.
CCTTCAACCAGCAGTTCAAGAAGGTGCTCAACGCCTGGAACAGCTTCCTCAAGAGCAGCGCGTCCCTCGACAAGCTGGATATCAACGACCCGGAAAAAGCAGGCTCGTGGATCTCCAAGGCGGCCCACGAGGCCGGGGTCTGGACGCAGATGGAGCATGATCCGAACCTGCCCGGCTACGGCTTCGATTCCTGGAATGCGTTCTTCATCCGCAAGTTCGTGCCTGGCGCGCGGCCGTTCCAGGGCAACGCGCTCACCCAGGTCAATATCGGCTGCGAGACCACGCCCTGGCAGTACGAAAACAACGTGGCGTTCGAGACCGAATTCTGGATCAAGGACGTCAATTATTCGCTGCTCGACCTGTTCGGCGGCCAGGAGCAGTGGGCCGCTCCGTTCCAGGGTGGGCAGGCGTACCAGGGCTTCCTCTCGGCGACCCATTATCACCGCTGGAACGCGCCGCTCGACGGCAAGCTGGTGCGCTCCTGGGTACAGCCGGGCACCTATTTCGCCCAGCGTCCGGCCCAGGGCGAAGGCGAGGGCACCTGGGAGGGCACCGAGTCGCAGCCGTATCTGGGGCATGTCGCCGCCCGGGCGATCTTTGTCTTTGAGCACCCGACCTGCGGGTATGTCGCGCTGATCTGCATCGGCATGGTCGAGGTCTCGACCTGCGTGATCGAACCCCAGTTCATCGTTGACCAAGGCGCCGCCCCGGTGAACATCACCCGCGGCACCGAGATCGGGCATTTCGAGTTCGGCGGTTCGACCCACATGATGATCTTCCAGAAGGACCGGGTGCAGCTGGAAGCCTGGGCGTTGAATGCGGTGCAGCACCAGAACGATCCGCAACCGACGCCCATGGGCACGGTGATCGCCACGGCGTTGCTGAAGGAGTGAGCTGCTGAGTGCAGGCGACGGCGCGCTCGCGCCGTCGTCTTTAAATGCTGTCAGCCGTTGGCCTAAACCAGGTATTTGCGAAACCACGCCAGCGTCCGGTCCCAGGCCAGGGTGGCGGCTGCCTCGTCGTAGCGCGGGGTCGAGTCGTTGTGAAAACCGTGGTTCACCCCGGGATAGATATAAGCCTCGTAAGTCTTGCCCGCGGCTTTCAGCGCCTGCTCGTAGGCCGGCCAGCCTTCGTTGATGCGCGTGTCCAGTTCGGCGTAGTGCAGCAGCAGTGGCGCCTGGATTCGGTCGACCTCCGCGCTGTCCGGCTGGCGTCCGTAAAAGGGCACGGCTGCCGCCAGTTCGGGATAGGCCACGGCCGCGGCATTGGCCACCCCGCCGCCATAGCAGAAGCCGGTGATGCCGACCTTGCCGGTGCTGGCGTCGTGCTCGAGCAGCCACTGGATGGCGGCGAAAAAGTCGTTCATCAGCTTTTCCGGATTGACCTTCTGTTGCAGTTCGCGGCCCTTGTCGTCGTTGCCCGGGTAGCCGCCAACCGACGTCAGGCCGTCGGGGGCCAGGGCGATGAAACCGGCCTTGGCCAGGCGCCGCGCGACGTCCTCGATATAGGGGTTGAGCCCGCGGTTTTCATGGGCCACCACCACCGCCGGCAACTTGCCTTCGGCATTTGCCGGGCGCACCAGGTAACCCCGGACCTGTTCGTGGCCCTTGGGCGAGGGGTAGGTGATGTATTCGGCGACGATCTGCGGGTCGGTGAACGACACCTGTTCGGCCAGGGCGTAGTTCGGCGTCAGGGCGGCGAGGGTGGCGCTGGCGGTCAGCCCGACCAGGGTGAAGGCCGCCGCCCGGTCGAGGAACTCGCGGCGGCTGATCTTGCCGTGGGCGTAGTAGTCGTAGAGTTCGAGCAACTCGGGGGCGAAGTCTTTGGCACTGAGACGTTCCATCGCGCGCTACCTCTTCAATCATGGGGGACGTCCTGGTGCCGCACGGCTTGTAGGCGGGACAGGTTCGACCTGGGATTGAATCAGTAAAGCAAGCCTGGGCCCCGGCGGCCAATGCGCAGGGTGAGCATTGTGTTTGGGCGGGGCCTTGGCTAATCTCGCATAAACACGCAAAAGCAGGCATAAGCATGCAAAACCAGCATTCAGTCGCCGAGCTGCCCCATGTGCGCCGGCAGAAGATCCTGTTGCTGCTCGAGCGCGACGGCAAGGTCATGGCCTCCGAGCTTGGCCAGCATTTCGCGGTCTCGGAGGACACCATCCGCCGCGACCTGGCGGAGCTGGCCGATGCCGGGCTGCTGCAGCGGGTGCATGGCGGCGCGCTGCCACGACCCAAGGACACCGGCAAGGATGTGTTCACCCGCCTGGGCGAAAGCAGCGAGGTCAAGCGCCACCTGGCCAGGCTCGGCGCGCAGCGGGTGCAGGAAGGGCAGATCGTGATGTTCGACTCGGGCTCGACCACGCTGCTGATCGCCCAGTCGCTACCTGCCGATATCGGCATCACCGCGGTCACCGCTTCGCCGCTGATCGCCATCGCCCTGGCCGAGTACCCGCGCAGCCAGGTGATCCTCGCCGGTGGCCGGCTCAACCCGGCGACCCTGTCTTCCGGTGGCCATGAGGCGGTACGCCTGATCCAGGGCATCCGCGCCGATCTGCTGTTCACCGGAGTGTGCGCGATTCATCCGGAAGTCGGCATCACCTCGCTGCACTTCGACGAGGTGCCGGTGAAACAGGCCCTGCTCGACAGCGCATCCCAGGTGGTCGCGGTGACCACCGCCGACAAGCTCGGCGCGGTGGAACCCTTTGCCGTGGCGCCGTGCAATCGCCTGCATACGCTGATCACCGAGCAGCACCTGGCCTCGGGCAGCATCGAGGACTACCGGCGCCTGGGCATCGAGGTGGTGCAGGCGCCGGTGTGACGGCAGCGTGAGGTGCCGGGCTTTATGGCCTGGCATCCGCGCATTCATCACGACGCGGCCCAGGCCTGGGGCGGTGGATTGCGAGTGCGGACTTACGGCAAGTCAGACCTGAGATGCTGCGCGCTTATTCGACCCGGCGGAACACCAGGGCCTTCAGGCCGCTTTCGATATCGGTATCGGGAAACTCCGGCGGGTTGTCCAGGCGTTGTTCGAAGCGCAGTCCCGGGGCTTCGCGGGTAACGCTGTCGATCAGGAAGTCCGAGGCGACGGCCGGGTCGTTCATACAGGCCAGCACGCAGCCGTCGGCGGTGAGCAATTCCGGCAAGCGCCGCAGTACCCGGGCGTAGTCCTTGGTCAGCAGGAAACTGCCTTTCTGGAACGAAGGCGGGTCGATGATCACCAGGTCGTAGGGGCCGGCGTTCTTCACCTTGCTCCAGGACTTGAACAGGTCGTGGCCGAGAAAGGTTACCTGGCTCAGGTCGTGGCTATTGAGCCGGTGATTGTCGCGGCCTCGGCTCAGGGCCGGGCGCGACATGTCGAGGTTGACCACATGGGTCGCGCCGCCTTCGATGGCCGCCACCGAGAAGCCGCAGGTGTAGGCGAACAGGTTCAGCACGCGCTTGCCCCGGGCATTGGCGCGCACCCAGTTGCGACCGTAGCGCATGTCGAGAAACAGGCCGTTGTTCTGCTTCTTGCCCAGGTCCACCCGATACCGCAGGCCTTCCTCGACCAGGGTCCATTCCTCGATAGGTTCGCCCACCAGCCAGTCCACCGGGCTTTGCAGCTGATAGCGGTGTTGCAGCAGCAGGGTATGGGCGCCACAGGCCTGCCACTGCGGCGAGGTGCTGATCGCCAGCAGCAACTGCTTGAGCGCCTCCAGCTGTTCCGGCTCCGGCTCCTTGAACAGCGCCACCAGCACCACGCCCTGCAGCCAGTCGACGGTCACCTGCTCCAGCCCCGGCCAGCAACGACCGCGGCCATGGAACAGGCGCCGGGTTTCCGCGGGAGCGGACGCCAGGGCTGTCAGCAGGTGATGGTGCAGGATGGAGAGGGCTTCGGAGTTCATCGAAGGAGGGCCGGCAATAAAAGGGCGGGCATTTTAAACACAAATGCCACGTGGGGAACGCGGCAAGTCAGTGGCCTGCACCCTTGCCGATGGCCGGGTGCCATGTCGAGCGGGGCTACCGATCAGGTGTGGAACAGGGCGATGGCAAAGGAAACCACGATCATGCAGGCGACCGCAAAATTGATATTCATGACGTACTTGTCCGACGGTATTGAAGGTGGCGCCATTCTGAAGGCATCGGCGGAAAATAAAAAATCCGCTTTCATGATTTGAATGATCGACGGCAGTGATGATTGGCGGCGTCGTGCCCGGCAGGCCGTAAAACGGGGAGCGAGTGGATATCTGCGCGAAGCTGATTATTCAGGCTTCGCGCAATCCAATGAGATCGTCGAGGGCCTGCCTCCAGTTCGCCATGCCATGGCTGTTCAGTTCTGCTGGACGATCTGGATAAGGTTACCGCAGGTGTCGTCGAAGACCGCCAGGGTCACCGGGCCGGCGACCGTCGGCGGTCGGGTGAACTGCACGCCCAGGGCACTCAACCGGGCATATTCGGCGTGTATGTCCTCGACCCCGAAGAAGGTGAAGGGAATGCCATCGCGTTTCAGCGCCGAGGTGAACGGCTTGGCGGCCGGGTGGGCGTCGGGCTCCAGCAGCAACTCGACGCCGTCGGGGTCGCCGGGTGAGGTCAGCGTCAGCCAGCGGTGCTCGCCCATGGCGATGTCGTGCTTGAGCTGAAAACCCAGCACATCCCGGTAGAAGGCCAGGGCCTTGGCCTGGTCGTCGACGACCACGCTGGTGATCACGATCTTCATGGGTTGGTTCTCCGTATTGATGCGCGAATGGCCAGCAGGATATCGAGGGCCTGTCGGCGATAAATGCCTGGCAGGGATAATAGTCGGGCGGCAGCGTCGCCAGCGCCCCGGAGTGTTACAGGCTGCCACCGGGCGAGGAGGGAAGGCCGGGTTTTCCAGCCGATTCCCGCACGACCCGGCGCCGGGGCTGTAAACTGGCGCGCCAAAGCCGTTGCCCAGCAAGGCGCCGGCCATCCTTTATGACCCCCGAACAAGAGAGCCCCATGGCCAACCACGATATCGACTTCATTCCCGATCCCGACGCGGACTCCATCTCTTCCGACGTCGCCGGCTTCGCTGGCATCCTGGTTTCCACCCAGATCCCCACCCGCGCCGACGGCAGCCTGGAACTGGGCGGCATCACCGCGCAGAGCGAGTGCACCCTGCAGGCGCTCAAGGTGGCCCTGGAAAAGGCCGGCAGCTCCATGGACCGGGTCCTGCACCTGACCATCTACCTCACCGACATGGCCGACCGCGCCGCGTTCAACGAGGTCTACCAGCGCTTCTTCGCCAAGCCCTGGCCGGTGCGCGCCGCCGTTGGCGTGGCGTCCCTGGCGGTCGAAGGCATGCGCGTGGAAGTCACCGCGATGGCGGCCAAGGCCTGAGTTCCAGCCTTTGGCCGGTGGCGCCGCTCGGCGAGTGCGCGCCATCGGGCAGTACACGGGTGCCGGTCAGGCGTTTCGCCGCTACAATGCGCGCCTCGACCGTGACAAGCCTGACTAAAAAAATATGTCCTTGCCCAAGCATCACCTGGAATTGCTCAGCCCTGCCCGCGATGTAGCCATCGCCCGCGAGGCCATCCTGCATGGCGCCGACGCCGTGTACATCGGCGGCCCGAGCTTCGGCGCGCGCCACAACGCCTGCAACGAGGTGAGTGAAATCGCCGAGCTGGTGGAGTTCGCCCGGCGCTACCATGCGCGGATTTTCACCACCCTCAACACCATCCTCCACGACAACGAGCTGGAGCCGGCGCGCAAGCTGATCCACCAGCTGTACGACGCCGGCGTCGATGCGTTGATCGTCCAGGACCTGGGCGTGATGGAGCTGGACATTCCGCCGATCGAGCTGCACGCCAGCACCCAGACCGATATCCGCACCCTGGCGCGGGCCAAGTTCCTCGACCAGGCCGGTTTCTCGCAACTGGTCCTGGCCCGTGAGCTGAACTTGCAGGAAATCCGCGCCATCGCCGACGAAACCGACGCGGCGATCGAGTTCTTCATCCACGGCGCGCTGTGCGTGGCCTTCTCCGGCCAGTGCAACATTTCCCACGCGCAGACCGGCCGCAGCGCCAACCGTGGCGACTGCTCCCAGGCCTGCCGCCTGCCGTACACCCTCAAGGATGAAAAGGGCGGCGTGATCGCCTACGAGAAGCACCTGCTGTCGATGAAGGACAACAACCAGAGCGCCAACATCCGCGCCCTGGTGGAAGCCGGCGTGCGCTCGTTCAAGATCGAAGGGCGCTACAAGGACATGGGCTATGTGAAGAACATCACCGCCTACTACCGCCAGCGCCTGGACGACGTGCTCGAAGACCGTATCGACCTGGCCCGCGCCTCCAGCGGCCGCACCGCGCATTTCTTCCTGCCCGATCCGGAAAAGACCTTCCACCGCGGCAGCACCGATTATTTCGTCACCGATCGCAAGATCGACATCGGCGCCTTCGACTCGCCGACCTTCACCGGCCTGCCGGTGGGCGTGGTGGAGAAAGTCGCCAAGCGCGACCTGCAAGTGGTGACCCATGAGCCGCTGTCCAACGGTGACGGCCTCAACGTGCTGGTCAAGCGTGAAGTGGTGGGTTTCCGCGCCAACATCGCCGAGCCCAAGGGCGAGTTCGAAGAGGACGGCGAGAAACGCTATCGCTATCGCGTCGAGCCCAACGAGATGCCGGAAGGCCTTTACAAGCTGCGGCCGAACCACCCGCTGAACCGCAACCTCGATCACAACTGGCAACAGGCCCTGCAGAAGACTTCCGCCGAACGTCGCGTGGCCCTGAGCTGGGTCGCGCGCCTGCGTGAAGAGCAACTGGAAGTGACCGCGACCAGTGAAGAAGGGATCAGCGCCAGCGTGACCCTGAACGGCCCGTTCGGCGTCGCCAACAAGCCGGAACAGGCGCTGGAGCAACTGCAGGACCTGCTCGGCCAGCTCGGCACCACGCAGTACCACGCCATCGACATCAAGCTCGATGCGCCGCAGGCTTACTTCATCCCCAACTCGCAGCTCAAGGCGTTGCGCCGGGAAGTGATCGAAGCCTTGACCGCCGCGCGGATCGCCGCCCACCCGCGTGGCAGCCGCAAGGCCGAGACCACGCCGCCGCCGGTGTACCCGGAATCGCACCTGTCGTTCCTGGCCAACGTCTACAACCAGAAGGCCCGCGACTTCTATCACCGCCATGGCGTGAAGCTGATCGATGCGGCCTACGAGGCCCACGAAGAGGCCGGCGAAGTGCCGGTGATGATCACCAAGCACTGCCTGCGTTTCTCCTTCAACCTGTGCCCGAAACAGGCCAAGGGTGTGACCGGCGTGCGTACCAAGGTGGCGCCGATGCAGCTGATTCACGGTGACGAAGTGCTGACCCTGAAGTTCGACTGCAAGCCGTGCGAGATGCACATCATCGGCAAGATGAAAGGCCACATCCTCAACATGCCGCAACCGGGCAGCGTGGTCGGCCATATCAGCCCCGAAGACCTGCTCAAGACCATCCCCCGCGCTCCGCACTGAGTGAGTGGGCGGGCGCGTCGCTCGCTCACTCGGTCAAACGCTGGCTGTCGCGCATCAACGCCATTGTCGACCTGGGTCGGCAATGGCGTTGTTGTCTCAGCGACCTGCCTCAACGCGCCGGGTTTTCTTCTGCGCGCAGTTGCACGCTCATGTCATCGCAGCTTTGCGACCAGTCTTTCAGCCACTGTGGCAACTCGGGCGACAGCTCCAGGCCCAGTTCATGGACGAACTCACCGGGGGCGATCGTGCCTTTGGCCGAGCGGAACAGCCCGCGCATCACCACCACGCCGGTGACCCGGCCCTTGCTGACGAAGCGGTGTTCCATAAAGCTCCATTTTTCGTCCCAGCCGAGGATCCGGCTGTGGACCTCGAAGGCTTCGAACAGCTTCAGTTCACGGCGGAACTTGCCCCACACATCACCGACGATCGGCACCGCCCTGTGGCGCAGGGCCACGCGGTAGGCACCGCTGCGCAGGACGAAATCCATGCGCCCGAGGTCGGCCAGGGTGAAGTAGCGGCCGTTGGTGACGTGCAGGTTGAGGTCGAGGTCGAGCGGCCAGACGCGCATGTGCACGACGGTGGTGGCCAGGCCTTCGACCGGCTTGCGCCACGGACGACGAAACAGCATGAGCAGCATGCGGAACCAGAGATTCATGAATACACCGATGATTGAAAGGATGGCCGCACTTTAGGCAAGGGGGATCGGCTAAGCTAGGTGCGCAAATGACTTTTTTCATGCGAAAAGCGCAACGGAATCCACTATGCACGTCACCTTGCTCCTGGCCGATCACTGTTCCGCCGCCAGCGCCACCCTGGCCCTGGAAGTGCTGAGCGCCGCCAACCTGTTCGCCGACACCGCCAACGCGCCGTTCGAGGTGGTGGTCGCCTCGCTGGATGGCGCCGATATCAGCGCCTGGGGCGGGCAAGCGCTGCGGGTGCAACAGTCCGTGGCCGAGATCGCCCGGACCGACCTGGTGCTGATCCCCGGTTTTCTCTTCACCTTGAAGGAGGCCTTGCCGGCATTTGCCGGCTATGGGCCCTGGCTGCGACAACAGCACGCCCGGGGCGCGGTGCTGGCCTCGATGTGCACGGCCACCTTCCTGCTGGCCGAAGCCGGCCTGCTGAAGGGCGCCCGCGTCACCACCCACTGGGCTTTCGCCGAGCTGTTCCGGCGGCGTTATGCCGGGGTCGAGCTGGACGAGGGGCAGCTTCTCTGCGAGGACCGGGGCCTGATCACCAGCGGCGGCGCGAGCGCCGCCATGGACTTGCTGCTGCACTTGGTGCGGCGCTTCGCTTCCCTGGAGCTGGCGCAGAAATGCGGCAAGTACCTGCTGATCGACAAGGTGCGCAGCGAGCAGTCGGTGTATGTCATGTGGTCATTGCCCAAGAGCCATGGCGATGGCGAGATCCTGCGGGTGCAGGACTGGCTGGAGGAACACTTCGACCAGCCGCTGCTGATCGACGACACGGCCCGGCGCTTCGGCTTCGGCGTGAGGAACTTCAAGCGGCGCTTCAAGGAGGCCACCGGCTACACGCCGCTGGCCTATCTGCAGACCCTGCGCCTGGAAAAGGCCAAGGAGCTGCTGGAGTCCACGCGCATGACCCTGGACAGCATCACCTACAAGGTGGGCTACGAAGACAGCAACTCGTTTCGCCGGCTGTTCCAGCAACGGGTCGGCCTGCTGCCGGCGGCTTACCGCAAGAAGTTCCAGGGCAGCGCGAGCTGATTCGGAGGGGAGTGGGGGAAGGCGTTGAAGCGCGCGTCGTAGCGATCAGGTGAACTGGAAAGAAAGGGGGAAGCTACACAGGTACAACGCGCAGGGCTGCCAAACCCTCTGCCGCCTGGATGGATGTCCGCCTAATCAGGCAAGGTAATGAAGGTCGATGTTCTTGTTAATTGCATCATGGGTTGGTCTGAGCGCACAAAGGTGGCTTTAGGGATTTTCCGATAGGTTCTGTTTACTGGCATCCCTAACCTTGGATGCATGAACTACAAACAGTTTCTTCAACCACTGGACAAAAACTTTTCCTCGCCCAAGGCGGTTGGCAAGCTCCTTCAGCTGTTGGCCTGGGTGCTCTTGGTGTGCCTGTTCTGCGGTCTCTGCTTCTATTGGGTGTCCAGCTTAAATAACGAAATCTCCAAGCATCGCCGAGTGATGAACGATGAAGTGTTCAAAGTTCAAGAGTCGTTGTTTCAGCGTGAAGCCCTGTTGCTGCATTTCAGCCGTTCGGTTCATTTGAATGCGCCAGATGTAGTCTCTCCTCCCGAGGCGCTGGAGGTTCCTCTGGGCCAGGACCAACGCAAGAGAGTCCTGCTGGGCAACTACGATTCCCCCTGGAGCCTGACTCTGTCCGGGCGCGATATCCGCGAGCTGGAAGCGTTTCAGCTCGGTCTCGTGTACGTAGCCAACAATGCAGAGCACACCATCAGCCGCATCTATGATCGCAGCTTCGATCATTACGTCCTGCCGAACAATGTGCTCAATGCGCTGGCTACGACGACGATGGCAAGCAATCAGCAGTTTATCTGGTTGAACGATCCTGGTGATCCGCTCACCCGAATCTACATCTTTCGACGCATTTCCAATGAGAAGGATGCTGGGTGGCTCGGGCTGGAAATGGTCGGCAAAGAGTTGGCGGCGGGGCTGATCGGTCAAGGTTCGGATGGTTATCTGTTGTTGAACAAGGCGCGCCAGCAAGTGTTGAGCAGTACGCCTGACAATGACTTGAGTGCCTATTTCTCCAGGGTCTGGTCCAAAGACAGTTTTGGTTTTACTGGTCGCGGCCTGAACCTCGGTTATCTGTCTCTGACCAAAAGCATCGGTGGTTCAAAGTGGGTGTTGATTTACTACGTGCCATTCAAGGCGCTGTTGACGCCGCTGTGGCGAGACTCCGTGTTGGCCCTGCTGGTATTCGGCCTGATGGCCATGGGCGTTCAGCGTTTGGTGCTGCGGATCAATCGGCGGTTGGTCAACCCGGCTCTGCACCGCTTGGAAGCCTTGATCGAAAGTGAAGAGTTCAGCCGTACGGTCATCGACACGGCTCCGGTAGCCCTGTGTGTGTTGCGGCGCCTTGATGGCCAGGTGGTACTGGAAAATCGTCTGTGCGTGCAATGGCTAGGTGGAGATGCACAGCGCATTGCTCTGGAGCAGGACTGGATACGACGCGCATTCGACGACAATACGCCCGTCTGCGAAGAGTTGGAGACTTCCAGTGGCCATCATTTGTACCTGAGCTCGGTGCCTACCCGCTACAAGGGGGAGGACGTGCTGTTCTGTGCCTTCAGCGATATCAGTGCGCGCAAGCAGATGGAGCTGGCATTGGCTCGGGCCAAGCAGCATTCCGATGCTACCAACGAGGCTAAAAGCGTCTTTCTCGCGACCATCAGCCACGAAATTCGCACGCCTCTTTATGGGTTGCTCGGCACACTGGAGTTGCTTGGCCTGACGAAGCTCGAACCGCAGCAGACGAACTATCTGGATGCCATGCAGCGCTCGGCGTCGACCTTGGGGCACTTGATCAACGATGTACTGGATGTCTCCAAGATCGAAGCTGGTCAGTTGGTGCTCGAGCCCGATGACTTCAACCCCTGCGAATTGGTGCAGGAGTTGATCCAGGTGTTTTCCGCGGCAGCACAACGCAAGGGATTGATCCTGCAAGCGTTCTGCGACCCGAAACTGCCGACGATGATGCGCGGGGATGTAGCGCGGATTCGGCAGATTCTCAGCAATCTGCTGGGCAATGCCTTGAAGTTCACTGACTCCGGTCGCGTGGTGTTGCGTGTCAGGATCGAAAGTCGCGATTGCGAACGGTTGAACCTGCTTTGGCAAGTGACCGACACCGGTTGCGGTATTCGCGTGGAAGAACAAAGTCGTCTGTTCGAACCCTTCTATCAGGCTGGGGACCGTCAGAGCCGAGCCGGCGGTACGGGGTTGGGCTTATCTATTTGTCAGCGTCTGGCCGAGTTGATGAATGGTGATATCCGTCTGGTCAGTGCCTACGGGCTGGGTAGCAGTTTCACCTTGTCGTTGCCGCTGGAGCAGGGACGCCCGGAGAGCATGGGCGAGCAGGGCATCCGCCTGGCATCGTTACCGGTTTTCGTCAGCTCTCCTCTGCAGGAAGCGGCAGAGAACGTATGCGGTTGGTTGAACCGTTGGGGGGCGTCCGCGCAGATCCTCAACAGTACCGAGTTGCAACTGCCGCCCAAGGCGACATTGGTGGAACTGATCGTTGAGAACGACGCCGCCAGACCGCTGCTATTACCCAGCAGTTCGCGGGTACGGGCTTACCTTGGGGCACCAGGACAACCCGTACTGACGGACACCGCCTGGGAGGTCAACCTCAACAATATTCACGCTATCGGCCAGGCGGTCAGCCTGGCTCAAGGCAGTAGCCGGACTCATGCCGAGGCCAGCGCCGAACCCTTTCGTCAATTGTTGCAACGGGTGTTAGTGATCGAAGACAACCCCATCAATCAGTTGGTGCTCAAGGAACAACTCGAAGTACTGGGCTGTGAGGTGACGCTGGCCAGCGACGGACGCGAAGCGCTGATGCAGTGGGCATGCGGCACCTTCGATCTGGTGCTGACCGACATCAACATGCCTGGCATGGATGGCCATCAATTGGCGCGGCAAATGCGCCGCATCGGTTGCACCGTGCCGATCGTGGGCGCGACCGCCAACACTGACCCCGAAGAGGCCGCGCGCTGTCTCGATTCGGGCATGAACCTGTGTTTGACAAAGCCCGTGGATCTTCTGTCCCTGTTCAACAGTTTGAACGCATTAACGCCGGAGAAAATTGTATGTGCGCCATGAGTGTATTGATCGTCGAAGATCACCATTTTCAACGCGAATATCTGAAATCGCTGTTCAAGGCTGAGGGCGTGCATCGTATCGAGATTGCCGCTGACGGACACGAAGCCCTGCAATGGCTGGACAAGCGAGACTTCGATCTGGTGCTCAGTGATCTGATGATGCCGGAGCTCGATGGCGTGCAGTTCATCCAGCAGCTGTCGTTGTCGAAGAGGCCGCCTCGCCTGGCACTGATGAGCTCGTCCTCACGGCGCATGCTGGGGAGTGCCTGTACCGTGGCTGAAATGCTGGGAATCGAAGTGATCGATACGATTTCCAAGCCTGCCATGCCGGCCTCGATCAGGAGCTTGATCAAGAAGTGTGCCGCTCCTCAGCCGATCTCCGAAAATGCGCCGGCTCCGGTGTTGGTATTCCATCGACAGCAGTTGGAAGAGGCCTTGGAGCAGGGGCAATTCAAAGCGTGGTTCCAGCCGAAGAAGGCGTTGCGAAGTGGCAAGATCGCTTCGGCCGAAGCGCTGGTGCGTTGGGAGCATCCGACCTTGGGTATTTTGTTGCCAGGGCAGTTTCTATCTCAGATGGTTGATGCCGGGCTGGAAGAGGCATTGTTGTTCTGCATGATCGAACAAACCGTTGAGGCTCAGTTCAACTGGCAGAATGGTGGCTTTCGAGTTCCGGTGTCGATCAACCTGCCGACACACTTGTTGAATGACCCCACCTTGCCCGATCGGCTTCACGAATGTGTTCTACGCTTGAACGGCATGCCATCCAAGCTGTGTTTCGAACTGACCGAATGCAGCATGACTGAGTTGCTCAGTCACTACATTGCCGGGGTATGCCGGTTGCGCATGAAAGGTTTCGGACTGGCCCAGGATGACTTCGGGCAAGGGTTCAGTTCTTTTTACAACCTGGTCAAAACACCCTTTACCGAGTTGAAAATCGACCGGGCTCTGATCGCCAACTGCGAACATGAAGAAAGTACTGCGGTAGCGCTCAAAAGTATTATTGCACTGGGGCAGCATCTGGGGCTTGAAGTCGTTGCAGAGGGTGTTGAGAATCACGCGCAGCTGGCGTTATTGCGCCAGTTCGAGTGTGACGCGGTACAGGGCTTTTTGATTTCCAAAGCCGTCTCGAAAGAATCGTTTTCGGCTTTGCTACAACAGGAGGGTCGATGATGAAACTGTCGATCCTCTAGGCTTCTCACTGGGTTGAATCAGCCGGATGGTTTATGGGAAACGATAATCTAATTAAAAATTTTGCCCGTACCTCCTTGCGATTGAACATGCTATTGATCGTAGCGGTTTCGCTGGCAATTCTGTTGTTCGCCATGACCTACTGGGCTGCGGCGCGTCTGGTCCAGGAGCAACTGTTCAAGATCGAATTTCACTTCTCGCGCTTGATGGGCAATATCCATGAGCAGGAAGAGTTCTTGCTGCGTGTTGCCAGGCATAGCGATGAGGTGACACAAAAACGGGATCAGGCAGTCATTCCGTTTCAGCATCGCTTGCTCAAGGAAGCACGCGACTCCTGGATCTACGAAGGACGCGAATTCTCCTTTTCCATGCCGTTCACTCTGGCTGTGCCCACTGAGATGGCTTCGCAGGGTGAAGATCAAGTTGCCGGTATTGGGAAGTTTGGGGTGCTGATTTCCAACTTGTACGGCTCGTACTGGAGTATTTCTTCTTATGCTGCGCCGCAAACGCTTCTGCTGGATCTTGATAGCTCAATCAGCATCGGTGTTCCGGCAGCCACTGCCTCAAGGGAAAATGGACAGGTCGGTAAGAACGACTACCTGGAGCTGAGTGAAAACCTGAAAAAGCAAATTTTGAAGTTCCGTCCGGCACAATCGGATAATGCCGTGATGTGGGCGCCGGCCAATCATGTCCAGGGTGACGGGTCGTCTATCAAGTTCATTACCTACATGTACACCGACACGCCACAAAACCTGTTGGCCCACGATCAATCGAAGCGTCAACTGGTCATCGCCTCGTTGCTGGATCTGCGTTCAATTACCGACTCTTCTCGCCTCAGCGATTGGACGGTGTTCGATGCCATGGAGCTCATAACCCCCGATGGATTGTTGCTGACGGGCAAGATACCCAGCTTCGATGATGCTCAAGAAGGGTTGCAATTGACCAGTGCCGGGTTCCTGGTCAAGACCACCAGCAAAGACGGCTGGCGTGGTTACTATCACCTTGATTACCGAAGTTTTTTTCAATATGCCAAGTGGCAGTTACTGGTGTTGCTGGCGGTGTGCCTGGCGTTTGTTGTCGTAGGTTATTTCTTGTTGCGCTGGTATGCCATGAGGGTGGTCGTACCGGCTCGCCGGGCCCATGACCGGGTTGTAGAGAGTGACTCGTTCAGCCGCGCGATCATTCAGAGCGCCCCGGTGGCGTTGTGTGTGCTGGCGCGCAAAGATCGCAAAGTGGTGATGGAAAACGAGCTGGCGCTGCAATGGCTGGGAGACACACAAACCATCAGTCAGCTCAGCCGCGGCTGGCCTTCCGTAGCCGAATCGGCTGGAGCCGTCAGGGACAAGCATCTATCGATCACAATCAACGACCGACAGTTGGAAGTCAGTTTTTCGCCGTCGCGCTATCAAGGCGAAGACGTGGTGCTTTGTGCATTCAGTGACATCAGTGCTTACAAGCTGGCGGAGCGAGCACTGGCTGAAGCCAAGCAATCGGCGGACGCCTCGAATGAGGCCAAGACTGTATTCCTGGCGACCATGAGCCATGAAATTCGCACACCGCTGTATGGTGTGCTCGGCACCCTGGAGCTCCTGACCCTGTCACCGCTCAATGCCCTGCAACGTTCGCAAGTGCAAACCATGCAACGTTCCTCCTCGATTCTCTTGCAGGTGATCAGCGACATTCTGGACGTGTCGAAAATCGAAGCCGGGCAACTGGCGATCGAACACGTCGAGTTCAGTCCATTGGAAATGATCGAGGATGTCCTGCAGGCCTATTCGGCTGCTGCGGGCGCCAAAGGTCTGCACCTCTATGCCTGCGTGGAAGTCGAGCTACCGCGAAGAGTCAGAGGCGACGCAGCCAGAATCCGGCAGATACTCAACAATTTGCTTAGCAATGCCATCAAGTTCACCGATGTCGGACGGATCGCCTTGAGGGTCAAAAGCGAGCAGGTCGAGGGCAGGTGGCAGTTTCAGTGGCAGGTCACCGATACCGGCTGTGGCATTTCCAGCGAGCATCAGGTCCGCCTGTTCGAACCCTTCTATCAGGCGCATAGCCAGCAGCACACCGTCGGTGGTACCGGGCTTGGCCTGTCGATTTGCTGGCGCTTGACGCAATTGATGGGCGGCAACCTGGCGATCGTCAGTGACACAGGACTGGGCAGCAGTTTCACCTTGAGCTTACCGCTCACGGTTGTGCCTGGCGAACATCCGCTCCTGCCTGGATTCACCCTGAAGAACGAGGCCGTTGCAGTACGTGCTCCGATCAAGGAGTTGGCCATCAGCGTCTGTAGCTGGCTGTCGCATTTCGGCGCGCTGGCGGTGACCGGTAGTGAGGTATCCGATGACCGTTATCCTGGCGCGGTGCTTGTCGATGTGATCCCGGAACTTTTGCCGGAGCTGGAATGGAGTGGTGAGCGGGTACGTTGCTCGGAAGAGGGATTGATCAAGCCACAACGTACCTCCGACGGATATATCGTCAGTCTGCACAGCCTCAAGGGCTTGTTGCGGGCGGTGGCTCTGGCCCAGGGCGAACCGCTGGCTGCGAGTGAAAGCGCCGAGGCGGTACAGAGTTGGTGTCGGTTCAGTCTGCATGTGCTCGTAGCCGAAGATAACCCTATCAATCAGACTTTGCTCAAGGAACAACTCCAGCAATTGGGGTGCAGCGTGGCATTGGCGTCCAACGGCGTGGAAGCGCTGCGACTCTGGGATCATGATGCTTTCGATGTCGTGCTGACTGACGTCAACATGCCGGAAATGAATGGGTATGAGTTGACCGCGGCGCTACGTCGAGCCGATAGCAACACTCCCATTGTCGGCGTGACCGCCAATGCTTTACGCGAGGAAGAGGAGCGCTGTATCGGCGTGGGCATGAATGCTTGTGTGGTCAAGCCGATGTCATTGCAAACCCTGAACAATGTGCTGTTGAAGCTCTGCGGACACCTGGATGGCGCAATACTGTCCGAGGAAGAGGCGTCGGAAGAGAAAAGTGTCATGCAAGTGTCCAGTCAATTGCGTGATGTATTCATTCAGACGTTCAAGGAGGACCTGGCCAAAACTCGTGCAGCAGTGCGGGACAAGGATGCCAAGGCCGTGGGCTCCATGTTGCACCGGATACGCGGTGGGTTGTCGGTGGTTCAGGCACAGGATCTGCTCGATCGTTGCGTGGCTATTGAAGCGCAACTGGATGCACAGGGTTGGGTGGAGGAAAGACGGCGTGAAGTAGAGGATGTCCTCGAGCAAATTACGCAGGAGATGGAAAAGTTATGAACGCTATGGAAAGTGGCAGGAGCGGTTTGATCATTTCTTTTTCAAGGGCAGTCTTAGCATGAATAAAATAAAAGTGGTGCTGGCCGATGATCACCCCATTGTCTTGGCTGGGGTGAAGGAAACCATCGAAAGTGATGGCATGTATGAGGTCATGAGTGTAGCCAAGACGTCCGGCGAGTTGATGGATGCCATCAAGGAACACTCGCCAGATATCGTGATCACCGACTTTTACATGCCAGGGGATGAGCACTATGGCGATGGCATGCGCCTGGTCAGCTATCTGGTGCGTAATTTTCCCCAGGTGCGTTTTCTGGTACTGACCATGCTGAACAATCGTTCGATTCTGGGGAGTCTTTACGATTGCGGAGTGTCCGGCGTGCTGCAGAAAAGCATCAACCTTGATGAAATAAATGTGGCGCTGCGCACTATCTCCAAGGGAGGCATCTACAAAGGTAACTTCACTCTTGAGCCTGACAGTGTGATGGCCTCTACGTCGTCAGTCAGTGAGCGTATCGCGAGTATTTCAATCAAAGAGGCAGAAGTGCTGCGGCTGTTTTTGGCGGGTGAGCGGCTCAAGGATATCGCTACCAGTCTCCAACGTAGCGCAAAGACCGTCAGTACTCAGAAGACTTCGGTAATGCGCAAATTATGTGTCCACTCCGACCAGGAGCTGTTCGCATTCTGTCAGGAACATCAGGTCGTCTGAAAGACCCTGGATTCAACTACTGACTGACCTTCTGCGCCCCATTGTTCGTGTTGCTGACCACCTTGGGTGGTCATGTCTCCAGCATTGATCCAATCGGATTGCTGCTCGTATTTTGATTTCTACCTTCTTTCCTTTCTCGCTCGCGCCTCGACTCTGTTCGGATCGGCGCGTTTTAGGTTTTTCCCTAAATACCCCTCCAGGGGCGCTCCTTACCATTTGATTAATTCCAAGCATTGGCTCCGCCCATTGTGAAACGGTCCTGAGAGAACGCTGTTCCCAAGGACCGGTATTGGAAGGAGGTACGACAGTACGAAACCGCCATTGAGTAGCCGTTTCGCTCTGTGCAGGACTTGAATTGAATGTTTAACGGAGTGGTTATGTTACCGATCAAGATCATCGCAAAAGACACTGGGCATCCTCTGGATGTCACGGGCAATAATCTGCTGACAATCAATCGGCCGGCGGTCATCAAGATGTCCACGGCAGCCGAGGATATTCAGTCGGTCAGTCGTGAAGGCGAACGTCTTGTTATCAAGCTCAAGAGCGGGGAAACCCTCTCCATCGATGGTTTTTTCGAGGTGGTCGATGGCGTAAAAAGTGATCTGGTGTTCGAAGATCCCAAGACCGGCGAGCTGCTGATCGCCGATTACTCGGTCCCTTGGACTGGTGTGTCACTGATGCCGCTTGAGTCTATCGACTCGCTGCTGGCCGTGGCTGAAGTCGAGTCCACGGGTTGGCTGGCGCCCTTGCTGGGCCTGGCCGCCGTGGGCGGCGCAGTGGCGATTGCCAGCCATCACGGCGGTGGCGGTGGTGGCGGTAGCAGTTCCGATGCGGCGAATGCCGATCAGGGGCTGACCACACCGTCGACGCCGAGCGTACTGTTCAACAACATGCATGGCCTGACCGGCAAGGCTGATGCCGGGGCGACCATTTCCCTGACCCTGGCCGACGGTTCCGTCGTCACGACGCTGGCCGATGGTACCGGGCTCTGGCATTTCAACCCCAATCCGCTGGCCGATGGCGAGCAGGGCACGCTGCAAGCAAGCCTGAATGGCGTGCAAAGCGCCGCTATCGGCTCTGGCGTGGCCGATGTCACCGCGCCCGCCGAGCCGGTAGTGACCCAGAACAACCAGGATGGCCTGGCCGGTACTGCCGAGCCGGGCAGTACCATTACCGTCAGTCTTGCCGATGGCAGTACCGTCATTGCGACCGTGGGGGCAGACGGTCAGTGGAATGTCACCCCGAACCCGCTGACCCCGGGCGTTAGCGGATCGATCGTCGTCACCGATGCCGCCGGTAACTCCAGTGCGAGCGTCGACACCGGAATCATCAATTCCACGCAACCGATACCTCCCACTGTTGACCAGAACAACGCCGATGGCCTGAGCGGCACCGGCGAGCCAGGCAGCACCGTGACCGTCGAACTGCCAGACGGCAGTACCGTGACAACTATCGTCGACGAAGACGGTAATTGGTCGTTCGTGCCGAACCCGTTGCAACCGGGTGAAGAAGGCTCGGTCACCATCACCGATCCAGATGGCAACACCAGCACTGGCGTCGACACGGGTTCCAGCGATCAGACTCCACCTGCAGCCCCGACCGTTGACCAGAACAATGGCGATGGCCTGAACGGCACCGGCGAGCCGGGCAGCACCGTGGTCGTTGAACTGCCGGATGGCAGCACCGTGACCACCGTTATCGATGAGAACGGCAACTGGTCGTTTGTGCCGAACCCGCTGCAACCGGGTGAAGAAGGCTCGATCACCGTCATCGATCCGGCGGGTAACACCAGCGAAGGGGTGAACACGGGTACCAATGACCAGCCGCCATCACCAGCTCCCGCTGACCAGAATCCTCCTGCTGCTCCCACTATTGACCAGAACAATGGCGATGGTCTGAGCGGCACCGGCGAGCCGGGTAGCACCGTGGTCGTCGAACTGCCGGATGGCAGCACCGTGACCACCGTTATCGATGAAAACGGCAACTGGTCGTTCGTGCCGAACCCACTGCAGCCAGGTGAAGAGGGCTCGATCACTGTCATCGATTCATCGGGCAACGCCAGCGAAGGGGTAAACACCGGTTCCAGCGACCAGACTCCGCCGGCGGCTCCGACTATTGACCAGAACAATGAAGCAGGCCTGAACGGTACCGGCGAGCCGGGCAGCACCGTGGTTGTTGAGCTGCCGGATGGCAGCACCGTGACCACCGTTATCGATGAAGACGGCAACTGGTCGTTCGTGCCGAATCCAATACCAGAGGGCGAGCAGGGCTCGATCACCGTCATCGATCCGGCGGGCAACGCCAGCGAAGCGGTGAACACCGGCTCCAGCGACCAGACTCCGCCGGCGGCGCCGACTGTTGATCAGAACAATGCTTCGGGTATTAGCGGCACTGGCGAACCAGGCAGCACCGTAGTGGTTGAGCTGCCGGACGGCAGCACTGTGACCACCGTTATCGATGAAGACGGCAACTGGTCGTTTGTGCCGAATCCAATACCAGAGGGCGAGCAGGGCTCGATCACCGTCATCGATCCGGCGGGCAACGCCAGCGAAGCAGTAAACACCGGTACCAGCGACCAGACCCCACCGGCGGCGCCGACTATCGACCAGAACAATGCCAATGGCATCAGCGGCACCGGTGAGCCGGGTAGCACCGTGGTCGTCGAACTGCCGGACGGCAGCACTGTGACCACCGTTATCGATGAAGACGGCAACTGGTCGTTCGTGCCGAATCCAGTACCAGAGGGCGAGCAGGGCTCGATCACCGTCATCGATCCGGCGGGTAACGCCAGCGAAGCGATGAACACCGGTTCCAGCGACCAGACTCCACCTGTGGCGCCTACCGTTGACCAGAACAATGGCACGGGCCTGAGTGGTACTGGCGAAGCCGGCGGCACTGTGACCGTTGAACTGGCCGATGGCAGCACCGTCACCACCGTTATCAATGAAGACGGCCACTGGTCGTTCGAACCGAACCCGCTGCAACCGGGTGAAGCAGGTTCGATCACCGTTACTGACATAGCTGGCAATATCAGTGAGGCCACTCAGACCGCTCCAAGCGATCAGACCGCGCCGGTCATCGAGGAAAGCTCGCTGGATCTGCTCGATAACGTCGGCACTATCACTGGCACCATTGCTCGTGGCGACGTTACTGACGATGCACAACCCCAGTTCACCGGCGCGTTCGCTCCTGGCGACGCGGCGTTGGTCAATGTCTATGACAACGGCGTGTTGATCGGCAGTGCAACCGTGGATGCTTCCGGTAACTGGAGTTTCGTACCGACACTGCCGTTGACCGCGGGTGAGCACAGTTTTGTGGCTGAGGCTGTGGATGCTGCGGGTAATGTCAGTGACAAGACGGCGGCCTGGGACTTCACCCTGGCAGGAGACGCTCCGGCGGCACCGGCCATCATTCAAGTGCTGGATGATGTCGGTACGGTCACCGGCGCCTTGCAGAAAGGCGACACCACCGACGATAACGCCTTGACCATCACCGGTACCGGCGCGGCAGAAACGCTGGTCACTGTGTTCGTCAACGGTGCTGTTGTCGGCTCTGTCGTGGTCGACGCCAGTGGCAATTGGAGCCTGACCACTGCGGATATGGGTGCGGACGGTGTGAAAAACATCACGGCGCAGGCCTCCGATGCAGCCGGGCAATTGAGCCCGATGACCGGCGAATATTCGGTCACCCTGGACACTCAGGCACCGACTCAGCCTGTCCGGGTCGTCGCGACCGACGATCAAGGCGCACAAGTAGGCCCGATTGCCCAGAACGGCGTCACCGACGATGCCATCCCGACCTTCAGTGGCAGCGGTGCGGAGAGCGGTGCGCTGGTCAAGCTCTACGACAACGGTGTCGTCATCGGTTCGACCACGGTCGATGCCAGCGGCAACTGGAGTTACACCGCATCCACCGCATTGGCCGGTGGCGCCCATGCCATCACCGCGACCCTCACGGACAAGGCGGGTAATACCAGCGTTGCCAGCGAGGCACTCAACTTCAGCGTCGAAACCGGTGAAGTGGTGGTCAGCATCGTCAAGGCCATCGACAACGTCGGCAGTATCCAAGGTGATGTCGCCAGCCGTGGTCTGACCGACGACGCCACACCGACGCTGGTCGGTACTGCGACCGCCGGTGCTCTGGTCACCGTCAGCGAGGCTGGCAAGGTCCTGGGCAGCGTGACGGCCGATGCTTCCGGCAACTGGAGCCTGGAACTGTCGACGCAGACCGAAGGCCTGCACACCTATACCGCCGTAGCGCGCAATGGCGCCGGTACCGAAGGCTCGGCCGATTTCATGCTGGACATCGACCTGACCGCGCCATCCGTACCCGGGGTATCCGGTGCGTTCGATGACGTGGGCGTGTACCAGGGGCAACTGGCGCAGAACGGTTTCACCGATGACACCACCCCGACCCTGACGGGCAGCGGCAATGCCGGCGACACGATCAAGGTCTACGACAACGGCACCTTGCTGGGCAGCGTGACGGTGTCCGCCGAGGGCGCCTGGAGCTTCACCCCATCGACGCCACTGGCCCAGGGCGCTCATAGCCTGACCGCCACCCAGTCCGATGCGGCCGGTAATGAAAGCGTGGCCAGCGCTGCGGTTTCGTTCACTGTCGATACGACGGCGCCAACCGCCACGGTGCAGATCACCGCCATCGACCAGGACACCGACGTACCGGGTGATTTCATCACCTCCGATACTTCCCTGAGCCTGTTCGGCACGCTGTCCACGGCGCTGGGCGCTAACGAGAAGGTGCAGATCAGCATCAACGACGGTAGCACCTGGTTCGATGTGGTCGTGAGCGACCTCAACTGGCGTTATGACGATGCCCGGGTGCTGACCGATGGCCTGCACAACTATCAGGTGCGCGTCATTGACGCGGCTGGCAACGTCGGCTCGCAAGCCTCGCAAGCGGTGGTCATCGATACCGGTATCGGCATTGGCCTGAACATCACCGATATCACTCCGGATTCGGGTGTGTTGGGTGACTTCATCACCAGCGCCACCAGCATTGCCGTCAAGGGCACGCTGAGCCAGGAGCTGCCAAGCGGTGCACGGGTACAAGTGTCCAGCGATGGTGGCCTGACCTGGGCCAATGCCGCCACCACCGGTACTAGCTGGATTTTCGAAGATCCGACCGTACACGGCGATTCCGTTGTGGTTTATCAGGCGCGTGTGGTCGCGGCCGGCGGCGCAGTGGTAGATAGCACCAGCCAGGAAGTCACCTTCGACACCTCGGCGCCTGCGGCTTCGGCTCTGATCGAATCGATCACCGAAGACCGCGGCGCCAGTCCGAGCGACTTCATCACCAACGACAATCGCCTGGTGATCAACGGCTCTCTGAGCGATGCCGCCGAGGCTACCGATCGCGTCGAAGTCAGCCTCAACGGTGGCAACACCTGGGAAATGGCCGCTTTCGAAGACGGAAAGTGGAGCCTGGACATGACCGACCGCGAGCTGGCCGATGGCACTTACATCGTCCAGGCGCGTGTGGTGGATGCGGCGGGTAACCGTGGCACCATCAGCAGCCAGGTTCTGGTCATCGATACTGTCGGCCTGGGCGCCAACGGCATGACGTCGAGCTTCACCGTCGCCACCGACACCGCGGTCGGTATCAGCAACGGTCATAGCACTGCCGAAACTGCCACCAACAGCGACCTGATTACCCGTGATACCACGGTCACTGTATCTGGCACCCTGAACACCGCACTGCAAACGGCGCAGCACTTGCAAATCTCGTTCGACAACGGCCAGAGCTGGGTCACCGTGTTGTCGTCCAGTGGTTCGCTGTGGACCTACACGCTGCCTGAGTTCGCCCAAAGCCAGACACTGAACGTGAAGATGCAGTTGGTGGACACCGCCGGTAACGTCGCCACGGGCACCAGTTTCAACGACTACACCGTGGTCGTGGACCTGGATGCGCCGGAGCCCGTCACTGTCGCTCCGGTCGTGGCTGCGGCCGTTACCACCGGTGCTGCGTTGTCGTTCGCCAGCGATGTCCATGGTCGCGTCGAGTCCGGTGCGCTCATTGCGCTGGTCGAAGACAGCAACAAGGACGGTGTCTACAGCGAAGGTGTCGACAAGATCCTGGGTTACGCAACGGCGGATGCCCAGGGCGACTGGCGCATTGATGCCGCGTTGAGCAAGGGCAACCACTCGATCGGCTTCGTGGTCTGGGATGCTGCCGGTAACCGCTCCAATCTCAGCGATCTGGTGCAAGTGACTGCCAGCGATGCGACAACCGCCGGCAGCCGTGTGCTCCAGACAACCTGGGGTGGCACCGCCAGTGGCGCGCAGAATGGCTTGAACGCCGCTGCGGTGACCGTCAACGAAGACGGTACCTGGTCGTTCTTCCAGAGTTCGATGTCGCAGAGCGGCGGTGCAATGGCCAACGCAGGTTACGTCTATAGTGGTGACGACAACCAAACTTACACTTCTACGTATCTGGCAGAGCCCACTGGGGTCTCGGAGCACTGGGAGGGGGGTGTCATCAGCCAGGCAGTCTTTGCGGACTACAACCGTGATGGCTTGCAGGACGTCATGAGCCAGACCAGCAGCAGTACCCGCAACACTGCCCTGTGGACCAAAAATAGTGACGGTACCTATACGGGCACATCGCTGGCCCTGGGTTGGGGTGGCATTGCGGGGATTGGTGCCAATGGTACTGAAACCCATGTCGGCGGCGTGGTGGCCTACGACGCTCAAGGCGACGGTTACCTGGACTTCGCATTTGCCGGCTCCAACGACAGTGCATACGTCAAGGTCACCAACGACAAGGGGACGCTGAACTACACGATGGAAAACGGCGGCACCAATTTCGCTCACGAAATCAGCGCGGTCGACGTCAACAACAACGGTACCGTGGAGCTGGCCGGTCACTCGGGCTACGACTGGACCAAAGGCCTGTCGGTCCAGCTGAGCAACGCAGACGGCAGCATCGCCTCCACCTATAACCAGGGTGGCGTGTTCCGTCGTGACAGCACCGTCGACAACAGTAACCTGCCAATCTCCATGACCTGGGCGGACTTCAACGGCGACGGCTACCTGGACCTGTTCATCAGCCGCAGCCTGGGTGACGACCGTGCAACCGATACTGACGAAAGCCGCATCTACCTCAACCTTGGCAACGATGCCAACGGTAACTGGCTGGGGATGAGTCAGAACGAGCAGTCGCTGAAGTTTGGCGACAGCATGGATGGCGGTGCGTCGTTCGCCGTGGACTGGAACCACGATGGGCAGATCGACGTTATCGAGGTGCCACGTCGCAATGCGTCCAACAGCTCCGCGCAGACAGGCTCGCCTACGGTGTACCTGAACCAGGGCGACAACGTCTGGAGCGGTACCGGGCAGTCCCTCAGTGGTATCACGACCTACGACAACATCACCGGTGCGACAGCAGTGGACTATGACTGGGACGGCGCGGTCGACCTGATCATGTACCGTGCCGGCAGCACCAGTGCCGGCCTGCATGCGGATACCGCCACCTCGATCCTGGTCAGGAACGAAAACGTGGTGGCCGACGGCACCAGCCTGCATGTCCGTATCCTGGACAAGAACGGTCTGAACGTGTTCTACGGCAACACTGTCAAGCTGTACAACTCGGCAGGGGACCTGGTCGCAACCCAGATCATCAACCCACAGTCCTCGGCATCGAGCAACAGCCAGGGCCTGGTGAACTTCTACGGCCTGGACGCCAGTGAGACGTACTCGGTGCAGTTGTTGCGCACCGAGAACAGCACCATCAACCATATGGGTGCCTCGACCTATCAGCAGAACTATGTCAATGGCACGGTGAACCTGAACTGGGGCGGGCTGACGACCGGTGCGGCGCACGATGCCTATGTGCTGACGGCGGAGTCGACCGCTGCGGTCAACGACACCATCGGTGAGTCGGGGATGGTCGGGACCGGTTACAACGACACTTTCTTCGGTTCCGAAGGCAACGACACCATCACTGGTGGTGGCGGCTGGAACACCGCCATGGACGGTACCCAGACCTGGAGCGCGACGCAGGGCATGGACGTGGTCGACTACAGTCGTGCCACCCTGGCCATGCAGATCAACCTGAAGTCGGGTGTGGCGATCGGCATGGGGACCGACACCCTGATCAGCATCGAAGGCATCGTCGGTAGTGCGTTCTCCGACAGCATCACTGACAGTTCGGCTAACAACCGGATCGAAGGTGGCGCTGGCAACGATGTGATCTACCTCACCAATGGCGGCAATGACACGCTGCTGTACAAGGTGTTGGACGCCAGCAATGCCACCGGTGGCAATGGTAGCGATCAGATCTACAGCTTCCACGTAGGCAATGTGCTCACCGACGGTAATGCCGATGTCATCGATGTCAGCGAACTGCTGGGCTACAAAGGCACGGCGGGGCTGTATCAGGACCAGGGCGTGACCAAACTGGACAGCGCCTCCAGCGAGTTGCTGGACTACCTGAAAGTGCAGGTCGTGGGTAACGATACGGTGATCAGCGTTGACCGTGACGGTACTGGGGCCGAGTTTGGCTTCAGCTCCATCGCCACGCTTGTCGATGTCAAGACCGACCTGTTGACCCTGCTGCAAAACCACCAGTTGGTGGTGTGATGTAAAGACCCTTTCCCGGCCGACGGATCGGCCGGGGAAGGTTTGGCATGAGAAAAACGCAGACAATCGTCTGCGTTTTTTTGTTTTCGCCCATCCAAAAACCTGACCTGAGGCAACGGTGCCGATCGCAAGCCTGGCCCGGGTTTTCCGTAGCGGACATTGCGCCTTATCAGGTTGCTTGCGCTTTAGGGTTTACCCTACAGATCCCGCCGTGTGGGGTTCTTACCATGGAGACCTTGCTTCATGGAGGTCTACCACAATGCGTTACAAATATTGGAAAGCAGGCCTGATCACTGTCGTATCGTCGATCGCCTTGCTGGGTTTTTCCGAACAGGTGATTGCCGATACAACACCTCGTCCCCAGGCGCAGAAGCACATCGTCTGCAATCCGCAATGTGCACAGGTAAGCGCTTCTCCAGCGCCAGCCCCACAGCCGGCTCAATCGGTACCTGCACAGCCTGTATACAAGCAGTCGGGCACCACGGGTAAACGTAATCCGTTCTCCTATGACCGTTTGCCGGCAATGGACGGCAAGGCCGCACGCGCGCCGTTCGCTTCGGCAAACCAGGCACCGGTGCAAGCGGATGATTTATGGCAAGTCGTCTCGCTGGCGGTCAGTCATTACCCATCGATTCGTGATGCGGCGTCGGTCCTTGAGGAGCAACGTGAAGGCGTCGATGTTGCACGCGCCGGTTACCTGCCAAAAGTGGACGTGGGTATCAGTTCCGGTCGGCAGAGTTTCGGCAGCAACGGTCAGGCCCTGTCGCTCACGGCCAGCCAGATGCTGTATGACTTCGGCAAGGTGGGCGGTGCTGTCAGCGAGGCCGAATCCAACGTCGTGCTGCAACAAGTGAAATGGCAGGGCGAGATCGACGACATTGCCCTGCAGGCCGCCGAGGCGGTGATCGAGGTTCGTCGCTACGAAGCGCTGGTCAATGCCGCGCAATCGCAAAAAGAACAACTGAAAAAACTGCAGCAATTGGCTGCGCGCCGGGTCAGTGAAGGGGCCAGCACCCAGGCCGACCTGATCCAGGCGCAATCGCGGGTCGAGGCGGCCGAAGCGTCGCTGCTCGCCAGCCAGACTCAACTGAGCCAGCAACGCAGCAAGCTGCGCACCCTGATCGGCCAGGAGCCGCTCAACAAGATTGCGGTGCCCGAGAATCGTTTGGTCCAGGCCCTGGCAACCATTGATCCCAATGTGGAAATGACCATTGGGGTGCAGCAGGCCGAAGCCGAATGGAGTGTCGCCCAGGCGCAAGTCAGCCAGGCCCGAGCCAACGCCAAGCCGACCGTATCCCTGGATGCGGGCGTCGATAAGTACCTGGGAAATGTCCCCACCGGTCGGGACGAGTACGCCTACACCCTGACTGTCAGCGTCAAGCACAGTCTGTTTGACGGCGGGGCGCCATCGGCGCGGATTCGCGGGGCGGGCCAGGCAGCCCGTGCCGCCGAAGAGCGCATCCATACCCGCAAGCTCGAAGCCCAGAATTCCTGGTTCCGCCTGCAAGAACAAATGGCCGGGCTGTCGAGCCGGATCAAGGTGCTGGGTGACCGCTACAAAAGCATGGTCGATACCCGTGCGCTGTACGAACAGCAATACCTGGCGCTGGGTACGCGGTCCTTGCTCGATCTGTTGAACGCCGAACAGGAAATCTTCCAGGCCCAGACCGACCAGGAAAACTCCCGGCACGACCTTTGGCTGGCCCAGGTGAACTACATCAATGCCACCGGCCATATGCGTAACGTATTCGCCCTGATGGGAGCCTCATCATGACTACTATCCCCAAAGCCGATTCCTCGACCGTTGTGACGGATGTGGCAAATCCCTGGTTGGACGCCATGCTGCAAGTGGCCCGGCATTACCGGTTGGAGACCTCGGCAGAGCGCGTGCGCGTCATGCTCGACTGGCAAGCCGAGCATCCGGCCGATGTACAGCTCAAACAGATGGCCCGCGACATGGGCATGTCGCTGTGCTTCGAAAAGCTCGACAAAGGCATCCTGGACCCTTGGCGCCTGCCGGTGGTGGCTGAGTTCGACAACGGGCAGGTCGGCGTCATTGAAAGTGTCGACAACGGCCAGTTCGCCGGTGTGCGCTTGAGTGGTGAGCAGGGTGTGCTGCAGGCCTTGCCGGTAGACGAAGTCTGCGCGCGAGTGCAACGGGTTCTGCTGTTGCGTCCTGAAGTGTCGGCGCCGGATGCCCGGGTCGACGACTACATCAAGCCTTATGAAGCCAACTGGTTCTGGAAACTGGCGCTGCACGACTGGCGGCGGTACTCCGATGTGATGCTGGCCTCGCTGATCGCCAACGTCCTGGCCCTGGCCGCCATGCTGTTTTCGATGCAGATCTACGATCGGGTGATTCCGGCCCAGTCCGAGCCGACCCTGTGGGTGCTGTTCGGCGGGGTGGTCATAGCGATCGTCTTCGAGTTCTGCATGCGTCTGTCGCGCACCCATCTGACCGACAAGATCGGCAAGCGCGCCGACCTGCGGATTTCCGATCGGGTCTTCGGTCATGCGTTGCGCATTCGTACCCAGGACCAGTCGAAGTCCACCGGCTCCTTCATCTCGCAGATCCGCGAGCTGGAGCAGGTGCGTGAGTTGATCACGTCCACCACCGTGAATGCCTTGGCGGACCTGCCGTTCTTTTTCCTGTTCCTCGGTGTGCTGTGGTACGTCGGCGGGATGATGGCCCTGGTGCCGCTGGCGATCCTGCCGCTGCTGATCATTCCCGGCCTGCTGGCCCAGCGCTGGTTGGCCAAATATTCCAAGGAAGGCATGCGCGAAGCGTCGTTGCGCAATGCGATCCTGATCGAGGCGGTCCAAGGCAACGAAGACATCAAGCTGCTGCGCGCCGAGCAGCGCTTCCAGACTCAGTGGAACCACCTCAATCAGGTCTCGGCCGACATCAGCATGCGCCAGCGCTTCATCACCGGTGCCTTGATGACCTGGACCCAGGAGCTGCAATCGCTGGTGTATGTGCTGGTGATTCTGGTGGGCTGCTTCATGGTCATCAGTGGCGACCTGACCACGGGCGCCTTGATCGGCACCTCGATCCTGTCGTCGCGGATGATTGCGCCCCTGGCTCAGCTGTCCGGTGTCATGTCGCGCTGGCAGCAGGCCAAGGTCGCGCGTGAAGGCCTGGATGAATTGATGAAGCGCCCGGTCGACCAGCCCCTGCATAGCAAGATGTTGCACCGTCCGGTGATCCAGGGCGACTACCGCTTCGAGGGCGTGAAGTTCCGCTACGAGCAGCAGCAGAAGCAGCCATCGCTGGAAATCCCGGGCTTGACGATCAAGGCCGGCGAGAAAGTGGCGATCCTGGGCCGCAACGGCGCAGGCAAGTCGACCTTGCTGCATCTGTTGTCCGGCTTGCAGGCCCCCCAGGAAGGAAACGTACTGCTGGACTCATTGAACCTGTCGATGATCGACCCTTATGACGTGCGCCGTGATGTGGGCTTTCTCAGCCAGCAGGCCTCGCTGTTCTTCGGCTCGCTACGGGACAACATCATCATGGGTAAACCCATGGCCACTGACGACGAGATCATTCAGGCCCTGACCTTGAGTGGCGCGCTGTCCCTGGTGCAGTCGCTGCCCGATGGCCTGGATCACCAGATCCGTGAAGGTGGCAAGGGCCTGTCCGGCGGCCAGCGGCAAATGCTCTTGCTGGCTCGTACGTTGATCCGCAACCCCCGCGTGCTGCTGCTGGACGAGCCGACCGCCTGGCTCGACGAACTCAGCGAACAGCACCTGATTGAAAAGCTGCTGCCGTGGCTCGAAGGTCGCACGCTGATCGTCGCCACACACCGGCCGGCCGTCCTCAAGTGGGTGGACCGCATCATCGCGGTCGACAAGGGCCGAGTGGTTCTGGACGACACCAAACACATCGTCATCGGCCAGATGAGCAAGCCGCGCGCATCCGCTGCCTGATCGCCGAACGGGAGAGATTATGAACATCAAATTACCTTCATCCGATCGCTTGAACCCGATCAATTTCAGCCTGACCCGTCCGGACCTGTTCGAAGCTCACAGCCGTCTTCCGCGGGCATCCTGGTTCATCTGGCTGACCTTCGCCGGCCTCGCCTTGCTGTTGGTCTGGGCGTACTGCTTTACCCTCGACGAGGTCTCCAGCGGCACCGGGAAAGTGATTCCCAGCTCACGGGAACAGGTCATTCAATCCCTCGAAGGCGGGATTGTGGCGCAACTCAACGTCAAGGAAGGCGATGTGGTCCAGGCCGGGCAAGTGCTTGCGCAACTGGACCGCACACGTTCCGAGTCGTCGGTGGACGAAAGTTCTTCCCGGGCTCGTGCCGCCCTGGCAACGGCCACCCGCTTGCGGGCGGAGGTCGAGGGGAGCGACCTGACGTTTCCCGACTATGTCATGGAGGATCCGGCCCTGGTGCGTTCGGAAACGGCGTTGTTCAAGTCGCGTAAAGACAGCCTGGCCAAGAGCCTGGCGGGCATTCAGGAAGCGCTGACCCTGGTCAGGCGCGAGCTGGTGATGACCGAGCGCCTGGCCAAGATGGGCGCGGCCAGCAACGTTGAAGTCCTGCGCCTCAAGCGCCAGGCCAACGAACTGGAAATGAAGGCCAACGATACGCGCACCCAGTACCTGGTGCGTTCGCGTGAAGAACTGGCCAAGGCCAACGGCGAAGTCGAGGCCCAGCAATCGGTGACCCGTGGGCGTGCCGACATGCTGTCGCGCCTGACCGTGATGTCGCCGGTGCGCGGCGTGGTGAAAGACATCGAGGTCAACACCGTGGGCGGTGTCGTCCCGCCGAACGGCCGGCTGATGGTGATCGTGCCGATCGAGGATCAATTGTTGGTGGAGGCGCGGATCTCGCCGCGGGACGTCGCCTTCCTGCATCCGGGCCAGCGGGCCACGGTAAAGATCAGCGCCTATGACTACGCCATTTACGGTGGCCTGGAAGGTGAAGTGGTGACTATCTCGCCAGACACCATCCAAGACGATGTCAAACGCGATGTCTATTACTACCGGGTCTTTGTCCGTACCCAAAGCGACTCGCTGTTCAACAAAAGTGGCGAAGCCTTCCCGATCTTTCCCGGGATGATCTCCACCGTGGACATTCACACCGGCAGCAAAACGGTTTGGGAATACCTGGTCAAACCGCTCAACAGGGCTCGCGAAGCCTTGCGCGAACGTTAAGCATCACCTGCTCCATACAACATCATTTGCACGCTGGGTTGGCCTTCGGGCGGCCCAGCGAGGACCTTGTCATGGCTAAAAAAGCTCGAAAATCCGGTATTCCGGCAATCCGCAATTCGGCGCAGTTATTGGTCGAAACCGCTGGCAAGCGCGCCAAGGCTCTGCATCAGCAAGGGCGCTACGAAGAGGCGCTCAATGTATGCCTGCAGGCAATCCGCATGAGCCCCGGACTGACGCAAGCCTGGACCGATGCGGCGATCAATTGCCTGAAGCTCGAGCGTTGGCAGCAGGCTGTGGGCTATGCCGAACAGGCGCTGGCGCGTGGAGGACGCAGTTTTGCCTTGTTCGACGCCTTGTCCCATGGTCATGGTGCTTTGCGGCAATGGGAGGACGTCAGGAAGTACGGTTTGATGGCCTTGCAACTGCGGGATCAGCGTTTCGGCGTGACGCCAGCGACGCCCCATGCGCCACCGGAAATGCCGCCTTTGCCTTCCATGCAAACCCGGGATAAGAACATCATCGCGTTCTCGTTATTCGGTGCCGACTCCAAGTATTGCGAAACGGCAGTGCTCAACGTGATTGAGCAACCGATGATCTATTCGCATTGGACATGCCGTTTTTATATCGACGACAGCGTGCCATCGAGCGTGGTCGAAAGACTGATCGCAGCGGGAGCGCAAGTCATACAGGTCGATGAACAGGACCTCGGCTGGCCCGGCCCGATGTGGCGGTTCCTCGCGTTGCAGGACCTGCACTTGCACCGAGTGCTGTTCCGGGACGCTGACTCGGTGATTTCGACCCGAGAGGCCGAGGCGGTCGAGGAGTGGTTGCACAGTGATTGCAGGTTCCACTGCATGCGCGATTGCGGCACTCATACCGAGTTGATGCTGGCGGGGTTGTGGGGCGTGGTGGCCGGTGCTCTACCGCCATTGGAGCAGTTGACGCAATCGTTCTTCAGCGCCGGTGTCGAGTCGCCGCATTTTGCAGATCAGTATTTCCTGCGCCAGTACGTCTGGCCTTATGCACGACAGAGCCTCCTGCAGCATGATTCGATGTTCGGTTTCATGCAGGCGCGGACTTTTCCGGGTGGCCCCATGCCGACTGATTTTCATGTCGGCTATGCCGAAGGATCACCGCTGTTCAAGGCCCGGACGGAATGGGCTGATGGCACCCCGGTGCAATGGACACTACTGCTCAAACAAGCGGAGCAAGAGGTCGTGCTCTGTCGCTATCCTGGGGTGGTGAAGGAGGGGCTGGTAACCGCGCATATCCCGGCGCGATTTGCCAGGATGATCAGTAGCACGGAGGCGGAGGTCAGGTTGACACGGTCCGTTGAAAGGCATGGAGGCATATAGCTTCTGCAGGAGCGAGGGAGGGAACGGGTCCTGGTGCGCGATGAACGATAACTCGGTGGTGAAGATGCACAAGGCGTTCAATGGCGAAGTGGAGGAGCCGCAGCCAGCCCCTGACAGCACGCCGCCAGCGAAAGGGGCAGGCACCTTGCTGCCCGGCCTCGAGAAGGCCTCCCGGGCCTAACGTTCGGGCCGCCTACAAAACCTTGCTCATAAAGACCCGGCTGCTGCCTTCGGGGTCGCAGGGGATTTCGCCGAAGCGTTGCCAGCCGTGTTTTTCGTAGAAGGACGGCGCCTGGAAGCTCAGGGTGTAGAGCACGGCCGAGCGGCAGCCGCGGCGCCGGCCTTCGTCTTCGCACGCCTGCAGCAGCTGGGCGCCGAGGCCCGCGCCGCGCAGGCTGTCGGGCAGGTAGAACAGGTCGATGAACAGCAGGCCCAGGGAGGTGCGGCCGCTGATGCCGCCCAGGACCTGGCCGGTCTCCGGGTCCTTGAGTTCCACGGCCAGGGGCTGCCGATCGTGGTAGCCGGTCATCTGCGCATTGAAGGTGGCGAGGCCGTTGCCGAGCAGGGTTTCGAAGCTGCTGTCGAGGGTGTCGCTGATGACGATCGTGGGGCTGGCCGTGACGGCGGGTTTCATAGGGGGCATTCCAGTTCAGGCGTCGCGCAACAGGTCGTGGGCGTCGAGCAGGCGGTAGGCGATTTCCGGGTTCTTCTCCAGGCCACGGCGGATCGCGGCGGGGATCGATTGGCGGGTCTTGCGGCACAGGCCCGGCAGCTCGTCGAGCTGGATGGCGATGCCGCGCATGCTGCGCACTTCGTTGAAGCTGGGGGCAATCTGCACGCGGATGCCCAGCAATTCGTACATCCGCCGCTGCATGTGTTCGAGGTCGCTCAGGCTTTGCAGGTTCTCCAGCCGGTCGAGCAGGCGCTTTTCCTCCTGGCGGGTCAGGCCGAGGATGCGCAGGTCGGTGCCAGGGGTTTGCAGCAGGCGCTCGCGGTCGCAGTTGCAGGCGCCGGGCGGGCAGGGCTGGCGGATCTGGAAATCGGGCATCTATGGACTCCACTCGAAGCGATCGCGGATCGCCGTTGCCCACGGGGTTGCCTGGAAATATACACAGACGGGGCAGGCTGTGGCGCGGGATTCGCCAGCCACACCGTCGGTTTTTTCAGGGCTGCCGGCGCCGCCACCACAGCCGGCCGTAGACCAGGACGTTGATCAGCAGCACCAGCGCGCCGAGGACCAGCTGGATCTGCGGTGTCAGCCCGGCCGGGTAGATCAGCGGGATCAGGTAGTGCTCGATGAAACCGTCGCCATAACCCTGCTGGCCGGCGCCGTGGCGCAGGCGGTTTTCCCAGTCGGTCAGGGGGCAGGGCAGGTGGAAGACTTCGACCGCCACGCCCCAGGTCGCGGCGGGCAGGTGCAGCCAGGCCAGGCGCGGCCACTTGAGCACCAGCAGGCCGCCGAAGAGTACGAACAGGATGAAGGTCAGGTGCAGCGAAACCAGGGTGTCGGCGGCGAAGCGGTAGAGCATGTCGAGTCTCGTTGCGGTCAGGGGTACGGCAGGGGTTCAGGTTCGCGCGCGGTCGAACCAGCCCAGCGCGGTGCGCCAGATGCAGATGCCGAGGAAGTACGCCGACATCGCCAGCCACAAGCCCATCACCCAGGGACCATTGTAGGGATGGTTGACCACCAATGACAGGCTGCACAGCAGCCAGATGGCGGTCACCGCGATGTTCACCGGCATGAAGCGGCGCACGCGGAAGGGGTGGAGGAATTTCATCCGGGTCAGGGTCAGCAGCGCCAGGACCACGATGCTCGAAAGGCTCAGCCAGGGTGTCGGGGCAAGGATGTACAGCGCCAGCGCCACCACGTTCCAGGCCGCGGGAAAGCCGACGAAATAGTTGTCCTTGCTCTTCATGTTGACGTTGCAGAAGCAGAACAGCGACGACACCAGGATCACCGAGGTCGCCAGCAGCGCGCTGTAGTCCGGCAGCGGGATGTAGCGATAGATGAACAGCGCCGGGATGAACACATAGGTCAGGTAGTCGATCACCAGGTCCAGCACCGAGCCGTCGAAATGTGGCAGCACCGACTGCACATTGACCTTGCGCGCCAGCGAGCCGTCGACCCCATCGACGATCAGCGCCACGCCCAGCCACAGCAGGCAGGCCTTGGGCTGGTTGTCGAACAGCGCCAGGGTGGCGAGGAAGGCCGTGACCACGCCGGTCGCGGTGAAACCATGGGCGCCCCAGGCTTTGAGACTGGCGATGTGTCGGGTCGTTATCACGGGTGTTCTCCAGGAAATGAAACCAGCCGTACGACGCCCCATTGGAAGAAACGGGGGCTTATCGCCAAACCTGGCCAGACTGCATCTATCGACCGGGCCGGCGGCGATAAGGTTCACCGCTGCCCGCGTCTTTGTCAGGCCACTCATGGACTTGTCGGCGTGCAGCATGGCGCCCAAGCCCGTGGCGGCTCCTAAGACTGTAGCCACAGTTTGGCGAGGACGGGCCCTGGCGAACGCGAATTTCTTCACGGCGCTGGGGGAGGCAGGGCGCCCACCGTGGCATTCACTTCCGGTGTCGCGGTGCTACATCCCGTTGGCGAAGGGCACGGCGCGGATATCGATGCGCGAGCGCAGGTGCTTCATCGCACCGGCGTACTCGGCCAGGACCTCCAGGGTCCAGTCGGCACGAGCGCGCAGGTGGCGTTCTTCGGGCGTGGGCTCGGCATGCGCATTGAATGCGCCTTCCACCTGGCGAACGATCAGCTGCTCCGGCAAGTAGCAGATCCGGCAGTTCTTGTAGCTGGAGACGCGCAGCTCGGCGAGCGGATAGGCACCACCGAGGCCGGCCGAGACCCCGACCAGCAACGCCGGCTTGTGCCCCAGCTCGGTGTGGCCGGCATACACGAAGAAGTTCTTGATGGCCGGGCAGGCCATGCCGTTCCACTCCGGTGTCACCACCACCAGCGCGTCGGCCTGGCGCAAGGTGGCCGAGTATTGGCTCCAGGCATCGTTCGAGTCCGGGCTTGGCCAGAGCGGCAAGGGCGAGCGCCCGAGGTCGAGCAGCGTGACCTGCTCGCAGAGTTTCAGCTGTTGCAGGCGTTGGCCCAGGTAATGGGCGACCTTGGCCGACTGGCTGTCGGGCTGGCTGGAGCCGGCGAGCAGCGCGATATGCAGGCTCATTGCACCACCTCCTGCTTGGCTTCGGGCCGCGCCACGGGTTTGGGCGAGCGCACCAGCGGCCAGAACAGTTCCTGCTGCCAGCTGATGGGGCGCAAATCCTCGATGCCATAGGCGCTGGGCCGGCGGCGGGTGATTTTCGCGGTGCCGAACAGCACGTCCCAGAAGAACAGCAGATTGCCGAAATTACCCTTGTAGTGGGTCACCCCGTCATGGGCGCTGAGGCCGTGGTGGGCGGAGTGGGTGGAAGGGGTCGAAATGGTCCGCTCCAGCAACCACATCAGTGGGCGCAGGGCCGGGATGCGATAGAGCCGGTCGTCCCAGGCGACGCTGCTGTGGGCGGCGAAGATCACCGTCATCTTGACGATCAGGTAGCCGTAGTAGACCGGCGCCAGGCCCATGTAGATCAGCAGGCCAGAGAGCCAGATGCCCGGCATCAGCAGGTAATAGAAACTGTTGTTGCGGTAGACGATGCGGATGCTCATGTAC
The DNA here is from genome assembly GCF_017349615.1 of Pseudomonas sp. GW531-T4. Taxonomy (NCBI): domain Bacteria; kingdom Pseudomonadati; phylum Pseudomonadota; class Gammaproteobacteria; order Pseudomonadales; family Pseudomonadaceae; genus Pseudomonas; species Pseudomonas sp. GW531-T4. The sequence goes on from NZ_JACMZT010000014.1 coordinate 54,640, forward strand.
GGCGCCGAATGGTGCGCGCGGTGCAGCGCGTAGAGGAACGGCAGGCGGTGGGTCAGGCGATGCCACCAGTACTGGGTCATGTCATCGAGCAGCAGGAACAGCGCCGCGCCCGCCACCCAGTGCAGGTCGCCCAGGCTGTTCTTCAGCGACGGCGCGAAGGTGTCCAGCAGCAGGGTGCTGAGGAACATCACCAGGGGGAAGGTGAGGCCCAGCAACAGCGAGGAACCGATGATCTCGATCAGCACATCGCGGCGCTGGCCCTTGGGTTGGCGAAAGCAGGTACAGGCGATTTCCAGGAGGATGAAACCGAGGAAAATCCCGGCCACGACCAGGATTGGATTGTTGGCGAGCATTGTTGTATTCATGGCAATCTCGAGTCAGGCCCGACATGGGCATTGCCCGAACAATAAGAAACCAAGAGCCGCCCGGACCCTATGCGCGAACTGGACAAAAACACTGGCGAAGAGGCCAATCAGCCGCTCCGCCGTTTTCACCGGGGCCAGCTCGGCCGGGTGCTGGAACGGGTGCTGCAACGCCAGACCCGCGGCGACCGCCAGGATTACAACCTGCTCGAGCTCGAACAACTGTGGCGCCTGGCGGCAGAGCGCGACCCGGCCATCGGCCTGCACCTGTTCGGCGAATTCACCCCCCAGGACCTGCACGTACTGGCCTACATCTGCCTGTACTGCCCGGACGTACGCGGCGCCATGCAATGCTGGGCCGACTACGCCGCGCTGGCCTCGGACATGGACAGCCTGAGGCTGGTCAGCGACGGCGACCTGCTCGGCGTCGAACTGTGCATCGACGCGCCCGCCAGGCTGACCCGCTACGTGGTGGAGCATTACGGCGTCATGGCCCTGACCCAGATCCGCCACGGCACCGGGCAAGCTGTGCGCCCGGTGCGCGCCTGCTTCAGCCATTCGCGACCGGCTTACCACGAGGAATATCGCCAGTGGTTCGGCGATAACCTCGAGTTCGATTGCCCGCGCAACTGCCTGTACTACGACCAGGCCACCCTGCGCCTGCCGCTGCTGACGCGCCACGCCGGCATGCAGGCGTTGCTGCGCAGCGAGCTGGACCGGCGCCTGGCCCAGCGCGTGCAACTGGGTGGCTGGACCGGCAAGGTCGCGGCCAGCATGCGCGACAGCCTGGCCCGTGGCGTGGTGCCGAGCCTGGAGAACCAGGCCGAGACGCTGTACCAGAGCCCGCGGACCCTGCGCCGGCGCCTGGAAGAGCAGGGCATGACCTTTCGCCAGTTGCTCGATCAGGTCCGCGCCGAGCTGGAGCAGCAGCTGGAGTTTCTCGGCGAGAGCCGCGCCCAGATGGCGGCCCAGCTGGGTTACAGCGACCTCGCGGCGTACCTGCATGCCCGCAAACGCTGGAAGCGCGACTGAATCCAGCACGCGCGCGACATCACAGCAGGTGTTGTGCGGATTCCTGAAAGGAATCCACTCTATAAAAAACATGAATTTTATTTATCGAATTCGAGCCTGTAGCGTGGCCCCGTCCCTGACCGATGGAGCGCCCTCATGTCCACCCCGCAGCCGCCGTCTCCCGCCGAACGCTACTGGCAGCGCAACCTCGCGGTATGCGCCCTGGGGGCGTTCACCACCATTGTCGCGATGACCCTGCTGTTGCCGTTCCTGCCGTTGTACGTCGAGCAACTGGGCGTCAGCGATCCGGCGGCCATCGTCCAGTGGTCCGGCGTGGCCTTTGGCGCGACCTTCCTGTCGGCGGCGATCACCGCGCCCTTGTGGGGCCGCCTGGGCGATCGCTACGGGCGCAAGCTGATGCTGATCCGCGCCAGCCTCGGCATGGCGCTGGCCATGTCGCTGATCGGCCTGGCGGAGAACGTCTGGCAACTGGTGCTGCTGCGCCTGCTGGCGGGCTTGCTCGGCGGTTATGCCTCGGGGGCGACCATCCTGGTCGCCACGCAAACCCCCAAGGCGCGCTCCGGCTGGGCGTTGGGCGTGCTGTCTTCGGGGATCATGGCCGGCAGCCTGGCCGGGCCCCTGATAGGCGGTCTGCTGCCGCCGCTGATTGGTATCCGCAACACCTTCTTCATCGCCGGCGCGGTGATCTTCGTGACCTTCCTGGCCACCACTTTTTTGTTGAAAGAGGCGCCGCGCGAGCCACGCACGGCCACGCAAAAGGGCCAGGCGCCGGAGCATTCCTGGGCGTCGGTGACGGACAAGAAACCGCTGCTGAGCATGTTCGCGGTGGCCTGCCTGCTGATGTTCGCGACCATGTCCATCGAGCCGATCATCACCGTGTATCTGCAGGAGCTGCGGGCGGAAAACGTCACCCTGATGGCGGGGCTGGTGATGTCCGCCGCGGCCCTGGGCAGCATCATTTCCGCGTCGCAGCTGGGCAAGCTGGCCGACCATATCGGCCATTGGCGGGTGCTCACTGTGTGCCTGGCCGCGGCGGCGCTGTTGTTGATTCCCCAGGCGCTGGTCAGCGCGCCCTGGCAACTGGTGCTGCTGCGTTTTCTCATGGGCCTGGCCCTGGGCGGGCTGTTGCCTTGCATCTCCAGCATCATTCGCCATTCGGTACCGGAAAACATCGCCGGGCGGATGCTCGGCTACTCGACCTCCAGCCAGTACGTCGGACAGGTGCTCGGCCCCCTGGCCGGGGGCTTTCTCGGCGGGCACTTCGGCATGCGCACGGTGTTTGTCGGCACCTGCGGCGTCATGGCCCTGTGTGCCCTTGTCACCTGGTGGTTCGGCTCGATGAAACCTGCCGTGCCGGTGGCAGGCGAAGCCGGTTAGACCGGGCCGGCACCACGCCGCACGCTGCGTTCGACCATGGCGACAATGGTCTCGAACAGCTCGTCGCGGGCTTGCTCGCGGCTGATTTCTCCGGTGGCAGCGGCATGGGACAGGGCCTCGGCGGCCCCGAGCATCGCCCGCAGGCCAGCCGTGGCTACGGTCCCGGGCGCCGCGAAGGGGGCGAGGGCGGCGCGGCATTTTTCCAGGAAGATCAGCTCGTACTCCTCCTTGATCCGCGCCAGTTCCGGCGTACTGGCCAGGGCGGCGATCACCCCGGGGATCTCCCGCCCCTGGGTCAGCACGCAGTCGATATAAGAGCCGGCGATGACCGCCGCGCGGCTGTCCAGGGTCGCTTCGCTGCGCTCCAGGGCGGCGTCCATCAGCAGCGTCTGGCGTGCATCGAAGTCCTGGTACAGCGCCGCCAGCAGCCCGGCGCGGGTGACGAAATGGTCATAGACCACCGGCTTGGTCACCCCGGCCTGCTCGGCGAGGCGGCCCAGGGTCAGGGCCTCGGTGCCTTCGGCGCCGATCAATTGCCAGGCCACTTCCAGCAGCTGTTGCAGGCGCTCTTCCCGGGACAGGCGGCGACGGGGGGGTGAAGCCTCGGAGGGGGTGCTTGACATGCTTATATACCAAAAGTAACTTACTGTTCGTAACTTACCAAAAGTATATATGGCCTGGTTGCCGCCCTCAATCCATTTGCCCCCTTTGCAGGAGTCTTTGCCATGCATGCGCTTATCGTTGTCGCCCACCATGATCCCCGCTCGCTCAGCCACAGCCTGGCTGCCCAAGTTGCCGAGGGCCTTGGGCCGGCCCACTCGTTCGAGATCGCCGACCTGTTCGCCGAGGCATTCGACCCACGCTTCAACATCGCCGACCACGCGGTCCACCGCCGGCAGGAACAGCCCCCGGCCGACGTGCTGGTCGAGCAGGCGCGCATCGACCGTGCCGATGCGCTGGTGCTGGTCTATCCGGTGTACTGGTGGTCGATGCCGGCGCTGCTCAAGGGCTGGATCGACCGGGTGTTCGCCAACGGCTGGGCATTCGATTTCAACCTCGAAGCCAATCGCTTTGAGAAGAAACTCGGACACCTGCGGGTGCACCTGCTCGGCGTCGGTGGGGCCGATGCCGGCACATACGGGCGCCACGGCTACGAGGTGGCGATGAAGACCCAGATCGATCACGGGATCTTCGATTACTGCGGCGCGCGGGTGCTGACCTCGCAGCTGCTGCTGGAATCGGAAAGCCAGGACCCGGCGCTGCATTTGCGCACGGCCCGGGCCATCGGTCGTGGTCTGTTCACCCGCGCCGAAACCGCCGCGGCGGTCCAGGTGGGGTGAGGGGAGGATGTACCGTGCGGCTCCGCGACGTCCCGGTCGCGGAGCGCAGGACGGCACAGGCCGTTAGTGCCCGGCGGGCTGCGCCTGTTGAGTGAGGATGGCCCTGGCCAGTTCTTCATCGCTGGCGTTGAGGCCTGGGTTTTCCTGGCGGATTTTCTGCAGCACCGACTCCAGGTAGACACCACGGATGGCACCACCGCTGGCGACGAAACTGGAGGCGTCGTCACGGGCGGGAATCACCATTTTGTCGTCCTTGAAGGTCGAGTACAGCGAGGCGGAAACCCCTGCCGAGGTGGCGACATCACCCGCATCGACACGGGCCATGGCTGAACCTGCGGGCAGACAGAGCAACAACGAAGAAACGAGTAATAGGCGGCGCATGAGGGCGTCCTCCGACAGCGTGAAGCAAAAAGGAAGTACTACACCATCTAGGATGCGCGGTACTGCCCGGGAGTTCCCTGGGCGCCGGCTGTACCCGCTGGCCGGGCGTTTTGCGTGGGGCAGGAAACGGCCCCCGGCATTGCACCGGGGGCCGTCGTCAACGGGCTGTCAGCTGACGACCCGGTAGCACGGCACATAGGCCGCGCCGCCCGGCAGTTTCATCCGGTGCTGCTGGACGAAGGATTTGAGCAGGTGATCCAGCGGTTGCATGATCGCGGTGTCGCCGTGGATTTCGTACGGGCCGTGCTTCTCGATCAGGCGGATGCCCTTGTCCTTGACGTTGCCGGCGACGATGCCGGAGAACGCGCGGCGCAGGTTGGCCGCCAGTTCGTGGGACGGCAGTGCGTGGTCCAGTTGCAGGCCGGCCATGTTGGCGTGGGTCGGGTCGAACGGGCGCTGGAAGCCTTCGTCGATTTTCAGCAGCCAGTTGAAGTGGAAGGCGTCGTTGCGTTCGCGGCGGAACTGCTTGACCTCCTTGAGCCCCTCGGTCATCTGCCGGGCGACCTCGGCCGGGTCGTCGATGATGATCTGGTACAGGCTGTGGGCCGCATCGCCCAGGGTCGCGCCGACGAAGGCATGCAATTGCTCCAGGTACGGCGCGGCGCTTTTCGGCCCGGTGAGGATCACCGGGAACGGCAGGTCGCGGTTGTCCGGGTGCATAAGGATGCCCAGCAGGTAGAGGAACTCCTCGGCGGTGCCGGCGCCGCCCGGGAAGATGATGATGCCGTGGCCGACGCGGACGAAGGCTTCCAGGCGCTTCTCGATGTCCGGCAGGATCACCAGCTCGTTGACGATCGGGTTCGGCGCCTCGGCGGCGATGATGCCCGGCTCGGTGAGGCCCAGGTAACGGCTGCCGCTCATGCGCTGCTTGGCATGGGCAATGGTCGCACCCTTCATCGGGCCCTTCATCACGCCCGGGCCGCAACCGGTGCAGACGTCCAGTTTGCGCAGGCCCAGCTCATGGCCGACCTTCTTGGTGTACTGGTATTCCTCGGTGCTGATCGAGTGGCCGCCCCAGCACACCACCATCTTCGGCTCCACGCCCGGGCGCAGGGTGCGGGCGTTGCGCAGCAGGTGGAAGACGTAGTCGGTGATGCCCTGGGAGCTTTCCAGGTCGATGCGCTGGCTGGCCAGCTCGCTTTCGGTGTAGACGATGTCGCGCAGGGCGCTGAACAGCATTTCCCGGGTGCTGGCGATCATCTCGCCATCGACGAAGGCATCGGCCGGGGCGTTCAGCAGTTCCAGGCGCACGCCACGGTCTTGCTGGTGGATGCGGACTTCGAAATCCTTGTAGGCGTCGAGGATGGTCTTGGCGTTATCGACATGGGCGCCGGTGTTGAGGATGGCCAGGGCGCACTGGCGGAACAGGGCATAGATGCTGCCGGAACCGGCTTCGCTGAGTTGTTGCACTTCACGTTGGGACAAAGTCTCCAGGCTGCCTTTGGGGCTGACCGAAGCGTTGATGACGTGTCTTGGTTGCATTCTGGATTCCTTGAAAGCGAGACCACCGGCCCATACGGGCCCATGGCTTAAGAATAGTGAGCGGCGGTCGGGACGCCGGGAAAAACATTCTCCCGGGCTTCACGACGCAAAGGCAAACGGGGCCACCGGAACGTGTGGCCCGTGCGCCTCGCTACTTTCTCACAGCTGGTGGTCCGAAGCGAAAACGGCGTGCATCGCCCTTGGCTATGCTCAGCCCATTCACCCATAGGGCTGGGGAGCGCAACCGGGCGTCAGCAGTGCCAGCCTCGTCACGACATTGGGAGTGCGTGAACATGGCACCTGCATCCGAGCGGTCCGCGGTCAACAAGAGCTGCTGAAGTGATTGCCTGTCATGTCACCCATGGCGCTCCGTCGATCTTGTCCGAAGCCTGAATGAATTTATCGGCCCGGCACTGCTCATAACTCTAAATGGCGTAATCGCGCCAGGATCGTGTACGCAGTCAGGGAGCGGCATCCTCATGAGTCCAGTGTCATCCGTCGATCCAGGCCAGCCTTGTCGCCTGCTGTTGGTGGTCGAGGACGAGCCGATGATCCTGGAGTTTCTCTGCGAGATCCTGCAGGACGAGGGTTTCGCCACCCAGGCCATGCCCAGCGCGGATGCGGCGCTGCGGTTCCTGGAAAGCCATCCGGAGCAGGTGCGCCTGCTGCTGACCGATATCAATATGCCGGGCACCCTGAACGGCGCGGGCCTGGCCAACCGGGTGCGCGAGCGCTGGCCGGGCATGCCGGTGCTGGTGATGTCCGGTTACGAGACGCCGCAAAGTTCCGGAATTCGCTATCCGGTGTCGTTCATCCGCAAACCCTGGACCATCGGGCAGATCCTCGACTGTGTCGATGAAGCGTTGAACGGGACGGGGGAATAAAGAGTGGGGCGGAAGGTGAGGCGCGAAGCGGCTTTCGACCACCCAGGACCTCGGGTCCTCGGTGATCGCAAGGGAGGGTGAGCTAGCGGCTCACTCTTTGACGCTCATGAACTCTTTGGCCCAGACGATGTAGTCCTCGGGCTGGGTGTAGGTGTGGGCCAGCTCGGTAGCGCTGAGGTCCGAGGCCTGGGTGAAGATCTGCCGCTGTTCGCGCAGGCAGTCGTAGGTGGCCTTGATCGCCGCGAAATACGCCGCGTGGCCGTCGACGATGATCTTCGCGCCCAGTTGCGCCAGGCGCGCATCGTCGCGCAGCGCCGGGTTGCCGTAGGTCACCAGCATCAGGGGCACCGACAGGTGCTCGGAGATCTGTTCCAGTTGCTCGAAATCCTTGACCCCGACCATGCAGATGCCGTCGGCGCCGGCGCGCTCGTATTGCTGGGTGCGGCTGATGATTTCCTGGATCGGCAGGATCGCCGCGTTGGTCCGGGCGATGATCGCCAGTTCCGGGTCGACCCGGGCTTCCAGCGCCGCGCGGATCTTGCCCACGCCTTCGGCGACCGAGATCAGGTCGGTGGACTTGCGTCCGAACTGGGCCGGCAGCAGGGTGTCTTCGATGGTCAGGGCGGCGACGCCGGCGCGCTCCAGCTCGACCACGGTGCGCATCACATTGAGGGCGTTGCCGTAGCCGTGGTCGGCGTCGGCGATCACCGGCAGTTGGGCGACGCGGCCGATGCGGGTGGCCTGCTCGGCGAATTCGCTCAGGGTGATCAGGGCGAAGTCAGGCGCGGCCAGCACCTGCAGCGAGGCGACGGAGCCGCCGAGAATGCCCACTTCGAACCCCAGGTCGGCGGCGATCCGTGCCGACATCGGGTCGAAGACGGAGGCAGTGTGGAAGCAGGAGTCTGAAGCGATCAACTCGCGAAAACTACGGCGTAAATCTTGATGAGACAGCCTGGACATACGAACTCCCGGAAGGAGGTAAAAGAGATGCCGACGATAGCGTCGAGTCAAAAATGCAATCGGTCGTCCAGCGAGCCTGTGTAGGAGGTTCGCTGCGAAAACCTGGGCAGATGAAGACGAAGCAAGCAGGTATGAAACGGCGGGTGACGCCGCACCGGATGGAAAAAGCCAGGCGGGCGCTCTTGTTATGGCCGGGATGAAGGCTATCACGCCGCCGCGGCGAAAATGATGACGAATTCGTATGGGCCCATGCCAGAACGGCATAGGCCATGCCGGTTGTCATGGGCGCCAGGGCGGGTCGATCATGCCGAATAAGAGGGTTCGCTCATCACTGGTATTTATGGGCGCGTCGATCGCTCGTGGCGAAAACGAGCCTGCGCAGTGGCGGTTCCCACCCCACGGATCACGGGCATGGCTCAATAAAATGTCAGAATTTGAGTCCAGGTCTGGACCTTTTCCCCTGATGCGCAATCATTAGGACGTGGATACCCAAAGGAGAGACGCATGTTCATTCGGTCATTGACCCTCGCAACGCTGCTCGCTGTCGTCGGCCCCGCAATGGCGGCCGACAACGAAGGCCCTCTGGCCCAGGATCAGGGCAAGGCGCGCCCATTGATCGTGATCGCACCCAGCTCCGTGGACCCGACCCTGGTGGCGCTGAAGAAGTCCCTCGACGAGCCGGCCAACCGCCAGGCCTTCAACGAACGCAACATGGTGCTCTACACGGTGATCAACACCATCGGCCAACGCGACGGCAAGGACCTGGACCCGCAATCGACCATGGCGCTGATCCGCAGCCTGAAGCTTGGCGCCGGGGCGCAGACCAAGGTGATCCTGGTGGGCAAGGACGGCGAGAAGAAGCTCGAACATTCCGGGGCCATCGAACTCAAGGAAGTCTTCAGCACCGTCGACCAGCTGCCGGCCGCGGAAAAGGAAGCCGTTGCGCCGACGTTAGCGCCGGTCTCGGAAGTCAAGGCAGCCCACGCCGGCAAAGCCGCCAAATCGGGCAAGCCTGCGGCGCCACCGAAACCGCTGGACGACTGAGCCCGGCCCACACCGTTTGCTGATCCATCCCATCGCGAGCAAGCTCGCTCCTACAGAAACACGCATGCCCCCTGTAGGAGCGAGCTTGCTCGCGAAGCGTTCTGATTGACCTCACCCGGCCATCAGGCATCGGTCACGACACCGCCAGCATTCCTGCCTCTTTTGTTGCATCGCCATCGACCTCGGCGCTTTGCAATGTCCGGCTGACCCCGCGCACGATCATCTCGACTTCCCGCTCGTCGATGATCAGCGCTGGCAGCAGGCGGATGGTGCTGCCCCGGGTCACGTTGATCAGCAGTCCGTGATCCTGGGCCGCCCGGAGCGCCAGCTCGCGTTGTGGGGCTTTCAGCTCGATGCCGATCATCAACCCCAGGCCACGCACCTGCAGGACCTGCGGGTGATCGGCCAGCTCCGCCCGCAAGCGTTGCAGCAGGTGCTCGCCCTGGCGCCTGGCGTTGGCCAGCAGGCCTTGTTGCTCGATGATCTCCAGCACGGTGCAGGCCACCCGGCAGGCCAGCGGGTTGCCACCGAAGGTGCTGCCGTGGCTGCCGGGGGTGAACAGGTGCGCGGCCTTGCCCCGGGCCAGGCAGGCACCGATGGGGATGCCGTTGCCCAGGCCCTTGGCCAGGGTCATCACGTCCGGGACTACGCCTTCATGCTGGCAGGCGAACCACTGGCCGGTGCGGCCGATGCCGGTCTGGATCTCGTCGAGCATCAGCAGCCAGTTGCGCCGGCTGCACAGCTCGCGCACGCCCTTGAGGTAGCCGGGCGGGGCCAGGCGGATACCGCTTTCGCCCTGGATCGGCTCCATCAGCACCGCGGCGATACGCGGGCCGTGGGCCTGCGCGGCTTGCTCCAGGGCGGCCAGGTCACCGAAGGGCAGCTTGAGAAAATCCCCCGGCAGCGAGTTCAGGCCCAGGCGTACCGCTGGCCCGTCGCTGGCCGCCAGGGTGCCCAGGGTACGGCCGTGGAAGGCGTTCTCCATGACGATGATCAGCGGCCGCTCGATGCCTTTGTGCCAGCCGTGCAGCCGCGCCAGCTTCAACGCGGTCTCGTTGGCTTCGGCGCCGGAGTTGTTGAAGAACGCCCGGTCCATCCCGGCCAGGCGGGTCAGCCGCTGCGCCAGCTGCTGTTGCCAGTCGATGCCGTAGAGGTTGGAGGTGTGCAGCAGCAGGCCGGCCTGTTCGCTGATGACACTGACCAGTCTGGGATGGGAATGGCCGACGCCCGTCACCGCCACGCCGGCCACCGCGTCCAGGTATTCGCGGCCGGTCTGGTCCCAGAGGCGCGTGCCCAGGCCGCGGGTGAAGCTCAGCGGCAGCGGCTGATAGGTGTTCATCAGGCAGGTGGCGGTCATGACGGGTAGCTCCATCCAAGGGGTGTGCTGGCAGTATCGTTAGCCACCTGAGCTAGATAAACTCGTCAATTCTTTAATCATCTTCAAGTCAGGGTTGATAATGGATCTGTTCCAGGCGATGACGGTGTACGTGAAGGTGGTGGAGGCGGGGAACATGACTGCCGCCGCCCGCGAGTGCGGCCTGTCCACCACCATGGTCGGCAATCACCTGCGGGCCCTGGAGCAGCGCCTCGGGGTCAGCCTGCTCAGCCGCACCACCAGGCGCCAGCGCCTGACTGAGTTCGGCGCCGAGTATTACCAGCGTTGCCTGGCGGTGCTGGGGTTGGTGGCGGACTCCGAGCGCATGGCGGAACAGGTCCAGGGCGAGCCGTCGGGCACCCTGCGCATCACCGCGCCGCTGACCTTCGGCACCGAGCGCCTGGCGCCGGCCCTGAGCGAATTCCAGCTGCGCTGCCCGCAGGTCAAGGTGGAGCTGACGCTGGCCAACCAGCGCTTCGACTTGATCGACGGTGCCTTCGACGTGGCTTTTCGCCTGGGCAACCTGGACACCTCGTCGCTGATCGCCCGGCCCCTGGAGGACTACACCCTGACCATCTGCGCGGCGCCGGACTATCTACAGCGCTGCGGCACGCCACGAGTCCCGGAGGACCTGCAGCACCACAACTGCCTGGCGTTCGCCTATCCGGCCGGTGACGAGTGGAGCTCCACCGCCACCCAATGGCCGTTGCGCGGGCCCGAGGGCGACGTGCTGATTCCAGTGTCCGGCTCGTTGTTGACCAACACCTCGTCCGGCCTGCATCGCGCGGCGCGGGGTGGCCTGGGGGTGGTGATGATGCCCGATGCCCTGGTGGAAGAAGACCTGCAACAGGGGCGGCTGGTGCCCGTGCTGCAGGACTATCAATTGCCCCGGCGGGCGATGCACCTGCTCTACGCCCAGGACCGTTACCGCCTGCCCAAGCTGCGCAGTTTCGTTGAGTTTGCCTTGGAGAAATGGGGGCGCTAAGCAGCGCCAGGTCGTGAAACATAGACCCCGCCGTGCCAGTCTGGCAGCGACGGGGTCTGGAGTGACGCTATTTACCGGTCAGCTCAACTCGACCGGTTTCAACTGCTCCCAGGATTCCACCGGCCCCGGGTTGGCCGGCTGGCTGCCGCCGCCAAAACACACCGCCAGCTTGTTCAGCGCATTGATCGCGGTGGTGACCGCGCCTTCGGCCCAGCCGGCCGTCCAGGACACGTCATCGCCCGCCAGGATGAAGCGGTCGGGATTGCCGGTGTCGATGCCGCTCATGAACTGGGAAAAGATCCGCCGCTGATATTCGTACTGCCCCGGCAGGTTCATCTTGAAGGCGCCCAGGTACAGCGGCTGATCCTCCCAGTTGTGCTCCACGAACGCATTGACGGTGCTGTATTGCTCGTTGAGGTTGATCCCCGGGTAGACGTTGTCCAGCAGGTTGGTGCACAGCTCGACATGCTGCGGTAACGGCGCGGGGCGGTCGCCGAGGAATTTCAGCGCATCGTCGTTCCAGGTGTAGGACAGGAAGATCCCGCTGCCTTTGTAGTCGCCCTTGCTGGCCGAGTAGTCGACCAGGTAAGTGCCGCGGGTCAGGCGGTCGGAGAGGGTGATGCTCATCTTGCGTTGCTCGTCGCCCACCACCGGGTCGTTCCAGAACGGGCGCTGGGTGGCGGCGAAAATCTTCGCCGACTGCATGTAGTGGGTGTACATGATGGCTTCCCAGGTATCGATGGGCAGCAGGCTGTTCATGGCGGGAAGGCTTTGCGGGTTCCCCGAGTAGCGCAGTTTGTCGAGGATCCGCACATGCGGGGTGTAGATGACGCTGGGGAAGTGGCACTGCTGGGTCTTCCGGGTGCGGGTGTCGGTGATGGCGACGCGGAAGGAACCGTCCGGCTGGCGTTCGATGTGTCGCACCTCCTTGTGGAACGGGTCGGCGAATACCTCGCGCGACAGCGCTTCGACCGTGGTGTCCTCGCCCCAGTGCAGCATCACGTCACCCAGTTCTTTCGGCGCCTTGGACCAGAGTCGTTGCGGCAGGCTCGAGGAGCCGTCGAACATCAGTTGGTGGTCGGCATCCAGGCCGGTGTACAGCACGCGCAGCAACTCGAGGATGCTGTTGGGGTAGTCGGTGTTCCAGCCGCCGGTGCCGAAGCCGATCTGGCCGAACAGGTCGATATCGGCCTTGCTCCAGCCGGAGTTTTCCAGGAGCGCGGCGTAGAAGCTGACGTCGTCGCCGCTGGTTCCCGACTGAGGTTTGACGATGGCATTCCAGAGCTGCTTGATCTTCTGTTGATCGATGGAGCCCTCGGTCATGGCCTTTTCCAGATCTTTGAAGTGGTAGTTTTCCAGGAAGTCATCGAAGAACTGGTCTTCCAGCTCGACGTATTCCTGTGGCTTTGGAAAGGCCGGGTTGCCGTCCACTTCGTAATAGACCTTCTCCCCGCGGTAATCGACCACCGTGCTGACGGCGGCGGCAGTCCCCGGGTTGGGAAAGTCCGCCGAGTTTTCGGTCATGCCGACTTTGCGGAAGTAGTGGAACAGCGCCTTGCCCGACACCGGGAAACGCATGGCGCCCAGTTCACAGAGCACCTGGCTGCCCGGGTTTTCGGGGTCGCCCTGGACCTTGGAGTAGAGCCGCCCGCCGATGCGCTCGGAGGCCTCGACCACCACCGGGTGCAGGCCCATGCGCATGGCTTCATAGGCGGCGACCAGACCGGAGACGCCAGCGCCGACGATCAACACTTTCTGCCCATAGTTCTCCGGGTCTACCTGGCAGGGGGGAAGCTTTCGATTAGTCGCGCTCTGCAAATAGTTGGCGTAGTGAAAGGGGAAGTCCGGAATCAGCGCAGTGACATCCTTGTTCATGCGCAGGGGAGAGCGGTTGGTTCTTGAAGGAATCGCAGACATGGGGTTTCTCCTTGAAAGTCATTTCCATGTGTTTCCACTTGCTCGATGGCTCTATATCCATAGTCGCCGAGGCTTCAGCCTAGAGCAGATTCCCGGGTTGTATAGGTTCGCGCGGGTTTTGTGCCCGCACGAGCCGAAGGAACTAGGATTGCACCGCCGTGCACAACTCCACCAGCAGGCCGTCGGGGCAACGCACATAGGACACGGTCTGCCCCCAGGGTTTTTCGCTGGGCGCGCTGAGTTCGCTGGCGCCGGCATCCAGCGCCTTTTGATGGGCGGCGTGCACGTCTGCGCAGACCAGGCCGATTTCCATGCCCAGCGGCCTGGCCGAGCTGTGGGCCTCGACGTGGCCGCCGTTGAAGTTCATTGCGCCCAGTTCATGGGCGGCGAAGGCGAGGGCGGTGGCGCCGGTTTCCAGTTCGCCGTAGGTGCCGGACTCATGGAGAAAACGGGTGGGCAGGCCGAAGGCGCGATTGAAGAACGCCAGCGAGGCGCTGACATCCGGGACATAGAAAATGGTGTAGGCGAATTTCATGCTTGAGCGATCCTTGTTCATTGAAACTGGAGGGCCACGAAGGCCGGTTTATGTGTCGCCCTGGCACCCGCTTGGGCGTGCGCATGAGTAGGAGTGCCCGGTCGGTTTGGGCACTGAGCATTCAGGGTGCTGCGCAAGCGTACTACCCGATTCCAGGGACGATGATTTTCAATGGTTACAGATCGCTACCAGGCAGGTGTCGCGGCGAAAGGCTTGCTGGCGATGGCGGTCGTGAGGGCGCTATCGCGAGCAAGCTTCGCTCCTACAGAAGCGAGGAGTACGGGGCCTTAGCGCAACCGTTCAAGCATCTGGTAGTACCACATGCCCGCCGCCAGCATCGGGTTGCCCAGCTGGTCGCCGAAGGGCACGCGGATGTGCTGGCAGGCGGCGAAGGTGTCGTAGTCGCCCAAGTGCCCGGTGATGGCCTGGGCCATGATCTCGCCCATGATGTGGCTGGTGGCGATGCCGTGGCCGGAGTAGCCCTGGCAATACCAGACGTTGTCCGAGAGCTTGCCCAGTTGCGGGATGCGGTTGATCACGATGCCCATGGCGCAGCTCCACTGGAAGTCGATGGCCACGCCCTTGAGCGCCGGGAAGGTGCGTTCGATGCACGGGCGCAGTTCGCCGGCGATGTCCCGCGAGTCCTTGCCGCTGTAGTTGGCGCCGCCGCCGAACAACAGGCGGCCGTCGGCGGTCATGCGGTAATAGTCGAGCACGAAGCGGCAATCGTAGACCGCCAGGTCCTGGGGGTTGAGGCGCTTGGCCAGGTCGCCCAGGGGCGCGGTGGTGACGATGCCGCCCATGGCCGGGAAGATCTTGCCCTTGAGTTGTTTCGGCTCCAGCTTGTGGTACACGTCGCCGGCCAGCAGCACCTGTCTGGCGTCGATGCGGCCCTGGGCGGTGATCACCGCCGGGCGCTCGCCGTGGACGATCTGCAGCACTTCGCTGTGCTCGAAGATCAGCGCGCCGAGGCTCTCGGCGGCGCGGGCTTCGCCGATGCACAGGTTCAGCGGATGCAGGTGCAGGTTGCGGGTGTTCTTGATCGCACCGTGGTACAGCGGGCTGTCCAGCACCTCGCGCAGCTGTTGCTGGTCCAGCAGGCTGACCTCGTCGCCCATGCCGCGGCGCACCGCTTCTTCATAGTCGGCACGCAGGCCGGCGAGGTGGCTGGGCTTGTAGGCGGCATGCAGGTGGCCGTGCTTGAGGTCGCAGGCGATGGCGTATTTGTCCACGCGCTGGCGGATGATCCGGTGCCCGCGCCAGCGCAGTTGCCAGATGAAATCGTCGACCTCGTCGCCCAGGGTGCGGCGCATCTGCTTGCGCATGGCCTCGTCGCCGGACAGGCTGCCGGTGACCTGGCCGCCGTTGCGCCCGGTAGCGCCCCAGCCGATCTTGTGGCTTTCGACCAGGGCCACTTTCAGGCCTTTTTCCGCCAGTTCCACGGCGCTGGCGACGCCAGTGAAACCGCCGCCGATGATCACCACGTCGACGCTCACCTGGCCTTGCAGGGGCGGGTAGGCGGTTTCGTCATTCAGGGTGGCGCTGTAGTAGGAAGGGCAGCGTTCGGCTGCCGGTGTTACCGGGTTGAATGCGGCTGTCATGGGTCGTTCTCGAATGCTGGGAAGGGGCCGGGCCGGCGCTATGACGCCGGCCAGCGCGTCACGCCTGGGTCAGGTACCAGCGCCAGTCCTGCTCGCCGACTTCGGCCATGAACTGGCGGTATTCGGCGCGCTTGACCGCCAGGTAGACCCCGAGGAATTCGCTGCCCAGGGCATTGCGGGCCCAGCTGGAGTTCTCCAGGGCGGTCAGCGAGGTCAGCCAGTCGGTGGGCAGCAGTTCGCTGGCCTGGGCATAGCCGTTGCCTTGCACCGGGTCGCCCGGATCGAGTTGTTCGCGCAGGCCGCGATGGATCCCGGCGAGGATCGCCGCGGCCGCCAGGTAGGGGTTGGCGTCGGCGCCGCAGATGCGGTGCTCGATATGCCGGCTGTTGGCCGGGCCGCCCGGCACTCGCAGGCTCACCGTGCGGTTGTCGACGCCCCAGGTCGGTGCCAGCGGCGCGTAGCTGTTGGCCTGGAAGCGGCGATAGGAATTGGCGTTGGGGCAGAACAGCAGCAGCGAGTCGAGCAGCGACGCGAGCATGCCACCCACCGCCTGGCGCAGCAGCGGGGTGCCGGCCGGGTCTTCGGCGGCGAACAGGTTGTGGCCCGCGGCGTCGGCGAGGCTCACGTGCATGTGCATGCCGGTGCCCGCCAGGTCATCGAAGGGCTTGGCCATGAAGGTCGCCTGCATCCCGTGCTGGTGGGCCACGGCCTTGACCAGGCGCTTGTAGCGCACCGCCTGGTCCATGGCCTCCAGGGCATCACCGTGCTCCAGGGTGATTTCCACCTGGCCCGGGGCGTATTCGGAAATCGCCGTGCGCGCCGGAATGCCTTGCAGCTTGCAGGCGGCGTAGAGGTCGGCGAGGAAGGGTTCGATCTGCTCCAGCTCGCGCAGGCCATAGACCTGGGTGTGCCGTGGCCGGCCGCCGTCGGCGTCCAGCGCCGGTTGCGGGCGGCCGTTGCTGTCGCGCTTGGTATCCAGCAGGTAGAACTCCAGCTCGCAGGCCATCACCGGGTGATATCCCTCGGCCTTGAGCTGGTCGATGACCTTGATCAACAGGTGGCGCGGGTCGGCGATGCTGGCCGGCAGGCCTTCCTGCGGGTGCATGCTGACCTGCACCGCGGCGGTGGGGATCTGTCGCCACGGCAGGCGCACCAGGCTGCCGGCCAGCGGGTAGGCGCGGCAGTCGATATCGCCGACGTCCCAGACCAGACCGGAGTTTTCCACGTCGTCGCCCTGCAGGGTCAGGCCGAGGATGGTGCTGGGCAGCGGGCGGCCGCTTTCATAGACCGCCAGCAGTTCTTCGCGGTGCAGCAGCTTGCCGCGCGGCACGCCGTTGGCGTCGAGGATGAACAGCTCGATCATGTCGATATCGGGGTTGGCGGCCAGGAAGCTACGGGCCTCATCAAGGGCTGCAAATTTCATGGTTCTCTCGCTTGCGCCATGACGGCGCGCAGGTTCGGTTCATGCAGCGGCGCCGGCATGGCCCGGTTGCAATGGCAGATAGCAAGGCGGCAGGGCTCGACGCGCAAAGGCGCGCGTTCAGAGCGAAAGCGAGAGATCCGGAGGGCGCGAGGAATGACGCAGGCGGGAGCGGCACAGGGCCATGGGCAGATTGACCAGCAGTTTCATCGCGGGTCCCCGGGGGTGCCGTGGAGATCGCCGCGGGTGCGTTGCGTTGTCGCCATGCCAATGCCGAGGCGGCTGCACGGGGCAGCAGCGCATGTCTGGCAGGGCGGGCGGCAACACAAGGCGTTCATCGGTCGGCGGATCTCGTCAAGAATTCACGGACATTTCGTGCAAGTGAGGCTCACCGTTTTACCGGGACTGGTCCTCGCTGCCAAGGGGCGCGTCACAAAATATTTAACACCGCCCCCGGCAACGTAACGGAAAAAGTCCTCAGTAGATCCAGGGCACCAGGCGCCAGGTGTAGGCGCAGTAAGTGTCGTATTGCTTGCCGAACTCTTTGCGCAGCAAGGCTTCTTCGGCGTGGATGCGGGCGATCAGCGGGATCAGCATCAAGGCTGTCAGCAGCAGGCCGACCCCGGAGCGGAAGGCCAGGGCCCAGCCCACGCAATTGATCAGCAACCCCAGGTAACTCGGATTACGCAGGGTGCCGTAGATGCCGGTGGTCACCAGCTGATGGCCGGGCTGGATCGCCACCAGGCCGCTGAAGCGATTGCCCAGCACGAACACCGGCCACAGCCGCAAGATGCCACCGGCGATAAAGAACACCACGCCGAACCAGCGCGTGTCGGTGCCGCCAAAGGTCCAGAAATTCAGGCGGTCGGTGTAGGCGGGAAGAAAGGCCAGCAACAGCCCGAGGATGCCGAAGGCGGCGAGGACCCAGCGGTTTTCCCGGTCTTCCTGTTTGCCGGGGCTCAGGTTGCCTTCGCTGAACTGGGCCACGCCGGCCATCGCCAGCAAGGACAGGGCGATGACCCACAACGCCGGGTGGGAGAAGAACGCCACCAGCCCGCCCATGCCGAGGATGGCCAGGCCAAGGTAGACGAGGCTGGCGACCAGGCTGAGCGCCGCGAGTCTGGGAGAGTTACGCATGATGGCCCCTCACGAATGCCGAGGTGTATGCATTCAGTGTAGGTCCATCGCCGAGACAGCCCAGGTCGCCCGCGGCACCGCGTCGCCTGCATCGCCGGCAAGCCTGGCTCCTACAGAAGAGGAGGTGTTCACGCATGTCTGTAGCCGCTGCCGAGCAGCGCGAGGCTGCGCTCGAGGACGAAGTCCTCGCAAAACCTGCGCATGCGGTTTGCCTGTAGGAACGCGGTGCCCGGTTTTGCGGCCCCTGCGTTGCCGATCGCAGCCTCGCGGGCTCGGCAGCGGCTACAGGGACGCCATGGTGTTCCCGGCTTCTGTAGGAGCGAGGCTTGCCCGCGAGGCGGTGTATCTGACACCCCATCTCGCCTGGATCACCTACGGATGCACAGGCGGTTTCTCCGCCAACTGGGCGACCAGGAATTCGATAAAGGCCCGGGTCTTTTGCGGCACGCGCCGGGCCGACGGGTACACCGCGTGGATGCTGATCGGCGGCGCCTGCCATTCGCACAGCACCGGCACCAGGCGGCCGGCGGCCAGGGCGTCGGCGACGATGAAGTCGGGCAGCAGGGCGATGCCCATGCCGGCCTCGGCGGCCTGGGCCAGCAGGTCGCCGTTGTTGGCGTGCAGCGGGCCGGTGACGTGGACGCGCTGGGTGTCTTTGCCGTTGCTCAATTGCAGGCTGACTCCGCTTTGCAGGTAGCCATAGTTCAGGCACTGGTGGGCGGTCAGGTCGCGGGGCGTCTGCGGGATGCCGGCGCGCTTCAGGTAGTCCGGCGAGGCCACCATGATCCGCGGCGCCGGGGCCAGCAGCTTGGCGACCATCGACGAGTCGGCCAGGCTGGCGATGCGGATGGTCACGTCGA
Source organism: Pseudomonas sp. GW531-T4 (assembly GCF_017349615.1). NCBI lineage: Bacteria > Pseudomonadati > Pseudomonadota > Gammaproteobacteria > Pseudomonadales > Pseudomonadaceae > Pseudomonas > Pseudomonas sp. GW531-T4. Next base: position 73,392 of record NZ_JACMZT010000014.1, read on the forward strand.
AACCGCCGCGTACCGGGTCCACCTGCTGGTCGCTGAGCACCAGCTGCAACTCGATGTTCGGGTGCTGCTCATGGAATAGCGGCACCAGCGGCCCGAGGCGGCGCAAGCCAAAGGACATCGGCGCGTTGACCCGCAGCACCCCGCGCAATTCGCCGATGCCGTCCCGCGCCCGCTGTTCGGCCTCGTCCACGGCGGCCAGGACTTCCCGCGCCGACTCGTAGTACTCGGCGCCGGCTTCGGTCAGGTGCAGGCTGCGGGTGGTGCGGTGCAGCAACTGCACGCCGATGGCTTCCTCCAACGCCTGGATCTGTTTGCTGACTTTCGAGCGCGGCACGTCCATGGCCCGGGCCGCAGCGGCGAAGCCGTTGGCATCGACCGTGATGACAAACGCGCGCATGCATTCGATGCGATCCATGACTGTCCCTATTTTGGAATCAATGATTCTCGATTTTAGGGAATTGTCCCTTTTTAATCTAGCCCCTAAATTAGCCACCAAGCCGGCAGCAAAGCCTCCACAACGGAATCCGCGCCGAGCCCCCGAATTTTGCAACTCAACGCTTTAACCCACTTAGCTATCGACATCAAAAGGAACGCGCCATGTCTATCCGTGAACTGCTCAACCCAAGCAACTCCGCCCTGATCCTGATCGACCACCAGCCACAGATGTCCTTCGGTGTGCAGTCGATCGACCGCCAGACCCTGAAGAACAACACCGTGGGCCTGGCCAAGGCGGCGAAGATCTTCAACGTGCCGACCATCTTCACCTCGGTGGAAACCGAGAGCTTCAGCGGCTACATCTGGCCGGAACTGCTCAGCGTGTTCCCGGACCACCAGCCGATCGAGCGCACCTCGATGAACTCCTGGGAAGACAAGAAGCTGGTGGAAGCGGTCAAGGCCACCGGGCGCAAGAAGCTGATCATGGCCGCGCTGTGGACCGAGGTCTGCCTGAACTTCCCGGCCCTGGAAGCCCTGGCCGAAGGTTATGAGGTGTACATCGTCACCGACGCTTCCGGTGGCACTACCCAGGAAGCCCATGACATGTCGGTGCAGCGCATGATCCAGGCCGGCGCGGTGCCGGTGACCTGGCAGCAAGTGCTGCTCGAATTCCAGCGCGACTGGGCGCACAAGGAAACCTACGACGCGGTGATGGACCTGGTGCGTGAGCATAGCGGCGCCTACGGCATGGGCGTGGACTATGCCTACACCATGGTGCACAAGGCGCCGCAGCGTCAGGTCAAGTAAGCCAGCGACCAACGATAACGCGGTTTAGCAGAAGCACCGCGTCATCCAAATAACCGGCAAGTTGCAATAAAAAAGGGACGCTCTTATTGGAGCGTCCCTTCTTGTTTAATGAATCAACGGTTGATCAGCGACAACGACAAGTTGCACTTAGCAGAACCGGTCAATCACCCGAACTTCCGACTTGTTCTGCAGCGATTGCCATTCATTCTTCAGGGTATCGAGTACCCGTCCGATGAAGTCCCTGTCGGCGGCGGCCTTCTTGCCGACGTAGCCCTGGCCACGGCGGTACATTTTCAGGCGGGCCAGCAGGTCCTGGTTGTTCTTGTCGAACTCTTCTTCATGGGCGTGGGGCGACAGGCAGTCGATATGGACCTGGCCAGACTTGGCAATCCACAGGATGTGGCTGTCATGTTTGTCTTTCTGTGCCGCGAACATACGAGCCAGTTCATCAATAGTAGGTTGATTGTTCAGATTCATTTGTAAGCCCCTTGACCATTTCGATCTATCTAGTTGAGTCGCTAATTGATATCGCTACATCGGTAAGTTGAACCCTGATACCGGAAACAGGGCGACAGAGGGTGTCTGTCGGATACAGATAAGGCCCAGAGCCTGATGCGTGTAGTCGTCTTGATTAACTGCTACGCAATAGCGTCACAACGAAGAGAAGCAGCGTAAACCTGGATCAAGCTGCCGAAGTTTTCAGTTTCGGCCACAAGCATCTTGAGGAGTTTTCGCCAGCTTCCCGCCCTTTGTACTGGACGTTCATGCCAGGTCAGTTTCATCAATCTGCCTTGTGGGCAGTACACATCCGGGTTAACAGCTCGGCGGTCAGACGAGCTTGCTCATAACACCTTTGCCAAGTCTCCCGATCGGGGAGACGCCTGCATCATGCAAGGGCAAATTCGCCTCGTCAACGGTTTTGTAGTGAAAATTTTCAAGCACTACATATTGTCCGACAAAACCTTTCGGCCCATGCCCGGAACGGGCTATCGCGACCGAAGGCAGGTAGAATCAAGGCCTTGAAACAGGTTCTTGAGGTTGCAGTGGTGGATTTACAGCAGGGCTTCGTCCTGACCCGGCACTGGCGTGACACGCCGGCAGGCACGGAAGTCGAGTTCTGGTTGGCGACCGATGCCGGGCCGCGCCAGATCCGCTTGCCGGTGCAGACCTCCGTGGCCTTCATTCCCGCCGAACAGCAGGAACAGGCCCGGCGCCTGCTGGCCGACGATCGCGATGTCGAATTGCGCCCCCTGGGCCTGTGCGACTTCCAGCACCGCCCGGTGCTGGGCCTGTACTGCCCGCAGCACAATCAATTGATCCGCCTTGAAAAGACCTTGCGCCGCGCCGGCGTCGAGGTGTTCGAGGCCGATGTGCGGCCGCCCGAGCGCTACCTGATGGAGCGCTTCATCACCGCGCCGGTGTGGTTCGGCGGTACTCCGGGCGAGGGCGGGATGCTGCTGGAGGCGCAGATGAAGCCGGCGCCGGACTACCGACCGTCGTTGAAGCTGGTGTCGCTGGATATCGAGACCAGCGAGACCAGCGAGCTGTATTCCATCGCCCTGGAAGGCTGTGGCCAGCGCCAGGTGTACATGCTCGGCCGTGCTCGCGAGGACGACAGCGCGGTGGACTTCGACCTGGAGTTCTGCGCCAGTCGCGAGCAGTTGCTCGAGCGGCTCAACCAGTGGCTGGCGCGGCACGACCCGGACGCGATCATCGGCTGGAACCTGGTGCAGTTCGATCTGCGGGTGCTGCACGAACACGCGCGCCGCCTGGCGGTGCCCTTGCGCCTGGGGCGTGGTGGCGAGGAGATGCAGTGGCGCGAACACGGCAGCCGTACCCATTATTTCGCCGCGGCCGCCGGGCGCCTGATCATCGATGGCATCGAAGCCCTGCGCTCGGCGACCTGGAGCTTCCCGTCCTTCAGCCTGGAAAACGTCGCCCAGACCCTGCTCGGCGAAGGCAAGTCGATCGACAACCCTTACCAGCGCATGGACGAAATCAACCGTATGTTCGCCGAGGACAAGCCCGCCCTGGCGCGCTACAACCTCAAGGACTGCGAGCTGGTGACGCGGATTTTCGCCAAGACCGAGCTGCTCACCTTTCTTCTCGAGCGGGCCACGGTCACCGGCCTGCCGGCCGACCGCAGCGGCGGTTCGGTGGCGGCCTTCACCCACCTGTACATGCCACTGATGCACCGCCAGGGCTTCGTCGCGCCGAACCTCGGCGAGAAGCCGCCGGAGGCCAGCCCCGGCGGTTTTGTCATGGACTCGCGGCCGGGTCTGTACGAGTCGGTGCTGGTGCTGGACTACAAGAGCCTGTACCCGTCGATCATCCGCAGCTTCCTGATCGACCCGGTGGGGCTGGTGGAAGGCTTGCGCCACCCGGCGGACGACGAGTCGGTGCCGGGCTTTCGCGGCGCGCGGTTTTCCCGCAGCCGGCATTGCCTGCCGTCGATCGTCGCCCGGGTCGCCGAGAGCCGCGAGGTGGCCAAGCGCGAACACAACGCGCCGCTGTCCCAGGCGCTGAAGATCATCATGAACGCCTTCTATGGCGTGCTCGGTTCCAGTGGCTGCCGATTCTTCGATCCGCGCCTGGCCTCGTCGATCACCATGCGCGGCCACGAAATCATGCGCCGCACCCGCCAGCTCATCGAAGCGCAGGGCCACAAGGTGATCTACGGCGACACCGACTCGACCTTCGTCTGGCTCGGCAGCGCCCACGCCGAGGCGGATGCCGCGCGCATCGGCCGCGCGCTGGTGCAGCACGTCAACCAGTGGTGGCGCGATCACCTGCGCGATGAATACGGCCTGGAAAGCGCCCTGGAACTGCAGTTCGAAACCCACTTCAGCCGCTTCCTGATGCCGACCATTCGTGGCGCGGAGGAGGGCAGCAAGAAGCGCTACGCCGGCCTGGTGACTCGCGCCGACGGCACCCAGGAGATGGTCTACAAGGGCCTGGAAGCGGTGCGCACCGACTGGTCGCCGCTGGCCCAGCAGTTCCAGCAGGAGCTGTACCAGCGGATCTTCCATCGCCAGCCGTACCAGGATTATGTGCGCGACTACGTGCGGCGCACCCTGGCCGGCGAGCTGGACGAGCAACTGGTGTACCGCAAGCGCCTGCGCCGCCAGCTGGACGACTACGAACGCAACGTGCCACCCCATGTACGCGCCGCGCGCCTGGCCGACGAATACAACCAGCAGCACGGCCGGCCCCAGCGCTATCAGAACGGCGGCTGGATCAGCTACGTGATCACCCTGGCCGGTCCCGAACCCCTGGAAAACCGCACCGCGGCCATCGATTACGATCACTACGTGACCCGCCAATTGCAGCCGGTGGCGGATGCCATCCTGCCGTTCGTGCAGGATGATTTCAGCACCCTGGTGGGTGGGCAGATGGGGTTGTTCTAGGAGGCATCTCGTCGTAGCCGCTGCCGAGGCTGCGAACGACTTGGGCGGCATTCCGACGTAGCAGGCGCAAAACCTGAGAACGCGTTGAGTCTGGATAACCGCGATGTCCCCCATTACGGCTGCTTCGCGGCCGATCGCAGCCTCGCGGGCTCGGCAGCGGCTACAGGGAAGGGCTCAGTCGTCGACCGAGGTGCAAATGCCGCTGGCGCCTTGCTTGCCGCTGTAGGTCACGACCACCGAGTCGTCATCTTCCACGCTGATGTCCACCGTGATGCCCGAGCCCTTGGCCTCGAAAAAACGCTCGTTGACGGTCTTGGTCTGGGCCTCTTTGCCGTTGATGAACACCGGTCCCCCTTCCTCCGCGCTGACTGGAATATTGCCCGGACAGTCGACGTTGAACAGCGGGATACCTTCGGCGTGGGCGGCGCTGGCGACCAGCGACAGGGCGCAGCTAAGGAGGATTTTTTTCATCGTGGACTCCTTCAGGAAACAGGCAGAAGCCCGGGTGCGGCAGGGGGCTCCGTTAGCGCTGAAGCTTAGCGTATGGCGTGCCTGGGTAAGGGATTGGCGGCGATTTTAATGATATGAAAGGTTGTCTGGGCATATTGTCGGACAATAAAAATCGTGGACGAGGCGCCGATCTCTGTGTCAGTTTTTCCCCGCCTTGAATAGGGCGAGTGATAGGACGATCTCGCTAACAGGTCGCCGTGGTCTATCGGAAATTTTCAGCGTTGAACAAGGATGTAAATGATGTCAAAAGCCAAAGAAAATGCCGGTTTTTCGGCAGCTCCAGGCAGCGATGCCTACCAACTGATCACTGCCTTCAGCCATGCCTATGACCGTGGCGGCTCGGAGCTGGTGAATGGCAAGCCGTCGTACACCGCGGACCAGGCCGCCGACCAGATCCTGCGCAAGAACCTGTCCTGGCACGACCAGAACGGCGACGGCAAGATCGAGCTGAGCTATAGCTTCCTCACCCGCGAACCGGCCAACTACAACCCCAAGCTGGGCACCTTCAGCGAGTTCAGCGCGTTGCAGAAAGCCCAGGCGTTCCTGGCCCTGCAATCCTGGTCGGACGTGGCCAATGTGAGCTTCAACGAAGCCGCGAGCGGCGGTGACGGGCACCTGAGTTTCGGCAACTACAACGTCAGCACCGGTGGCGCGGCCTTCGCCTACCTGCCTTCGGGCAGCAGCTATGACGGCCAGTCCTGGTACCTGATCAACGATCAGTACCGGGTCAACGAAACCCCGGGCAACGGCAACTACGGTCGCCAGACCCTGACCCACGAAATCGGCCACAGCCTGGGCCTGTCCCATCCGGGCGCCTACAACGCCGGCAACGGCAACCCGACCTACAACGATGCCACCTACGCCCAGGACACGCGCGGCTACAGCCTGATGAGCTACTGGAGCGAGAGCAACACCGGGCAGAACTTCAGTAAGGACGGCGGTGGCGCCTATGCCTCGGCGCCGCTGATGGACGACATTGTCGCGGTGCAGAAACTCTACGGCGCCAACCACGAGACCCGCGCCGACGATACCGTGTACGGCTTCAACTCCAACACCGGGCGCGATTTCTACAGCGCCAGTTCGGCGGCCTCCAAGCTGGTGTTCTCGGTGTGGGACGGCGGCGGCAACGACACCCTGGACTTCTCCGGCTTCACCCAGAACCAGAAGATCAACCTCAACGAGGGCTCGTTCTCCGACGTCGGCGGCCTGGTGGGCAACGTGTCCGTGGCCCATGGCGTGACCCTGGAAAACGCCATTGGCGGCTCGGGCAACGACCTGCTGATCGGCAACGCCGCGGCCAACATCCTCGAAGGCGGTGCCGGCAACGACATCCTCTACGGCGGCGGTGGTCGCGACACGCTGTGGGGCGGGGCAGGGGCGGACACCTTCGTGTTCGGCGCGGCATCCGATTCGACCTTCGATGAGCCCGACTGGATCATGGATTTCACCAGCGGCCAGGACAAGATCGACCTCAGCGGCCTGGCGCAGTTCGCCTCGGGGCAGGCGACCCTGAACTTCGTCAGCGGCTTCACCGGCCACGCCGGCGACGCGATCCTGACCTACTACGCCGAGACCGACCAGACCAGCCTGCTGGTCGACCTCACTGGCCTTGGCGCGGTGGACTTCGCCGTGGGCACCATCGGCCAGGCGGCGACCACCGATATCGTGGCCTGATCGATAGCAACGAAAACGGCGCGCCATGGCGCGCCGTTTTTTTTGGCCGCTACCCTTGGCTGACGATGATGGCCCCAAGGCCTGCAACCATCCTTGGGGCGCTATCGCCAGCGAGGGTTTTCCGGGGCTTTTCAGTTCTTGTCGATATCGATGTTGCGGGTTTCCCGCAGGCAGGTCAGGCCGACGAGCAGGCTGACCCCGGTGATCACCACCGGGTACCACAGGCCGTAGAAGATATCGCCGGTGTACACCACCAGGGCGAAGGACACGGTGGGCAGGAAGCCGCCGAACCAGCCGTTGCCGATGTGGTAGGGCAGGGACATGGAGGTGTAGCGGATGCGGGTCGGGAACAGCTCGACCATCAGCGCCGCCAGCGGGCCGTAGCACATGGCGGCGATCAGGATCAGGGCGACGATCAGCACCACGACCATGGTTTTGTTGACGTTCTGGATGTCGGCCGATTGCGGGTAGCCGGCCAGGGTCACGGCACCGCGCAGGGCGGCTTCGTCGAAGCCGTCGATCTGCACCTCGCCGACGTTGACCTGCACCGGGCTGCCGGCCGGCGCGGCGACGCTGGTGTAGGGCAGGCCCTGCTTGACCAGGAAGGTCTTGACCTTGTCGCACGGGCTGTCGAAACGCGCCTTGCCCACCGGGTCGAACTGGAAGGTGCAGGTGGCGGGGTCGGCCAGCACGCTGATCGGCGCCTGGCGGCTGGCCTGGTCGATGGCCGGGTTCGCGTAGTGGGCCAGGGACTTGAAGATCGGGAAGTACAGCGCGGTGGCCAGCAACAGGCCGACCATCAGCACCGGTTTGCGGCCGACCTTGTCCGACAGCCAGCCGAAGAAGATGAAGAACGGCGCGCCGATCACCACGCTGATGATCAGCAGCATGTTGGCCAGGGCCGGGTCCATCTTGAGGAACTGGGTGAGGAAGAACAGCACGTAGAACTGCGCGGCGTAGAAGGTCACCGCTTGCCCGGCGTTGATGCTGAACAGGGCGATCAGCACCACCTTGAGGTTTTCCCATTTACCGAAGGACTCGCGGATCGGCGCCTTGCTGGCCTTGCCTTCTTCTTTCATCTTCAGGAAGGCCGGCGACTCGTGCAGGCTCAGGCGAATCCAGGTGGAAATGCCCAGCAGCACGATCGACAGCAGGAACGGCAGGCGCCAGCCCCAGACTTCGAACTGGTCGCCGGTGAAGTAGCGGCAGCCCAGCACCACCAGCAGCGATAGCAGCAGGCCGAGGGTCGCGGTGGACTGGATCCAGCTGGTGTGGAAACCGCGCTTGCCCTGGGGCGCGTGCTCGGCGACGTAGGTTGCGGCGCCACCGTATTCACCGCCCAGGGCCAGGCCCTGGAGCATGCGCAGGGCGACCAGGATGATCGGCGCGGCGATGCCGATGCTCGAGTAGGTCGGCAGCAGGCCCACGGCGAAGGTCGCCAGGCCCATGAGAATGATGGTGGCGAGGAAGGTGTACTTGCGCCCGATCATGTCCCCCAGGCGACCGAACACCAGGGCGCCGAACGGCCGCACCACGAACCCGGCGGCGAACGCCATCAGGGCGAAGATAAAGGCGGTGGTGTCGTTGACCCCGGCGAAGAACTGCTTGCTGATGACCGCCGCGAGGGCGCCGTAGAGGAAAAAGTCATACCACTCGAAGACCGTCCCCAGGGACGAGGCGAAGATGACTTTCTGGCTTTCCTGGCTGGTGGGCGCGGCGGCGGCCGCGTCCAGCGATTGAGCATGTTCCGACATATCGATATCCCTCACAGTGATTGTTTTTGTTGTTCCACTGTCGGCGCCGGCGTGGCGTCGCTATCTTCTGTGCCTGCCTCTGTAGGAGCGAAGCTTGCTCGCGATAGGCCCTTGAACCTTGCATCGCTCTTGCGGCCATCATCGCGAGCAAGCTCGCTCCTACAAGGGTTCAACGATCAGGCGGGGGTAACGGTTTGTTTTTCGGCGGCAGGGCTCCTGGTCGAGGTAGTGAGAATCAGCTCGGCGGCCTTCTCGGCGATCATCAGCGTCGGCGAACAGGTATTGCCGGAGGTGATGTACGGCATGATCGAGGCATCGGCGATGCGCAGGCCGGGGATGCCGTGCACCCGCAGCTCGGCATCGACCACCGCATCCGTGCCCTGGCCCATGCGGCAGGTGCCCACCGGATGGAAGATGGTGGTGCCGATGCGTGCAGCGGCTTCGTGCAGTTGTTCTTCGCTGCGCAACTCGGCCCCCGGCAAGTACTCCGTGGGCTTGAAGGCTTGCAGGGCCGGCGCGGCGACGATGCGCCGGGTCAGGCGGATGGCGTCGGCGGCGACCCGCAGGTCTTCCGGGTGGCTCAGGTAGTTGGGCTGGATCAGTGGCGCCGCCTGCGGGTCGGCGGAACGGATTTCCACCCGGCCACGGCTTTGCGGACGCAGGTCGCAGACCGACGCGGTAAAGGCCGGGAAGGCGTGCAGCGGTTCGCCGAAACGCTCCAGCGACAGCGGCTGGACGTGGTATTCGAGGTTGGCCGAAGTCTGTTCCGGCCCGGAGCGGGCAAAGGCCCCCAGCTGGCTCGGCGCCATGGACAGCGGGCCGCTGCGGTCGTACAGGTAGCGCAGGCCCATGCCCAGCTTGCCCCACAGGCTGCCGGCGATCTGGTTCAGGGTGCGGGCATTTTCCAGCTTGTAGATCAGCCGCAGTTGCAGGTGGTCCTGCAGGTTGCCGCCAACCCCCGACAGCTCGTGGGCGACGCCTATGCCTAAGCGTTGCAGCAGTGCGGCGGGGCCGACTCCCGAACGTTGCAGGATGCTCGGCGAGCCAATGGCGCCGGCGCTGAGGATGATTTCGCGGCGGGCCTTGAAGGTCTGCGGCTGGCCCTGGTGACGGGCGCTGACCGCGGCCGCGCGGCCGTTTTCCAGGAGCACGCGATCGACCTCGACCCCGGTCAGCACGGTGAGGTTGGGCCGCTGGCGGATCGGCTTGAGGAAGGCCTTGGCGGCGTTCCAGCGCACCCCGGCTTTCTGGTTGACCTGGAAGTAGCCGCAGCCTTCGTTGTCGCCGCCGTTGAAGTCGTCGACGCTGGCGATGCCGCTCTGTTCGGCGGCGCTGCGGAAGGCATCGAGGATCGGCCATGACAGACGCTGGCGCTCGACCCGCCATTCGCCGGCGGCGCCATGGAACTGCGAGTCGCCGGCAAAGTGGTTTTCGCTTTTGCGAAACAGCGGCAGAACGTCCTGCCAGTTCCAGCCGGGGTTGCCGTCGGCGGCCCAGCGCTGATAGTCGCCGGCCTGGCCGCGCATGTAGATCATGCCGTTGATCGACGAGCAGCCGCCCAGCACCTTGCCGCGCGGGTAGCTCAGGCTGCGGCCTTGCAGGCCGGGTTCGGCTTCGGTCTTGAAGCACCAGTCGGTGCGCGGGTTGCCGATGCAGAACAGGTAGCCGACGGGAATGTGAATCCAGGGGTAGTTGTCGCGGCCACCGGCTTCCAGCAGCAGGACGCGGTGGGCCGGGTTGGCGGACAGCCGATTGGCCAGCAGGCAACCGGCGGGGCCGGCGCCGACCACTATGTAGTCGTATGGATCGAAGGCAGGCAGCATCCATGACCTCGCTTTATCGTTCTTGTTGGGCTCATCCTAGTTGTTAGCTTTCGTTAAAAGAATGTTAGTTTTTGCTCAGCCGCTGTGCGTTTTTAAACAGTGGCTTCCCCCGGCATCTGCAAGGAAGAGTCATGTTCGACTGGAACGACCTGCGGTTTTTTCTCGAGCTGCAACGCAGCGGTCGCTTGCTGACCGCGGCCCAGCGGCTGAAGACCACCCACGCCACGGTGGCCCGGCATATCGAGGCGATCGAGAAAAGCCTGGGCACCGCGCTGTTTGTCCAGCATGCCCAGGGCTACGAACTGACACCGGCCGGGGAGGCTTTGCTCAAGCACGCCGAGGCCATGGAGAACGTGGCCTTGCTGGCCCAGGAGGAAATCACCCAGTCCACCGCGCCCCTGGGCAAGATCCGGGTGGGCGTCACCGAGGGCCTGGGTATCATGTTTCTCGCCAGCCGTCTGCGCGGCCTGTTCGAGCGTTATCCGGGGCTGGAGGTGGAGCTGGTGGCAGTGCCGCGTTTTGTCAGCATCCTCAACCGCGAGGCGGAGATCAGCATCCACCTGGAGCGGCCCAACGCCGACATGCTGGTGACTCGCAAGCTCACCGACTACCGCCTGGCCCTGTACGCCAGCCAGGCGTACCTGGACCGCGCGCCGCCGCTGCGCAGCCGCGAGGACCTGGGGCGACATGCCTGGATCGATTATGTCGACGACCTGCTGTTCAGCCAGGAACTGAAGTTCCTCAACAGTTTCTGCCGCAACCCCCAGGTGGTGTTCCACAGCACCAGTGTGATCGCCCAGCAACAGGCCGCGCGCTCCGGCCTGGGCATTGCCGTGCTGCCGTGCTACATGGCCGCCGGCGATCCGCAGCTGGTGCCCTTGCTGCCCGGCGAGAGTATCCAGCGCGCCTACTGGATCAGCACCCGGCGCGACCTGCACAAATCCGTGCGCCTGCGGGTGGTGTGGGATTACCTGGTCGAGCTGTGCGCGGCCGAGCAGGGCTTGCTGCTCGCCGAGTCGACGCCGGAAACCGGCTAGGGCAATTGTTTTTTGTAGGAGCGAGCTTGCTCGCGATGGGCGTCAACGATGACGCGTATCACCTGGATGAGCGCGTTGCTTTTGCGTTCATCGCGAGCAAGCTCGCTCCTACAGGGGGGGGCGGATCAGGTCTTTTTCGCTGCACCCTTGAGCTGCACCAACTGCCGCGCTTGTTCGGAGCAGTCCTTGGCCTGGCTGACCATGGCCTCGAACGGCGCGCTGACGATGTCCTCATGGCTCAGCCAGCGTTTTTTCTGGCTCAGGCGGTAGTGATAGCGGTACTCGCCCTTGACCCGTTCGCTGCGCAGGTCCATGTCGAACCAGGGCGAGCGCACGTTGCAGGCCTTGACGTCTTTGTCCAGTTGGGCGCCGGAGAGGGTAATGGTGTAGCGCAGGGTATTGGCGTCACCGATGTACAGGTCCGCCAGCTGGCCGTTGCGGCGATAGTTGACCAGGAAGTCCCAGTCGCCCTCCAGGGCCGGGCTCTTGTAGAAGTAGCTGCCGGAGATGTTTTCCAGTGGCTTGAGGTCGGTCAGGGAGGCCTTGACCCGATAGGTCCTGGGGGCGACGAAAGCGGTCGGCTCGCGATCGATCTGGCAGTCGCGCAGTTCCCGGGTGAAACGCTCGCACAGGCTCTGGTCGTTGCTGGCGATGCCGTTCTGGTTGTCGGACACCATCAGTCGCATCAGCTCCATATGGCTGAATTCGATACGGGCGTTGACCCGGGCCTGGCCAGCGCGATCGAAGTGTTCCTGCTTGTCCAGCACGATGCTGGTGTCTGGCGCTTCCAGCGGAATGTAGTCCTGGCGCACCTGGCCGTTGGCGTCGCTGACAAAGGCCCAGCGCTCCTGGATGTCCGGCATGCTGCGGCCCGGGTCGAACACCGGGTTGGTCGGGTCCAGCCACCACACTTTGCCGTCGACCTCGGCCCGCACGATGGCATGGTTCGGCGCGTGGGTGCCGGGGATCAACAGTGGCGCGACGACGTTCTCGCGGCTGACCCAGGCCGTCTCGGCCTTGATCCCGCTGGCCTTGAGCATGGCCGCCAGGAGCACCGCCAGGTCCTTGCAGTCGCCATAGCCGCGCTGTTCGATCTGCTCCAGCTCGAACGGCACGTAACCGCGTTCGGTGGCGCGCCAGTCGCCCAGGTAGCGGTAGTTGTCGTTGATGTGCTGCATCAGCCCGGCGACTTTCCCGGCGGGCGGCAGCTCGCGCAAGGCGGACACGGCCTTGGCGCTGGCCGGCGGCAGCGGCGTGGCGAGGATTTGCTGGTAGCGCTGGGCCAGTGGGCCGAAATAGTCCTGCACCTCGGTGCTGCTGCCCAGCTCGACCCGCGGCACCTGCCGGATAAAGCCGATCGAGGGTTCATTGATGTAGTTGAGGAAGACCGGGGCCTTCTGCTCGATGGTGAGTTTTTTCCGGTCGCTGGAGGCCGTAAAACGGTAATCGTCCATCTGCTCGCTGCGCCAGATGATCGGGCGCGTGGCGCGGTAGGTGATCTTGAAGCTGTCCTGGCGCACCGGCTTGGGGCCGAACTGCAGCACCGAGTGGAACTGCCCCAGCAGCGGTTTGGCCGCGTAGTGCTGCTGCACGGTGTAGCTGAGCCGGGTGCCGACCCGCAGGTTGGGGAAGGCCAGGGACGTCTGCTTTTCGCGCAGGAAACCCTGTTCCGGATTCGGTGCGGTGCGGGTATCGATCTGCGTCGGCGCCAGCGCCACAGGCTTGCCGCCCGGCTGGGTGAACTCGGCCTTGCGCAGTTCGAAACCATCGGTTTCGGCATAGCTGAAGTCGATGCGCGAGAGCATTTCCCGGCCCGCCGGGGTGAGGATGGTGTAGTGCTGGGTGGTGGTGCAGTCGCTGCTGTGGTCGGCGTTGAACTGGCATTCCATCACGGCGTCGGCGGCCAGGGCAGCTTCCGATTGCGGTTGATAGGCAGCCAGGGCTTGCCAGGAGAGCAGTCCGAGACCGGCGCAGATCAGGGGACGGTAAAGCGGAAAACGGTACATGAGCGCCTCGGGTGAATCATTGAAATCAGCCACCTCGCACACGGCGAATCGCGCGTGACAGGCGGGTGGCTAGCGGGGGAGGCGCCAAATGATAATTTATCGCAATACGGATTTACAGCATTGTCTGACAATTCGTTTCGGCTGTAAGGCCCGAGATAGAGCGGTTTCTTCGATTCGGTCGAGATCGTTGGACGGCGGGAGAGGGCGTTCGCAGCGCTGGAATTTTTCCTCGAAACAGGGTTTTCGTCCCCGCAGATATGGCTCAAAGCCATATCTGCAAGCTGAACGCTTCCAGGTGGTTTTCCGTTGTTTTTGCAAGAAGCCGCTCGGCTGATTTTGCGAAACAATTTGTTACGAGATCGCCGCCCGCGGGCTCAGCCGTCGAGCAGGTCGGTGCCATAGGAGTTGTCGATCACACAGCGCCAGGCGCCCGACGGTTCATGGCGAAAGACATAGGTGGCGCGCCGTTCCAGGGTGCTGGCGATGCCGTCGCGGTCCAGGGTGTCGAGCAGGGTGTGCATGATCACCAGCGCGGTGCCGGCGCCTTCGATGACCTGCATTGCGCCTTGCCGGACCACCATGCTGTGGTTGAAGTGTTCGGCGATGGCCACGAAGGCCCGGCGGATCTGTTCCTTGCCCCGGGCTTCCAGGCCCGGCTTGACCACCAGCGTGGCGTCCTCGGCGTAGAAGTCCATCAGGCCGTCGAAGTCTTCGGCGGTGATCGCGCGGTCGGCGGCTTCGATCAGGGTTTTCAGCGGATGGGGCTGCATGGTCGCTCCTTGCGGTTTCAGTTGTGGATCTCGAACGCCGTGCTGCCCAGGCGCTCGCCGTTGACCAGGATATGCAGCTCATGACGCCCGGGATAGTGGCGGCGGGTGGTCAGTTCGCGGATGTGCTGGGCGCGGCCGAGCTGTTCCCGGGCCTTGGCGGGCAGGGTGAAGGCCTTGAGCTTGAACACCTTGGCGCTGGTGCCGCCCGAGGCCTTGACGTAGTCGATGGCGTAATCCACCACCAGGCGCTGGCTGGCGTCGGCGGTGGACTCCAGGGCAAAGGACAGGTTGATCCGTTCCCCCAGGCGGATCACCGCCGGCTCGACCCGCAGACCCTGCAACTTCACCTGCGGCGCCTGCCCGGCGCCGACGATCGCCAGCGCCCGGCGATTGCCCTGCTTGATCAGGCTGCGCAAGGCGTGGCGGGCGATCCAGGCGGTGTGCGGGTTGTCCAGGGACCAGCCTTCGATCAGCGCCAGGACCCAGTCGGGATGGTCCTTGGTGATGTCGTTGAGGTGATTGGCCACCGACTTGCGCACATACAGGCTGGGGTCGGCCTTGAGGCGTTCGAGGATTGGCGCCGCCAGGCTCGGGTCGGCCTGGATCCGCTCCAGGCGGAACGACCAGGGCAGGCGCGGGCGGCTGCCTTCGCTGGCCAGGCGGCGCACATGTTCGTTGTCGTCCCGGGCCCAGTCCCGCATCACCGCCAGGGTGCGCGGCAGGTCATTGGCGAGGAACGGGCGGATGGCGAACTCCGAGGAGCCGAAAGCGGTGAAATACTTGAGCGCCTGCATCGAGCTCTCGAAGGCGTGCCCGCCGTAGCTGGCCACATAGTGCGGCAGGAACATGCAGACGAAGCGGCTGTTCAGGCGCGGGGCCAGGTCGTACAGCCGTGCGAGGTTGGCCTCGTAATCCGCCGGCAGTACCGCCTGCAGGCTTTCGCTGACCCGCGCCAGGCGTTGCATCACCGAGAGGTCAGCGAGGCCCTGTTTCGCCTGGGCGAGAAAGCCGCGGTGGTCGAACGCCGGGTACACCGCGAGCATTTCCCGGGCGATGTGTTCCAGGCGTTCGACGTTGAAGATTTCCTTGAGGGCGGGGGCGCTGGGGCTGGCTGCGGTCATCGGCGTATCCATTCGGGACGGGGCGTCGAGCACTGTAGCGCAACTGACTGACAGATGGTGTCAGGAGCCCAGGGGATGGAGTCAGGCCCGACGCCATCGCGAGCAAGCTCGCTCCTACAGGGATCGTGGTGCTTCTCTGTAGGAGCGAGCTTGCTCGCGAAAGATCTCAGCCGCACCGCATAGCTCGATGCTCAGCGCGGTGGCGGCAACACGCCTTCGGCCTGCTCGTCCTGCTCATCCGCCTCGAACAGCCGCGCCAGTTCGGCCCGGGCTTCCTGGGCCGATTGCAGGATCTTGGCGTGGTCGTCGTAGATCGCGTGCTGGGCTTCGAGCACCTGTTCGTCGTGGGCGGTGAAGCGCTTGATCCGCGAGTCGGCCTGGGCGTGGGTCAGGCCCAGGCCGATCAGCGCCTTGCGGCTCATTTCCAGGCTCGAGTAATAGGTTTCCCGCACCGCCTCGGCACCCAGGTCCACCAGCTTGTGCACGTGCTGGCGGTTACGGGCGCGGGCGATGATCTTGATGTGCGGGTAGAGCTTGCGCACCACCGCGGCGGTGTTGATGTTGGTCTGCGGGTCGTCGGTGGCGATCACGAAATATTCCGCCTCGCCGACCTTGGCCGCCTTGAGGATTTCCGCACGCATCGGGTCGCCGTAGAACACCGGCATGCCGCCGAAGCTGCGGGTCAGCTCGATGGTGTCGACCGAGGTGTCGAGGGCCACGAAGGGGATCTTCTGCGCTCGCAGGATCCGCGCGACGATCTGGCCCATCCGGCCCATGCCGGCGATCACCACCCGTGGCGCGTCGGTTTCGATCTCGCGGTACTCGGCGGGCATCTCCACGGGCTTGGCCTTGGGCTGCAAGAAGCGCGCGCAGGCCAGGAGCAGCAGTGGGGTCAGGGCCATGGACAGGGTGATGGTCAGCACCAGCAGGTCATACAGGCGCGCCTCGAACAGGCCCTGGTCGCGGCCGATCTTGAACACCACGAAAGCGAATTCACCGCCGGCCGCCAGCACCACGCCCAGGCGCACCGCGCTCAAGCGCCCCAGGCCACCGGCCAGGCGCCCGACCACGAACAGCAGCGGCAGCTTGATGGCGATCAGCAGCAGGGTCAGGCCCAGCACTGCGATCGGCGCGCTGAACAGCAGGCCGATATTGGCGCCCATGCCGACGCTGATGAAAAACAGCCCCAGCAGCAGGCCCTTGAAGGGTTCGATCTGCGCTTCCAGTTCGTGGCGGTATTCCGAGTCCGCCAGCAGCAGGCCGGCGAGGAAGGCGCCGAGGGCCATGGACACGCCCACCATGTCCATCAGCCACGCAGTGCCGATCACCACCAGCAAGGCGGTGGCGGTGGACACTTCCGGCAGGCCGGTGCGCGCCACCACGCGGAACACCGGGCGCAACAGGTAGCGACCGCCGATCACCACCACGGCGATGCTGCCCAGCACTTGCAGGCCATGGCGCAGGTCTTCGGCGCTGCTGGTGTTGTGGTCGACCCCGGCCAGCACCGGGACCATGGCGATCAATGGAATCGCCGCGATGTCCTGGAACAGCAGGATGGCGAAGGCCAGGCGCCCGTGGGGGCTGGTCAGCTCCTTGCGTTCGGCCAGGCTTTGCAGGCCGAAGGCGGTGGACGACAACGCCAGGCCCAGGCCCAGCACGATGGCGCTGTTCAGCGGCTGGCCAAACAGGAACAGGGCCACGCAGCCGATCACCACCCCGGTCAGCAGCACCTGGGCCAGGCCGACGCCGAACACCGATTTACGCATCACCCACAAGCGCCGTGGCGACAGCTCCAGGCCGATGATGAACAGCAGCAACACCACGCCCAGTTCCGACACATGGCTGATGCTCTGCGGGTTGCCCACCAGCCCCAGCACCGCCGGGCCGATGATCACCCCGGCCAGCAGGTAGCCAAGCACGGCCCCCAGTTGCAGGCGCTTGGCCAGGGGGACGGTCAGCACCGCCGCGAACAGGAACACGACAGCAGCTTGCAACAGGTTGCCTTCATGGGGCATGGGCTTACTCCTGGGAAAACGGGTATTGGGTGGTGCACGGAAAAAACGGCTGCGCCTCAGGCAACTGTTTGGCCCGCAGGTTCCATGGGGGGATGGCTGTGCAGCATAAAGTCTGGGCCCGGCGCAGTCAGCCGTTAATGGCCGATACGCCGCAGGTTGTCAGGCGCAGGTTTCAGGTGTTCGTGCTCTTCCACGCCAGCTTGCCTGCGCCACGAACCGTCAATGCGGCCACTGCTCGAGCAGGATCGACACGAACTTTTCCGCGGCGGGCGACAGCGAGGCGCCGCGCCGGTAGACCAGGCCCAGGGTGCGGTTGACCACCGGTTCGCTCAACGGAATGCTCACCAGGGTCGGGTGGTCGGCCGCGGGCATGGCCAGGCTGGGCATGGCCGACACGCCGAGCCCGGCCTCGACCATGCCCAGCGAGGTGGACAGGTGTTGCACCTCGTAGAACCACTGGGGACGCCAGCTCAGGCCGGACAGGGCATGGTCCAGCAGCATGCGGTTGCCGCTCAGGCGGCCGACGCCGATCAGCCGGTAATCACTGAGTTCCGACCAGGTGACCGAGGTCTTTTTCGCCAGCTCATGATCACGCCTGCACGCCAGTACGAAAGGTTCGTTGACCAGGGGCACGAACTCGATGTCCGGGTGCTGGCCGCTCATCATGTTGATACCGAAGTCCGCCTCGCCGCGCAGCACCGCTTCCAGCCCTTCGTTGGCGCTGAGGTCGAGCAGGCGGATGCGGATTTTCGGATAGCGCTCGTTATAAAGGCGGATCACCGACGGCAGGAAGTAGAAGGCCGCGGTGGGAATGCAGGCCAGGGTCACCTGGCCGATCTGCCGTTCCGCCAGTTCGCGGATATTGAGGATCGAATCGTCGAAGTCATCCAGCAGGCGCCGGGCCTTGGGCAGGAAATCCCGGCCGACGCTGGTCAGGCTGACCTTGCGCGTGGTGCGGTCGAGCAGGGCGGTGCCCAGGCCTTCCTCCAGCTTCTTGATCCGGCGGCTCAGGGCCGGTTGGGACAAGTGCAGGGCATCGGCGGCTTCATGGAAACTGCCGAGTTCGGCGATTTTCACGAAGGATCTTATGTCCTGGAGCTCATATTCCATGTTTTTCGTCTCAGGCGAGGGCAGGAAGGCAGGCGCTGCCACTTTAGAATTTTCATGTGTGAAACGCAATAATCGCTACGATCTTTGCATTGGAAACATCGTTCGTTCCCTGACACTCTTGTGCCCAGAACATCAATTAACCCGATTGATTAACAAGAGTCTATGTCCATGCAACGAATTCCTTGTGTGCTCATGCGCGGCGGTACCTCCAAGGGACCGGTGTTTCTCGCCTGGGATCTGCCGGTGTCCATCGAGCAGCGCGATGAGCTGCTGCTCGACCTGATGGGCTCGGGGCATGAGCTGGAAATCGACGGCATTGGCGGTGGCAGTCCGCAGACCAGCAAGGTCGCGATCGTCAGCCCGTCGCTGCACCCCGAGGCCGATGTCGACTACCTGTTCGTGCAGGTGATGGTGTCCCAGCGCCGGGTCGATACGGCGCCCAACTGCGGCAACATGCTGTGCGCGGTCGGCCCCTTCGCCGTCGAGCAAGGCCTGGTCAAGGCCACTGGCGAGCAGACCCAGGTGCGGATCCGCAATCTCAATACCGGCACCTTCGTCCACTCCCTGGTGCAGACGCCGGCGGGCAAGGTCAGCTACGAAGGCGATACCGCCATCGATGGCGTGCCCGGCACCGCCGCTCCTGTGCAACTGACGTTCCTCGACGCCGCGGGCAGCAAGACCGGCAAACTCTTTCCCACCGGGAACACCCTGGACCTGATCGATGGCGTACCGGTGACTTGCATCGACATGGCCATGCCGATGCTGATCGTCGAGGCAGGGCAATTGGGCAAGCGCGGCGATGAGTCTCCCGCCGAGCTGGACGCCGACAAAGCCTTTCTGGAGCGGCTGGAGTCCTTGCGCTTGCAGGCCGGCCTGGCCATGGGACTGGGCGACGTCAGTGACAAGGTGATTCCCAAACCGGTGTTGGTTTCCCCGGCCAAGGCGGGCGGAACCTTGCAGGTGCGCTATTTCATGCCCCACAGTTGCCATCGCGCGCTGGCTATCACCGGCTCCATCGGCCTGGCCACCGCCTGTGTCAGCGCGGGCAGTGTCGCCGCCGAACTGCTGGGCGGAGCCACGCAACTGAAGCAAGTGCGCCTGGAGCACCCCAGTGGCGGGATCGATGTCGTATTGTCCTACACCGGCAACCAGGGAGAGACCATTCGCGCCTCGGTGGTTCGCACCGCGCGAAGGCTGTTCTCCGGTTTCGTCTACGCCCCGGCGTCACAACGCCTGGCCGGATAGTCCTGCACCGCAGTGACAGTCGTTCGCATCAGAACAATTCTAAAAATGGGTGATGCCATGAAAGTCGTTAAATCGCTCTACTTCCAGATCATCTGTGCCGTGCTGCTGGGCGTGGTGGTCGGGCACTTCTGGGCCCAGCAGGCCATTGCCCTCAAGCCCCTGGGCGATGCCTTCATCAGGCTGGTCAAGATGATGATCGCGCCGGTGGTGTTCTGCACCATCGTCACCGGGATCGCCGGGATGAACGACAAGCGCTCCCTGGGGCGCCTCCTGAGCAAGACCTTGCTGCTGTTCCTGGCGTTGACGGTGATCAGCCTGATCATCGGCCTGGTGGCGGTCTACCTGTTCAAGCCCGGCGCGGGGATGAACATCGACCCCACCCAGCTGAGTACCCAGGGCCTGTCGCAGTACACCGAGTCAGCGGCCAAGCTGGGTGTGGTGGAGTTTTTCATGCACATCATTCCCGAGACCTTTATCGGCGCCTTCAACAAGGGTGAGGTGCTGCCGGTCTTGTTCATCGCAGTGCTCTGCGGCTTTGCCCTGTCGTCCCTGGGCGAGCGCGGCAAGCCGGTGCTGGATGTGCTGGAAGCCGCCTCGCACATGGTGTTCAAGATCTTCTCCTACCTGATGCGCTTTGCCCCGATCGGAGCGTTCGGCGCGCTGGCCTTCACGGTCGGCCAGTACGGCATTACCTCCCTGGGCGCCCTGGCCAAGCTGATCATGACCCTCTACATCGCCTGTGGATTCTTCGTCTTCGTGGTGCTGGGCGGCCTTTGTCGCGCCCACGGGTTCAGCCTGTGGAAGCTGTTGCGCTACCTGCGTGAAGAATTCCTGGTGGTGCTGGGTACCTCGTCCACCGAGCCGGTGATGCCACGCATGCTGGAAAAGCTCCAGGCGCTGGGTTGCAAGAAAGGCGTGGTGGGCCTGGTACTGCCCACCGGCTACTCGTTCAACCTCGACGGCACGGCCATCTACCTGTCGCTGGCGGCGATTTTCATTGCCCAGGCCTGCAACATCGACTTGAGCCTGGGGCAGGTGCTGACGATGCTGGCGATCATGCTGCTGTCGTCCAAGGGCGCGGCGGGTGTCACCGGCAGCGGCTTCGTCGCGCTGGCCTCGACCCTGACGGTGATCCACGACATCCCCTTGGCGGGGCTGGCGCTGTTGATCGGCATCGATCGCTTCATGTCCGAGGCCCGGGCGCTCACCAGCCTGGCCAGCAATGCCGTGGCCACGGTCGTGATCTCGCTGTCGGAAAACGCCTGCGAACGCCAGGTGCTGCTGCAGGCCCTGGATGGCCAGGCGGCGAACAATGCCCAGGCCAGTGACGAAGCCTGGGAGCCGGTGCAGACCGGCAAACACCTCTAGCCGTTCGCGGCGCCCTCACAACACCGTTCGACCCGGTTGCAACCCTCGCCAGGCTCCGCCTGGCGGGTAAGGGGGCCGTGCGCCTGGGCGTCGGCCATGCTTGTCCATAACAACAAGAGAATCCCACATGCTTGCATTACTCGGCCTGGCCATGGTGGTCGTGTTCACGTTCCTGATCATGACCAAGCGCTTGTCCCCGATCGTTGCCCTGACTCTGGTGCCGATCGTCTTCGCGGTGATTGGCGGATTTGCCGGCAGCACCGGAAAAATGATGCTCGACGGCCTGAAAATGGTCGCCCCCTCCGCGGCGCTGCTGCTGTTTGCGATTCTGTTCTTCGGCCTGATGATCGACGCGGGCCTGTTCGACCCGCTGATCCGCAAGATCCTCAAGCGGGTCAACGGCGACCCGGTGAAGATCGCCGTCGGCACCGCGTTGCTGTCGCTGCTGGTGGCCCTGGACGGTGACGGCACCACCACCTACATGATCACCTGCGCGGCGATGCTGCCGCTGTACAAGCGCATCGGCATGAACCCGATGATCCTTGCCACCATCGCCATGCTCTCCCTGAGCATCATGAGCGGCATGACCCCCTGGGGCGGTCCGGCCACCCGGGCCATTGCCGCCCTCGGGCTGGATGCCGGCGAGTACTTCGTGCCGTTGCTGCCGACCATGATCGGCGGTGCGGCCTGGGTGGTGTTCAGCGCCTTTCTGCTGGGCCGCGCCGAGCGCAAGCGCATCGGCAACACTCAACTGCAGAGCGGTGGAGGCAACTGCTACATCAAGGCCATAGTCGAGGACACACCCTGCAAGCGACCGAAGCTGGCCTACGTCAACCTGATGCTGGTGGTGGCGGTGATGGTGGCGCTGGTGATGGGGCTGATGCATTCGGCGATCCTGTTCCTGATCGGCTTCGTGCTGGCGCTGATGATCAACTACCCGCAGCTGGAGCTGCAGAAAGAGCGGATCCTCGCCCATTCGGGCAATGCCATGACGGTGGTGCTGCTAGTGTTCGCCGCTGGCATCTTTGCCGGGATCTTCTCCGGAACCAAGATGGTCGATGCCCTGGCACAGACCCTGGTGGAGTGGATTCCGCCGTCGTGGGGGCACCTGTTCCCGCTGGTGGTGGCCATCACCAGCATGCCGCTGACCTTCGTGCTGTCCAACGATGCCTACTACTTCGGCGTGGTGCCGATCCTCGCCAATGCCGCGGCGGCCTATGGCATCGATCCGCTGGAAATCGCCCGGGCCTCGATCCTCGGCCAGCCGGTGCACCTGATGAGCCCGCTGGTGGCCTCGACCCTGCTGCTGGTGGGGATGGTCGATCGCGACATCGGCGACTTCCAGAGAGCCACCGTCAAATGGGCGGTGCTGACCTCCCTGGTGATTACCGCCCTGGCCCTGCTGACCGGCGCGCTGACCCTGTTTTCCTGAGCCCGTTCTCCTGGGCCATCCCTGAACCACCAAGGGTTCCCCGGCGCGCCACGGGCGTGGCGCGCGCAACACCTCGAATAACAACAATGAGTAGTCCGATATGACCCTTTCGATCACCCGTGGGGCGTTGCTGCCCCTGGCCGCGCTGTTGCCGCTGACAACCGTTGGCGCGGCAGGTTTCGGCGACGACAGCACGCTCAAGCTGCAACTGCGCAATGTCTATTTCAATGAGAACTTCCGTGACGAGCATGGCCTGAGTGCCCGGGCGGCACGCACGGCCAAGAGCGAGCGCACGGAGTGGGCCCAGGGCCTGCTGCTGGATTTCCAGTCGGGTTTCACCCCCGGCACCCTCGGCCTGGGCGTCGACGGGCTGGCCCTGGTCGGGGTCAAGCTCGACTCGGGACGGGGCCGCAGCGGTACCGGCTTGCTGCCGGTGCATGACGACGGTCGCGCCGCCGACGAGTTCGCCAGTGCCGGTGTCACGGCCAAGGCCAGGCTGGCCGGGACCACGCTCAAGTACGGCACCTTGCTACCCAGGAACCCGGTGCTGATCTACAACGATGCGCGCCTGCTGCCGCAGACCTACCAGGGCACACAGCTCACCAGCAGCGACATCGACAACCTGACGCTCACCGCTGGCCGGCTGGATCGCTTCAAGCTGCGCGATTCCAGCGACAGCGTGCCGATCGTCGCGGACGGTTATGCCGGCGACAAGTCCGGGGACTTCACCTATGCCGGGGGCGACTACAAGCTCGGCAAGAACCTGCGCCTGAGCTACTTCTACGGCGAGCTCGAGAACTTCTACCGGCAGCACTTCGCCGGTATCCAGCACGACCTGAAGCTGGGCGCCGGCGTACTGACCAGTGACCTGCGTTACTTCCACAGCAGCGACAGTGGTTCGGCCTATGGCGGGAAAATCGACAACGATATGCTCAGCGGCCTGCTGTCCTATGCCATTGCCGGCCATACCCTGGGCGGCGGCTACCAGGTGCTCAACGGGGATGCCGGGTTGCCTTACATCAGCGGCGCCACGGTGTACTCGTTCAGCAACGTGGGCATTGGCAAGTTCATCGAGGAAGACGAGAAAACCTGGATGCTCAACTACGGCTACAACTTCGCCGCGCTCGGGGTGCCGGGGCTGGCGTTTTCCACCCGCTACCTGAGCGGCAACGACGGCCGCTCGAACACCGCGATCAAGGAATGGGAGCGCGATGCCGAACTGGCCTATGTGGTGCAGCAAGGCCGCTTCAAGGGGCTGGGGGTGAAGCTGCGCAACTACGTATACCGTTCCGAATTCGCCCGGGGACGCGACAGCAACCGCCTCTATTTCACCTACGAGATCGCGCTCTGGTAAGGATGGCGGTGCCTGCCCAGGCTGGCGCTGGGCAGGCATGCTTGACCGGTACTCAGAGCGTGGCGGTCTGGGGGACGCTGGCAGATGCCGGGGAAGACACGGGTTCGGCGACTGCCGAGGACAGCAGCGGTGGCATCGGGCAATCCAGCACATCGGCCACGGCACGCATCAGCTCGGCTTCGGCCACGGTGACCTGGCCGTCGTAGCAAACGCAACGGGCCATGGCCTGCAGCAGCGTCGGCCGTTCCTCGGGCATCAACTGGCGCAGGCGCACCAGGGCGGTATCCAGGTGTTCGAGGTCGACCTGCGCCGGTTGTGGCTGGGCGAAGGGCAGGCCGGTCCAGGCATGGGCCAATGCCAGCTGGGCCTGCTGCGCGGTATTTTGCCCGGCACTGGCCAGGGCGCCGAGCAGGACCGCCAGTTCTTCGCTGCGCTGGAACAGCCCCCATTTGTATTCGGGCGCCGGCAGGCCTTCGACATTGCGCTGCACGATGCGCAGCAGCGTCCACTCCAGTAGCTCGACCTGGTCGTCGGCGTCGATCAGTTGTCGCAGGTTGTCCATGAACGGCTTGCAGGCTTTCTTGTCCAGCTGCTGCAGGGCCGGAATCGACAGGTCGAGCAGCGGCAGGCGCAGGTTCGGGTCGAGGGCCGCCAGCTGTTTTTGCAGGGCTTGCAGGCAACCGAAGACCTCGGTGGGGCTGTTGGCCTCCAGCTGCGCGAGTTGCCGGCGGCGTATCGAATCGTTGGCGGACAGCAGCAGGCCATAGACCAGCGCCTGGGCGCCGGTGGTGCTGTGGGCGCTGCGCTGGAGCGCCGGGTCGAGGCTGACCAGCGCCGCTTGTGCCGCCAGCAGATGTTGCGCGTTCGGGCTGCCGATGCTGGCAATCGACTGCTTGATCGCATTCAGGTCGAAGACCAGGGCGCTGGTCGCTTGCGACTGGCGGCTGAACTCCCCGGAACTGTCCAGGCCGGCGCGGGCGGGCTCGGCCGGCAGTTCGACGGCTTCGACGGTGGGCAAGCGGCCGTCCCAGCCGGGTTCCAGGCGGCGGATCCGCGCCGAGAGGGGCGGATGGGTCGCGGACTGGCCGTAGACGGAGAGGGTGGCCCCTTCACTGAAATACAAGTGGCTGTATTCGGAGCTGAAAGCGCTGTCGAGTTTCGAGCTGGCGGCATAACCGCCGATTTTTTTCAGCGCGCCGACCAGGCCGGCCGGGTTGCGGGTGAACTGCACCGCCGAGGCATCGGCGAGGAACTCGCGCTCGCGGCTGATGGCGCCCTTGATCATATTGCCGAAAAAGGTCCCGACCGAGCCCAGCAGGATCAGCGCCAGGCCACTCCACATCGCCAGCCCGCCGACCCGGTTCTGTGCCAGCCGGCCGGCCTGGTTGACCCCGTTGGCCATTGCCTCGCCGGTCAAGCCGATAACCAGGATGCCGTGGACAATCGCCACCAGCCGGGTGTTGAGGCGCATGTCGCCGTTGTAGATATGGCTGAACTCATGGGCGATCACCGCCTGCAGTTCCTCACGGTTGAACACCATGATGGCGCCGCGGGTGACCCCGATCACCGCTTCCTGTGGGGTAAAGCCGGCGGCGAATGCATTGATCCCGGCATCGGGCAGCACGTACACCTGCGGTACCGGCGTGCCCGAGGCCAGGGCCATTTCCTCGACCACATTGAGCAGCCGTTGTTCTTCCAGGCCGTCCGGGTGCAGGTTGATCAGCCGGCCACCCAGGCGCTTGGCGACCACCTTGCCGCCGGCTTTCAGTTCGGAGTGCTTGCCCATGCTGCTGCCGATCACCACCAGGAACACTACCGCGGCGATCATCGCGGTCAGCTGCCAGTCGAAGCTCGGCGACTGCTTCATCTCCTTGAGAAATTGCAGCCAGAGCAGGTTCAGCGCCAGGCTGGTGACCGTCACCAGGCACAGCACGGCCAGGATCATCAGCAGCACCAGGGTGCCGGTACGCCGTTTGGCCCGGGCCTGGTGTTCAAAAAAATTCATCGGACCATCCAGGGTGACAGGGGCTTAGAAGGCGACCTTGGGGGCTTCCTGGATCAGGGCGCTGTCGGCGAATTGCAGCAGGCTGGCGTCGGCGCCATGGCCAAACAGGCCGGCCAGGATCACCGGCGGGAAACTCTGCTTGTAGCTGTTGTAATCCATCACCGTGTCGTTGAAGGCCTGGCGGGCAAAGGACACTTTGTTTTCGGTGCTGGTCAGCTCTTCGCTCAGCTGTTGCATGTTCTGCGACGCCTTGAGGTCCGGGTAGGCCTCCATGCTCACATTCAGCCGGCCCATGGCGCTGGACAGCGCGCCTTCGGCCTGGCCCAGCTGGGCCATGTGCTGCGGGTTGCCGGGCTCGGCCGCGACCGCCTTGAGACCCGCCAGCGCGGCGTTGCGCGCCGCGGTCACGGCTTCGAGGGTGTCGCGCTCGTGCTTGAGGTAAGCCTTGGCGGTTTCCACCAGGTTGGGGATCAGGTCGTAACGGCGCTTGAGCTGGACTTCGATCTGCGCGAAGGCGTTCTTGAAGCGGTTCCGGCGGGCCACCAGGCCGTTGTAGACGGTGATGACGTAGACCACCAGCAGGGCCAGAACGAGCAGAACCACAATAGTTGAAACAGCCATACGGATGTCCTTATCGGCGTGCGGATTTCAGGGGGGCGCCATGGTAACCGAATTTATCGCGGGCGCCGCCATGGGCAACCGCCGGCATGCGGTCTTCGGCAGCACCTCGGACAAGGAGGCGCGTGCAATCGGCGCTGCCGCGTTCTGAATGATTGCCGCTCGTTGTGGTCGGACCTTGCAGGGTGCGTTGTCGGTGCCGGAGTCCCCGGCAGGCGCGCCACCCAACCTTGAGCCCGCCGGCCACGCCGCGGGCGTCACCTTGTGAAGGATCATCCCGACCATGCTCGAACCCACCTGGACGGCACTCAAACACCATAAACGGGTGCATCAGATAGTCGCCGTGCTCGCGGCCTTCGGTGCCCAGGATGTGCTGCTGCGCCTGGGCCTTGGGCGCCTGCTGGGCGAGTCGCAAGCCGGTACTGAAACGCAGCCGCAGGACTCGACGCCGCAACGGGTGCGCCTGGCCCTGGAGAAACTCGGGCCGACCTTTATCAAGCTCGGGCAGATCCTCGCCAGCCGCAGCGATATCCTGCCGCCGCACTGGATCAGCGAACTGGAGTCGTTGCACAGCAGCGCCGCGACCTTGCCCTGGAGCGAGCTGGAGGACCAGGTACGCGACGACCTGGGCTGCGAGCTGGCCCAGGTGTTCGCCGAGTTCGACACCGAGCCCCTGGCCGCGGCCTCTATCGCCCAGGTTTATCGCGCGCGCCTGCTCAGCGGCGAGGCGGTGGTGGTCAAGGTGCAGCGCCCCGGCCTGCGGCGCAAGATGAGCGCCGACCTGCAACTGCTGGAAGGTGTGGCGATGCTGGTGGAAGAGAACGCCGCCCTGGCCCATTACCAGCCGCGGCAGATGGTCCGGCAATTGGCCCGGGCCATGCTCGAAGAACTGGACTTCACCCAGGAAGGCCAGCACTGCGACACCGTGGCGGCGAATTTCGCCGAGCATCCGCAGATCGCCATTCCGCGTATCCACTGGCAGCACAGCAGCGAGCGCCTGCTGGTCCAGGAATTCCTCCCCAGCCATACACCACTGGAACGCCAGGCCCTGATCGAGCAAGGCCTGGACCCGAGCCTGCTGGCGCAGCGCGGGGCCCAGGCCTTTATCAAGATGCTGCTGGAAGACGGCCTGTTCCATGGCGATCCGCACCCCGGCAACCTGCGGGCCATGGACGACAACCGCGTCGGGTTTATCGACTTTGGCATGGTCGGGCGCCTCGACGAGCGCCGGCGCCTGGAGGTCATGGGCTTTATGCGGGCCATGACCGAGGGCAGTACCGAAGCGCTGGTGGCGGTGCTGATCGACTGGAGCGGCGAGCAGGTGCGCGACCTGTCCGCCATCGAACAGGCTGCGCGGGAATTCATGGGCCGGCACGGCGGCAAGGCGCTGAACATGAGTGCGATGATCGAGGACTTCCTCGGCCTGATGCGCGCATACCAACTGTTGCTGCCGGCTGACCTGCTGGTGCTGTTCAAGGCGCTGATCACCGCCGATGGCGTGCTCACCCGTCTCGATCCTCAGTTGGACCTGGTGGCCACTGCGCGCCCGGCCATCAGCCAGATGCTCAAGCAGCAGTTCAGCTGGAAGCTCGCCCGCCGCCTGGGCCTCGACGGCCTGGAGCTGGGCCACGGCGTCGCCGTCGAACTGCCACAGTTGACCCGCCTGCTGATCAACCGCCTGAAACACGGCGTGGTCGACCTGCGCCTCGACATGCCGGGCGTCGAGCGCCTGGAAAAATCCCTGCGCCTGGCCTCGACCCGCGTATCCCTGGCCCTGCTGATCAGCGCACTGCTGATCGCCTTCGGCCCACAGCTCGCTGCGGCCGGCCCGGCCTGGCAGGGGCTGTCTGTGGTGGGCTGGCTGGCGGGAGGGGCGACTGTGGGTGGGTTGATGGCGTTTGTCTGGAGTTTGTTCAAGCGGTCTTGAGGGGGGAGGTTGAGCGTGGGGATCATGTCCGGTGCTGCACATTCCAGATGTGCCTGAGTTCCTCCTTGGTGTTTGCGTTCAGCACCTTTGATCAGATCTTGAAACCCGGTAGGCCCTTGTCACGGCAATAGCTGCTGACAGTCCGCGTTACGCCATCGGCTGAATCGTCTTCCCCAGCCTCTGGATAGAACATTAAATCGTTCCCTGCTGGATGGGGAACGATCTTGTTGAAGTGATCGACAAGCTCGGCTCGCTCTTCCTCAGTTCGTGCATTTTCAATCGCTTGGATCAGGGCCTTGAATTCCTGTTCGGTGTAGTAAGCCAAATGGCTCTTCAATTCCATTACTCAACTCCCCCTATGAGAGCCCACATTGAATGGGCTTTTCTTTTTCTGTCAGTTCTTGATCCCTGTAGCCAGAGCTTTGGCGCCTTGCCCTCTCCCCTAAGCTGGAGCGCATCGCCGGTCACTCGTTGTCTGTCACATCGTCTTGTTTAAGCACGAACTCTAGGCCAATGCCTACTTCCTTTAACACCTCGGTAGCGCGATCAACAAGGAGTTCACCTTGCTCTGAAAGCTCATACTTCCCGATGATGCGGATGATGGGGGACTTACCAAGGGCGCCGGGAATCTCGGTGTAGATGTCGCCGCTTTCGATGAAAGCGATGTACGCATTCAGCTTTTCTTGAAGCGCAAGAAGGTGCTCGCCCTGTTCGGTTTTGTCAGCCCACCCAAGATGGTCTGTGATCCCGAGAACTATTTTGTTGTGATCCCATTTTGGGATTCCCCACATGTCGATGACTTCGGTATCTGTAACTGACATAGCTGTTCCTTGATTGCGTTAGTCTATTTTCGGTCGCAAGATTTGTACTCGGGTTGGCGGTATAACCGTTCCTCCGGGGAAGCCAGGTTTACCTTTACCAACAATGACTCCGCCGCTCTCTTCGATTTCCGGGAACGCCAGCTTTTGATTGCGTGTAAGTGGTGCTGTGTCGGAGGCTTTGCATTCGACGCACGCAATGTCTCCGTTCGCGTTCCTGCCAATCATATCGAGACGAGTTCTGGTGCCGCTCTTTGTTTTCAGCGTTACCTGTTGAGTTGACTCGTCCATTTCTTCGGCAAATGGAGGGTAAGCCTTATCTTCAAAAGCAGCGCCAGCCGTCTTGTTCTTCTCCAACTGTGTACTGAGCACAATGTAGATTGGCTCAATCCCCGAGTCAGGGAACCAGATAATTGCATCTCGGAATTCAGGTGGATGTGCGGGGTTCGCCAACACCGTGTCAGATTGTGCTGTAGGTGGATACACCCAAACAGGTGGCAACTGTGACGCGCCTTCCAGTGCAGGAATACCCAGTACACCGTCACCGCTTGCCGCTGGTGTCCAAGTGAGGCCGATCCCGTTGCCAATGTCGGCGATAAACTTCTCACCGTCTTTCCTGCCCTCAATGACTGGGACATTTTCCCAATCCGTCTTGCCGCCCGTGTAGAAGCCATAGGCGTTAACGGAGCCATCCGGCAAGGTCTTCACATTGACACGAACACGTGTGCGGCCTGTCTTGAGCATTGCGTACTGCTCATTCTTATAGAAGGCACTGTCAGGCGAAATGCTGGTGTTTGGAATCAGCAACGCAACAGTGCCCACTACAGCGCCAGTAGCAACAACACCTGACCCTTCCAGCAATGTGAGAGCCAATGATCCGCCAAGACGTTTGGCAATGGCGCTGCCAGTGGCAGAGCCGCCCACCAATTGGAGAGAGGAACCTTGCGCTGTGATTGCCGTCCCGGTAGCTAATACAGCCCATAGCCCGTAATCAGCCAGCTTCTCAACAGGCACAAATCCGGCCGGATTCTTGTGATCGATCACACCGTCAGGCAGGTTGCAGCTTTTGGCAAAGACACAACCCATGGTGGCGGGCTTGTCTTCTGCCTTTGGCGGCAGGTCCTTGTATTCCGCCCAGCGCTGGGCGCCAAGATCGACGGGCTCTACACCCTTGTTGCGATAGCCCTTCGGGGCGTTCGGTACGTAGCCACTCATCCCTGTTCGCGTCCACATTGTCCATAAAGAAAGCCCCCGTCAGAGGGGAGCGAAGAGCATTTGCAGTTGGCTTAGGGACGCTAGTGGATTCGGCTATGGAGGGTCTGTAGGGGCAATCTGAAAAATGCTGGCTGGGCCAGGCGGCATCGATAATGTGCCCTGCCTCAGCCCCTTCCAGGAGCATGCCTGACAAGTCGCGAGGCGGAAAATTTGTTATTTTCCGCACCCTCGGTGGCCGCTGCTGGCTGCCTCCAACAGAGAGTGAATAGATGAGCGACCTGTTACAGGTGATCGATATCGAAGTGGGCGAGGGCAAGGCGGCGGTCAAGGGCGCCTTGATCACCACCCAGTACCGCGGTTTCCTGGAAGACGGCACACCCTTCGATTCGTCCTGGGAGCGCGGCAAGCCGTTCCAGTGCGTGATCGGTACCGGGCGGGTGATCAAGGGCTGGGACCAGGGCCTGATGGGCATGCAGGTCGGCGGCAAGCGCAAGCTCTTGGTGCCGGCGCACCTGGGTTACGGCGAGCGCTCGATGGGCAAGATCCCGCCGAACTCCAATCTGGTGTTCGAGATCGAGCTGCTGGAAGTCCTGACTCGCGACGACTGATTTCGCTTATTGGCCAGGTCAGGGCTCTGCCTGATCGGGCCGCGTTACCCGGGCCGGGCGTGGGCTCGAACAGAATCGCCACGCCCTTGCTCCCTAGATCTCCCTTGAAATCGTGCTTCCGTGCTTTCGCCAGGCGGGGCCAGGTTGTGGCTGGTTGAAACGCAACGGGCTTTGGCCTCTTGCGTCTGTTCCAGTCATCGGCCAGGATGGGCGCCATATAGGTATAGGGGGTATAGGTATGTCGCATACGCACGCACAGAAAGACGATCTGCTCAAACGGGTCCGGCGCATTCTTGGCCAGGTGCAGGCCGTGGAGCGGGCCCTGGAGTCCGGCGCGGAGTGCGCCAAGACCCTGCATCTGGTGGCGGCCACCCGCGGTGCGATCAACGGCCTGATGGGGGAAATCATCGAGGCCCACGCCCTGGAGCATGTGGCTCACCCTGAGCTCAGTGATGAAGAGCGGGCCAAGGGCGTGAACGAATTGCTCGAAGCCATTCGCCGTTATTCCTGACCGGAGACCACCCCATGCGCCCCACCTTGCCCTCTGCAGGCTTGACCCACGACCACCACTTCCTCGGTGCCGCCCACGATGAAAACGCCCGGCGCACGCTGTGGGTGGTGGCGCTGACCTTCATCATGATGATCGGCGAAATCGCCGCCGGTTATCTCACCGGTTCCATGGCCTTGCTGGCCGACGGCTTCCATATGGCGACCCATGCCGGGGCCCTGGGCATCGCGGCGGCGGCCTACGGTTTCGCCCGGCGCAATGCCGACAATGCGCGCTTCAGTTTCGGCACCGGCAAGGTCGGCGACCTGGCGGGGTTCGCCTCGGCGCTGATCCTCGGCCTGGTGGCCATCGGCATCGCCGGCGAGTCGTTGCTGCGGCTGTTGCAGCCGACCCAGGTGGCGTTCACCGAGGCGACCGTGATCGCCGTGGTCGGGCTGCTGGTGAATATTGTCAGTGCCTTGCTGCTTTCCGGTGGCCATGCCCATCACGGCCACGATCACGGTCATCAGCATGCTCATGAGCACCCGCACGAACATTCACATGGGCATGGCCATCACCACGACAACAACCTGCGCTCGGCCTATGTCCATGTGCTGGCCGATGCCCTGACCTCGGTCCTGGCCATCGCCGCGTTGCTGGCGGGGCGTTATCTGGGTTGGGTCTGGCTCGACCCGGTGATGGGGGTGGTCGGCGCGCTGGTCATCGGGCGCTGGGCCTATGGCTTGATGAAGTCCAGCGCGGCGGTGCTGCTCGACACCACGGACGAACACCTGGCCGGCGAGATTCGCCAATCGGTGGAAGCCGCCGGCGATGCGCGCATCACCGACCTGCATGTGTGGCAGGTGGGCCCGCAGGCGCGGGCGGCGATCGTCAGTGTGGTGGCGGCTGCCGGCGTCAGCGCCGAAACCATCCGCCAGCGCCTGGCGCCGGTCCACGAACTGGCGCACCTCACCCTCGAATATCGCAGCCTGTAACGCTAGGCCCCTGTCTGCACGGCAGGCGGGCAGGGGTAGTTTCTCCCAAGAAAATCCAGCAACCGCAGATTGACCTCTGCGGCCTGTTCGCTCTGGATCCAGTGCCCGCAATCCGCCAGCCGATGCTGTTCCAGGCGTGGCACCTTGCCGGGCATGCGCTCCATAGTGCGAGCTTCCAACTGACCCACCGGGTCGCGGTCGCCGATCATGAACAGCGTGGGTTGGCTCACCTGGCGTTCGCCCAGGTGTTCGGTCCGCTGCCAGTTGCGCTCGAAGTTGCGGTACCAGTTCAAGGCGCCGCGAAAACCTCGCCCCGCAAAGGTGCGCCGGTACACCGCAAAGTCCTCCGGCGTGCACCAGACGGGCGGTGCCTGGTGCGGCGGCATGCCGTCGAACAGCAGGGCCGACGGACTCTTCTCATCCAGCAGGTGTTCGCAGTCGTGCATGAAATGCAGCAGGCTGCGGTCGATGTCGGCGTCCAGTTCCCGCTCGGCGACGCCGGGCTCCTGGAAGTACAGGATGTAGTTGAAACGCTCGGCGAACAGCTCGGCCATGATCTCCACGGCCGGGCGCTTGGGGCGGCCGGCGAAAGGCACCGAGAGTGCCACCAGGGCCTTGACCCGCTGCGGTTCCAGCAGCGCCAGGTGCCAGGCGATCACGGCACCCCAGTCGTGACCGACGATGCAGGCCTGCTCCTGGCCCAGGGCATCCATCGCCTGCTGGATATCCGCGCACAGGGTCAGCACGTCATAGGCGGCTGCATCCTCTGGGGCGCTGCTGTCGCCGTAGCCGCGCATCTGCGGGATCAGCACCCGGTAGCCGGCGGCCGTCAGCGGCGCGACCTGCCGGCGCCACGAATACCAGCACTCGGGAAAGCCGTGCAGCAGCCACACCGGCGGGCCGTCCAGCGGGCCGTCGGCATGCAGGTGCAATTCGATGCCGTTGAGCTTCAGGGCGTGTTGGGTGATCTGGCTCATGATGGTGTCCTCCCAAGTCCAGGCATGACCCTAGCAGAAGCCCGCTGCCCCTCTGACCACCATTCATTGGTCGAATAGGCGCCCAGCAGTTTACCCGGCATGGGCCCGGCGGCTGTCCGCCGGCGCCTGGTCGCGCTGGGTCAGCCCGTAGTCGCGCGCCACTGCGGCGACCCGCAGCCGGTAGTCGGCGAACACCTGGGTCCGCCCCAGGGCCTGGGCCGTGCGATGGCGTTCCAGGGTGCGCCAGGCCTCGACCGCCTGCTCGTCGCGCCAGAACGACAGGGACAGCAGCTTGTCCGGCTCGCTCAGGCTCTGGAAACGTTCGATGGAAATGAAGCCGTCGATCTCCAGCAGCAGCGGTTTCAGCGCGGCGGCGAGGTCCAGGTAACGCTGGCGATGTTCCGGGCGGGGCAGGGCTTCGAATATCACGGCGATCATCAGTGCGACTCCGGCAGGAGGGTGAACAGGGGGATGCGTCCGTTGAGCGAGGGCTTGTAGGTCCAAGCGATGGGCTGATCGAGGGTCGATTGTGGCAGCAGCGCGCCGACCACCGCGCTGGCGATGCTCAGGGCCAGGGCCTGGCCGGGGCATTGGTGGCGGCCGCTGCCAAAGCTGAAACTGCGCCGGGCCTCACGTTCAAGCAGCAGGCGATTCGGCTCCGGGTTCAGTTGCGGGTCGCGGTTGGCCGAGGCCAGCAGCACCAGCACCACAGCGCCCGGCTCCAGCGTCACCCCGGCGATGCTGCAAGGGGCGGCGACGAAGCGCCGGGTGTTCTGCACCGGCGGGTCGTGACGCTGCACTTCGGCCAGCAGGTCGGCGATCCGGTTGGGCGTCGCCCGCAGGTCCGCGAGTAACTGGCGATTGTTCAGCAGGGCGCAGAGGCTGTTGCCGATCAGCCCGGCGCTGGCCTCGAAGGTCTGGGACAACAGGCCGATCAGGTTGCCGATCAGGCTGTCGTGACCCTGCCTGTCGAAGCCGTTGACGATCCGCTGCAACAGCGGGCTGGCGGGGGCCTGATCGAGCAGGGCCTCGAAGTGTCGGCTCAACGCTTCGGCTGCCCGGTGGGCGGCCTCCCGTTGTGCCTGATTGCTGGCCGGCGACAGGCAGGCGACAAAGTCCCGGGTCAGCCCGGTAATCTCTGGCAACTGGTGCGCGGCAAAGCCCAGCAGCCCGGCGACCACCGCCACCGGCAGGCGGAACTGGCAATCGTGCAGCCTGGCAGTGGTATCCCTTGGCAGGCCCAGCAGCAGGGCGGCGACCCGCTGCTGGATTTCCTCGGCATATACCTGTTGCAGGCCCGGCTCGACCGCGGCCCGCGGGCAACGCTGGCGTTCGCCGTCGTTCATCCGCATCAGTTGGCCGAACACTGTGCCGGCGGCGCCGTCGGCTATGGCCCGGGGCACCGGCTCGTGGGCGGGACGTACCCGGCACTCGGGATGGGCCAGCACCGCGGCCACCGCTGCGGCGCTGCTGGCCAGCCACATCCCCAGCCTGGGGTCGAAGGCCAACCCGTCCCGGACCCGCAGGCTGGCGTAGTAAGGGTAGGGATCGGCGTGGGTGACGGCGGTGATCGGGTCCATGACGGGCGGCCTTATTCGCGGGGGAGAAGTGTTGCTACTATCGGCAACCTGCGAAGGGCACGATTCGTTCGGGAGCGAAATATGAATGCACAACAGCACGACAACGCCGTATCCCAGGTCGCCGCGGCCATTGCCGAGCCGGCGCGGACGAAGATGCTCTGCGCGTTGATGGACGGCCACGCGCGCACCAGCACCGAGCTGGCGGCGATCGCCGATGTCAGCGCCTCCACCGCCAGCGCGCACCTGGGCAAGCTCAAGGACCTGGTCCTGGTGCGCCTGCATGTGCAGGGCCGCCATCGTTACTACAGCCTGGCCGACCAGCGCGTGGCCCAGGCCCTGGAGGCCCTGATGGTGATCGGCCGCAACGCCATGCCAGCTTTCAGCCCGCGCACCCCGGACCGCCTGCAGTTCGCCCGTACCTGCTACGACCATATGGCCGGCACCCTGGCGGTGCAGTTGCATGACCGCATGCTCGACGCCGGCTGGTTGCAGGAGCCGCAGGAGGGCGCCCAGGAGTACAGCCTGAGCCCGGCCGGCGAAGGGTTTTTCGCCGGATTGGGTATCGATGTGCAGGCCCTGGCGACCTTGCGTCGACGCTTTGCCTGCCCGTGCCTGGACTGGAGCATGCGCCGCCCGCATCTGGGTGGTGCGCTGGGAGCCGCGTTGTTGCAGGAGGCGATCCGGCGCAAATGGCTGACCCAGGACCTGGACAGCCGGGCGCTGGGATTGACCGCCCTGGGGCGCAAGGAGCTTGCCACTCGGTTCGCGGTCCAGCTCGAAGAGCCCGACAGCCCAACCCTGCGGGTCGGGAGCGCTGGCAAACCGGATCGGCCGTCCGTTACCCAGGCTTCATAGGCCGGTCCACAACCCCATGGCTGGCGCTGCCGTCAGCCTGCGCATGCAGTGCTTTGCTTGGAGTTCTCCCTATGCTCATCGTCTTCAGTGGCCTGCCCGGCAGCGGCAAGACCACCATCGCCCGGGCACTGGCCAGCCATCTGCGGGCCGCCTATCTGCGCATCGACTCTATCGAGCAGGCGCTGCGCAACGGCGGCTTGGCGGAGGTCGGCAAGGCCGGGTACGAGGTCGCCAATGCCCTGGCCCGCAGCAACCTGGCCCTGGGCAACCGGGTGGTGGCCGATTGCGTCAATCCGCTCGCCGAAAGCCGCCAGGCCTGGCAGGACATTGCCGAGGCCGAGCAGAGCCCTTTACTGAATGTCGAGGTGGTCTGCACGGACCTCGCCGAGCACCGGCGCCGGGTGGAAAGCCGTGAGGCGGATGTGCCCGGCCTGCGTCCGCCGAGCTGGCAGTCGGTGCTCGATCACGACTACCTGGCCTGGAGCGGCGAGCGCTTGAGGCTGGACAGCGCTGTGCTGGCGCCGGCAGCGGCGGTGCGGATCATCCTCGAACACCTGGAAACCTTGTAGTACCTGACCCACAGCGATGCCTGGATCGCCAGCAAGCTGGCTCCTACACGTTTTGCGGTGTGTGCGAGTAGCTATTTATCCGCGAATCACTGTAGGAGCGAGCTTGCTCGCGATGGCGGCGTGCCTGATTCACCCTGGTGCCTGCATCGCGAGCAAGCTGCGCTCCTACAGGTTCGGTGGTGGGGGGGAGGGCGGCGATAAATCCTGGCTGATTGCACTGAATCAATAAAAAGTGGAATGAAGAGTTCGGCGGATAACGTCGGCGAACGTTATTCCTTCGGGCGCGAACCGTGCACAGTCGGAAATACCCGATTCAATCCTGTCCGACACTTTTACAAACTAGCGCTGGCGAAAAGCTGAAATTGCGCCAATAGTTGGCGCTATTGGGTGTTTCGTTCGCCGTTGGTGCGTTTTCCGGACCGCTAATGGTGCGCTGTTCTTTCTCTCGGCAGGCCGCGTCAACTCTTGCTTTGTGCAAAGCGATAACAGCTGCTTTGCCAAAAATCCCCGTGTCAGGGCAAAAAAACCTTCCTCGACAGTTTCTGCACTTTTTTCGTTCGCGCCAGTGTTGTGCAAAGCCGTTCCGGCGGCCTTCCGGATAAAACGTTTCAGCATCAACAGGGAGTGGAGCCCCCTGGTTGAGTGAAAAGTGTCGCCAAAGTGTCATTTTTCCACCCTTGGGGACTTTATTCGCGGGGAGACGGGATTTGGGCACAGCGATTGCTAAAGCAGATAGACAGCCTTTGAAATCCAACGAAGTGTGCTGTTGAAGTTTCGGAAAACTTTCAGTTTGAAAGTTCACATTAAAACGAAAAAGGAGGTGACGAGTTCCACAACCAATGGACGTCATCGCGGGCGATCCATTGCCGAAAATCCATACGGGAAGTTTCGCCAAACGACTGGCGTCAATAAGTGGGGGTATTTCCGTCGGCATCGAGCGGAATATTCAAGCCGCACAATGAGGTGCACAACAGAACAGTTTCTATCGCTCAGCGTAAGGCCCGATTTATTGAAACAGAGAGTTTAAATAAAAAAGCCGTTTAAACCACGGCGAGGAGTTGGGGTATGTCCCGTGCTTTTTTTAACGAAATGTATGATGCGAGTGGTGGCTGCCGCCCACATTACCAGGAGTTCGCCCGCTGGCTGGCGGACACCCCCGTGGAGCTGCTGGACCAGCGTCGGCGCGAAGCCGACCTGCTGTTCCACCGCGCTGGCATCACCTTCACGTTGTACGGTGACGAGCAAGGCACTGAACGGCTGATTCCCTTCGACATCATCCCGCGCAGCATCAAGGCCAGCGAATGGCGGAACGTCGAGCGCGGCTGCATCCAGCGGGTCCAGGCATTGAACATGTTCCTGGCCGATATCTACCACGGGCAACGCATTCTCAAGGAGGGCATCATCCCGGCCGAGCAGGTGCTGGCCAACGAGGGTTACCAGGTGGCGATGCGCGGCCTGGATCTGCATCGCAATATCTATTCGCACATCTCCGGCGTCGACCTGGTGCGTGACGGCGACGGCAGCTACTACGTGCTGGAAGACAACCTGCGCACCCCCAGCGGCGTGAGCTACATGCTCGAAGACCGCAAGATGATGATGCGCCTGTTCCCCGAGCTCTTCGCCGCGCAACGGGTGGCGCCCATCGACCACTACCCGAACCTGCTGCTCGATACCCTGAAAAGCTCCAGCCCGCTGGACAACCCGACGGTGGTGGTGCTGACCCCGGGGCGTTTCAACAGCGCCTATTTCGAGCATGCGTTCCTGGCCCGGGAGATGGGCGTGGAACTGGTGGAAGGCGCCGACCTGTTCGTGCGCGACGACCGCGTGTTCATGCGCACCACCTCCGGCGCCCAGGCGGTGGATGTGATCTACCGTCGCCTCGACGACGCCTTCCTCGACCCCTTGTCGTTCAACCCCGATTCCATGCTCGGCGTGCCCGGGCTGATCGCCGCCTACCGTTCCGGCAACGTGGTGCTGGCCAACGCGGTGGGCACCGGGGTGGCGGACGACAAGTCGATCTATCCCTATGTCGACGAGATGATCCGTTTCTACCTGAGCGAGGAACCGATCCTGAAGAACGTGCCGACCTGGCAATGCCGCAAACCCGCGGAGCTGTCCCACGTATTGGCCAACCTGCCGGACCTGGTGGTCAAGGAAACCCAGGGCTCCGGCGGCTACGGCATGCTGGTGGGGCCGGCGGCCACGGCGGCGGAGATCGAAGACTTCCGCGCCCGGCTCAAGGCCCGTCCGGAAGCCTATATCGCCCAACCCACCCTGTGCCTGTCGACCTGCCCGACCTTTGTCGAGAACGGCATCGCGCCGCGGCATATCGACCTGCGCCCGTTCGTCCTGTCGGGCAGCGAAACCCGCCTGGTGCCGGGCGGCCTGACCCGCGTGGCTTTGCGCGAAGGCTCGCTGGTGGTGAACTCGTCGCAGGGCGGCGGCACCAAAGACACCTGGGTCGTGGAGGATTGACCGATGCTTTCAAGAACCGCTGCAGACCTCTACTGGATGTCCCGTTACCTGGAGCGCGCCGAGAACCTGGCGCGCATGCTCGAAGTCAGTTACTCGCTGTCGCTGATGCCCCAGGCGGGGCGTAGCGATGGCCATGCCGAGCTGGCGATGTCGCTGCTGGCCGCCGGCACCCTGGACGACTACAACCAGCGTTACGGCGAGCTGAACACCGAGCGCATGCTGCACTTCTTCGCCCTCGACGAGACCAACCCCGGCAGCATCTATTGCTGCCTGCGGGCGGCACGGACCAACGCCCATGCGGTGCGCGGGCGCATCACCGCCGACATGTGGGAAAACATCAACGCCACCTGGCTGGAAATGCGCAACATCGCCAAGAGTGGCCTGGGACGCTACGGCATCAGCCATTTCTGCGAATGGGTCAAGGAGCGTTCGCACCTGTTCCGTG
Source organism: Pseudomonas sp. GW531-T4 (assembly GCF_017349615.1). Classification (NCBI taxonomy): domain Bacteria; kingdom Pseudomonadati; phylum Pseudomonadota; class Gammaproteobacteria; order Pseudomonadales; family Pseudomonadaceae; genus Pseudomonas; species Pseudomonas sp. GW531-T4. Next base: position 112,834 of record NZ_JACMZT010000014.1, read on the forward strand.
GCGCGACCTCGGGCACCATCATGCGCAACGATGCCTATTGCTTCATTCGCCTGGGCACCTTTATCGAGCGGGCCGACAACACCCTGCGCCTGCTGGACGCGCGCTACGAAATGTTCGGCGAGGAGTCGGAGGAGGTCAGCGACAACTCGGCCCGTGGCTACTACCAGTGGAGCGCCTTGCTCCGTGCCCTGTCCTCGTTCGAGGCGTTCAACGAGATCTACCGCAATGCACCGGGAGCCGAGCAGGTATCCGAGATGCTGCTGTTGCGTGCCGACGTACCGCGCTCGCTGCATGCCTGCGTCGAGGAGCTGGACCAGATCCTCGCCAGCCTGCCGGGCAACAACGGCCGTCCGGCCCAGCGCCTGGCCGCCGAGCTGAACGCGCGCCTGCGCTACACCGGGATCGACGAGATCCTCGCGTCGGGCCTGCACCTGTGGCTGAGCGATTTCATCGCGCAGATCCGTCACCTGGGGCAGACCGTCCACGAATCCTATCTGGAGGTTGTATGAAACTTTCCATACGCCACGACACCACCTACAGCTACGCCGATGAAGTCTGCACCAGCATCCAGTTCCTGCGCCTGACCCCGCAGAACAGCGAGCGCCAGCAGATCCTCGAATGGCACCTGGAACTGCCGCGCCTGGTGCGCAGCCAGCTCGACCCCTACGGCAATATCCTGCACGTGCTGACCATGGACGAGCCCCATGGCGCCCTGGTCCTGAGCGCCTATGGCCAGGTGGAAATCGACCAGGCCCGGGAGATGGAGCACGACAGCCAGTCGCCGCTGCCCTTCCTGCGCAGCAGCCCGCTGACCAAGGCCGACGCCGCCCTCAGCGCCTTCGCCGCGCAGCACTGCGGCACCCGGCGCGACCGCGCGGCGCTGATCGAGCTGATGCACGCCCTGGCCACACACATGGTCTACAGCCCGGGCGCGACCACGGTGGACACCACCGCGGCCGAGGCTTTCGCCGGCCGGGTCGGGGTCTGCCAGGACCACACCCATGCGTTCCTGGCTTGCGCCCGCGGCCTGGGGATTCCCGCGCGTTATGTCTCCGGCTACCTGTGCACCGAAGACGAAAGCCACCTGGCCAGCCACGCCTGGGCCGAGGCCTGGATCGACGGCGGCTGGTACAGTTTCGACGTGACCAACCGCCTGGCGCGGCCGGAACGGCACCTGAAGCTGGCGGTCGGCCTCGACTACCTCGACGCCTGCCCGGTGCGTGGCATGCGTCGCGGCGGCGGCGCCGAGCACATGCTGGCACAGGTCCAGGTGAACTCGATGTTCCAGGTCCAGCACCAGTAGCCGCGGCCTTTCCCGCACCATCGGGCATGCCGGCCCCGGCATGCCCACCTCTTGGGCGTAGCAGCCCTGCATGGCCCATCTGCGCTTTCTGTCGTCGACTTTCTCAGCGACTTTCGGACTTTTCCTAAAGACAGTCTTTCCCCCCGGCCCCTAGCATGCGCCGCTCCGCAGGCTTGCAACGCAGCAAGCCAGGCGGGGAAAGGAAAGCAACGTTCAAGGGCAAGTCATGAAGAAATACACCACGGTCTTAAGCCTCTTGCTGGCGATGACCGGTTGTACCAGCAGCCACCAAGACACCTCCGAGGCCACGCTCACGGAGAAAGACGGCTACGTCCTTTCGAAAGGCGAAAGGGCGGTGGCGAAGAACCACCGGATCCGTTTCCTGGTCCTGCACTACACCGCGCTCGACCAGGTGCAGTCCTTCGAAACGCTGACGCGATCGGAACACGTCAGCGCCAACTACCTGATTCCCGATCGGCCGAAGACCCACAAGGGCCTGCTGGTGGCCGACCAGTTGGTCGATGACCACGACCGCTCCTGGCACGCGGGAGTGAGCCAGTGGAAGAACCGCAGCAACCTGAATGACACCTCGCTCGGGATCGAGATCGTCAACGCTGGCTGGGACCAGGACACCGGCCAGTTGCTGGGCGAGCCCTACAACGAGCAGCAGATAGAACTGCTGATCAGCCTGACCCGCGACCTGGTCAGTAAGTACGACATACAGCCGACGGACATCGTCGGGCACTCGGATATCGCCCCCGGGCGCAAGATCGATCCGGGGCCGTTCTTTCCCTGGAAACGGCTTGCCGAAGCCGGCATTGGCGCCTGGCCCGACGAGCGCACCCTCGACGACTACCTGGCCCGCTTCAGCGTGGCGCCGCCGAGCATGGTCCAGGTCACGAAGGCGCTGCAAACCTATGGTTATGGCTATCTGGACGAGCAACCGGAAAGGGTGGTGGAAGCCTTCCAGATGCGCTTCAACCAGGAAAATGTCAGCGGGATCGTGGATATCCGTACGGCGGCCATCCTGTTTTCCCTGATCGACAAATATCACGGCAAGGACAAGGCGAGCGCCATTCTGCTGCCGCCGCAAGTGGCGGCGCTCGGCTAGGGGCACAGGTTTCGGCACCCATGAAAAAGCCCGCCGTTCGCGGTTGCGAAGGGCGGGCTTTTCAGCACCTGGTGGCTAGGGTCAGACCTTGACGATCCAGCCCGCTGGCGCTTCGATGTCGCCGGTCTGTACGCCGGTCAGCTCTTTGTAGAGCTTCTGGGTGATCGGACCGACTTCTTTTTCGCTGTAGAACACGTGCAGCTTGTCCTTGTACTCGATGCCGCCGATCGGCGTGATCACCGCGGCGGTACCGCAGGCGCCGGCTTCCTTGAAGTCCGACAGCTTGTCGATCAGCACGTCGCCTTCGATCACTTCCAGGCCCAGGCGGGTCTTGGCCAGCTCGATCAGCGACAGGCGGGTGATGCCCGGCAGTACCGACGGCGACTTCGGCGTGACGAATTTGTCGTCGTGGGTGATGCCGAAGAAGTTGGCCGAACCGACTTCCTCGATCTTCGAGTGGGTCAAAGGGTCCAGGTAGATGCAGTCGGCGAAGTGCTTCTTCTTGGCTTCCGAACCTGGCATCAGGCTGGCGGCGTAGTTGCCACCGACCTTGGCCGCGCCGGTGCCTTGTGGCGCCGCGCGGTCGTAGCTGGAGATCAGGAAGTTGTGCGGGGTCAGGCCGCCCTTGAAGTAGGCACCGACCGGAATGGCGAAAATCGAGAAGATGAACTCGGGGGCGGTGCGCACGCCGATGTTGTCACCCACGCCGATCACGAACGGGCGCAGGTACAGCGCGCCGCCGGTGCCGTAAGGCGGGATGAAGCGCTCGTTGGCGCGAACCACTTCCTGACAGGCGGCAACAAATTGCTCGGTGGACACCTGCGGCATCAGCAGGCGCGCGCAGCTGCGCTGCATGCGGGCGGCGTTCTGGTCCGGGCGGAACAGGTTGATCGAACCGTCCTTGCAGCGGTAGGCCTTCAGGCCTTCGAAGCACTGCTGGCCATAGTGAAGGGCGGTGGAGCCTTCGCTGATGTGCAGCACGTTATCTTCGGTCAGGGTGCCTTTGTCCCACTCGCCGTTACGCCAGTGCGACAGATAGCGCTTGTCTGTCTTGATGTAGTCAAAACCCAGCTTGTCCCAATTGATGCTTTCGTTACCCATGACACCCTCTATCGCTTAACAACCGTCGCAACGGCTCAAGGCTTCTGACGTTTTTTGGATGGGCACAACAATACTGCATTCCGGGGGGCCACCGCATCCCGGGCGATGGGAGGGGAAGCAAAAAAACTTAGCCTGCTCATGAACCCTCCTGTCGTCCTGTGGCGCGAACCCCAAAGGCTGCGGCGAGCTGTTTCTGTAGGAGCGAAGCTTGCTCGCGATAGCGTCGGCACAGACGGCTTGATATCCCTGCCGTGCTCACTGGCCCTATCGCGAGCAAGCTTCGCTCCTACAGACCCGGTGTTTATAGATGCAACGCGTGGCCCAGGGCGCGCAATGCCGCTTCCTGCACCGCCTCGCCCAGGGTCGGATGGGCGTGGATGGTGCCGGCGATATCTTCCAGGCGCGCGCCCATTTCCAGGGACTGGCCGAAGGCCGTGGACAGTTCGGACACGCCGACGCCCACCGCCTGCCAGCCGACAATCAGGTGATTGTCACGGCGTGCCACCACCCGCACGAAACCGCTTTTCGATTCCAGGGTCATGGCGCGGCCGTTGGCGGCGAACGGGAAGCTCGACACGATGCAATCCAGGCCGGCGGCCTTGGCCTCGTCCGGGGTCTTGCCGACCACCACCAGTTCCGGGTCGGTGAAGCACACCGCGGCAATGGCCGTCGGGTTGAATTCCCGGTGCTGGCCGGCGATCAGCTCGGCGACCATCTCGCCCTGGGCCATGGCCCGGTGCGCGAGCATCGGTTCGCCGGCGAGGTCGCCGATGGCCCAGACATTGCGCATGCTGGTCTGGCAACGCTGGTCGATGCGGATGGCCGAGCCGTTCATGTCCAGGTTCAGCGCTTCGAGGTTCCAGCCCTGGGTGTTCGGCTTGCGCCCGACCGCCACCAGCACCTGGTCGGTGTCCAGCTTCAGGCTGTCGCCGTTCGGGTCGCGCACCTGCAAGGAGTGGGTCGCGGCATCGAAACCTTCGACGCTGTGCTTGAGGTAGAGCTTGATCCCCAGTTGTTTCACCGATTCGAGCACCGGTTGGGTCAGTTCGGCGTCATAGGCCGGCAGGATGCGCTCCTGGGCCTCGACCACGCTGACTTCGGCGCCAAGCTTGCGGTAGGCGATGCCCAGCTCCAGGCCGATGTAACCGCCGCCGACCACGATCAGGCGCTTGGGCAGGGCCTTGGGCGCCAGGGCTTCGGTGGAGGAGATGATCGGCCCGCCAATCGGCAGCATCGGCAGGTTGACGCTTTTCGAGCCGCTGGCCAGCAGCAGGTGTTCGCACTGGATGCGGGTGTCGGCGCCTTCGATTTCCACGGTCTTGCCGTCGATGACTTTGGCCCAGCCATGGATCACCTGGACCTTGTGCTTTCTCAGCAGGGCGGCGACGCCGGTGGTCAGGCGGTCGACGATGCCGTCTTTCCATTCCACGCTCTTGCCGATGTCCAGGGTCGGTGCCGAGACGTTGATGCCCAGGGCCGAGCCCTGGCTGTGATGGCGGGTCTGCTGGAACTGTTCGGCGACATGGATCAGCGCCTTGGACGGGATGCAGCCGATGTTCAGGCAGGTGCCGCCCAGCGCCTGGCCTTCCACCAGGATGGTCGAGATGCCCAGCTGGCCGGCGCGGATCGCCGCCACATAACCGCCGGGGCCACCGCCGATGATCAGCAAGGTAGTGTTCAGAGTTTGTTGCATGCCTTACTCCAGAAATGCCTATTCAACAAAGAGACTGGCGGGTTGTTCGAGCAGGCCGCGAATGGCCTGGATGAAGAGCGCCGCGTCCATGCCGTCGACCACCCGGTGATCGAAGGAGCTGGAGAGGTTCATCATCTTGCGGACCACGATCTGGCCTTTGATCACCATCGGCCGTTCGACGATCTTGTTCACCCCGACGATCGCCACTTCCGGCAGGTTCAGCACCGGCGTGCTGACGATGCCGCCCAGGGCGCCGAGGCTGGTCAGGGTGATGGTCGAGCCGGACAGTTCGTCACGGGCCGCCTTGCCGCTGCGCGCGGCTGTAGCCAGGCGCGAGATTTCCGCGGCGCTGTCCCACAGGCTGCGGGCTTCGGCGTGGCGCACCACCGGCACCATCAGGCCGACGTCGCTTTGCGTGGCCACCCCGACATGCACCGCGCCGTGGCGGGTGATGACCTGGGCTTCGTCGTCGTAACGCGCGTTGATCTGCGGGAAATCGCGCAGGGCCACGACCAGGGCCCGAACCAGGAACGGCAGCAGGGTCAGCTTGCCGCGAGTGGCGCCGTGTTTTTCATTGAGGTGCGCGCGCAGTTCTTCCACCGCGGTGACGTCGATTTCCTCGACATAACTGAAGTGGGCGGCGCGTTGGGTGGCTTCCTGCATGCGCTGGGCGATCTTGCGGCGCATGCCGATCACCGGGATCTGCTCCTCGTCATGACGCTGGGCATAACCGGACGGCGCCGAGCCGCTGCGTGCGCTCTGGGTGCCCTGGGCCAGGTAGGCGTCCAGGTCTTCGTGGAGGATGCGTCCGGCCGGGCCGCTGCCCTGCACCAGGCGCAGCTGGATGCCCAGGTCCAGCGCATGCTTGCGCACGGCCGGGGAGGCCAGCGGGCGCTCGTCGGCGTCGCGGGCTACCGGCGCCTGTGGCGCGGGGCGGCACGCGGCGGCGGGTTTGCTTTCCAGCACTGGCGCGGCTTCGACCTTGGTCGCCGCCACCACCGGTGCTGCTTCTTTAATAGGGGCAGGTTCCTTGACCAACTGATCGGACGCCTTGAGGTTGCCGGCGCCTTCGACCTCGATGCTGATCAATATGCTGCCCACCGCCATCACTTCGCCGGGCTGGCCGCCCAGGGATAGGACCTTGCCATGCACCGGGGAGGGGATATCCACCATGGCCTTGTCAGTCATGACGTCGGCCAGCACCTGGTCCTCGACCACCAGGTCGCCGACCTTGACGTGCCACTGCGCCAGTTCTACTTCTGCGATGCCTTCGCCGATGTCCGGCATCTTGATAACGTGCGTGCCCATTCAGACCTCCATGACCCGTTGCAAAGCCGCGCCCACTCGGGACGGGCCAGGGAAATACGCCCACTCCTGCGCGTGCGGGTAGGGGGTGTCCCAACCGGTCACGCGCTCGATAGGCGCTTCCAGGTGGTGGAAGCAGTGTTCTTGCACCAGCGACACCAGCTCGGCGCCGAAGCCGCAGGTGCGGGTGGCTTCGTGGACCACCACGCAGCGGCCGGTCTTTTTCACCGACTTGACGATGGTCTCCAGGTCCAGCGGCCACAGGCTGCGCAGGTCGATGACCTCGGCGTCGATCCCGGTTTCCTCGGCGGCCACTTGCGAGACATACACCGTGGTGCCGTAGGTCAGCACGGTGACGTCCTTGCCCGGCCGGGTGATGGCGGCGACGTCCAGCGGCACCTTGTAGTAGCCGTCCGGCACCTGGGCCGAGGGGTGTTTCGACCAGGGGGTTACCGGGCGGTCGTGGTGGCCGTCGAACGGGCCGTTGTACAGGCGCTTGGGCTCGAGGAAGATCACCGGGTCATCGTTTTCGATGGAGGCGATCAGCAGGCCCTTGGCGTCGTAGGGGTTGGACGGCATCACGGTGCGCAGGCCGCAGACCTGGGTGAACACCGCCTCGATGCTCTGGCTGTGGGTCTGGCCGCCGTAGATGCCGCCGCCGCAAGGCATGCGCATGGTCAGTGGCGCGGTGAACTGGCCGGCGGAGCGATAACGCAGGCGCGCCGCTTCGGAAATGATCTGGTCCGTGGCCGGGTAGACGTAGTCGGCGAACTGGATTTCCGCCACCGGGCGCAGGCCGTAGGCGCCCATGCCGACGGCGACGCCGACGATGCCGCTTTCCGAGATCGGCGCGTCGAACACCCGCGAGGTGCCGTACTTGGCCTGCAGGCCTTCGGTGCAACGGAACACGCCGCCGAAATAACCGACGTCCTGGCCGAACACCACCACGTTGTCGTCACGCTCTAGCATCACATCCATGGCCGAGCGCAGGGCCTGGATCATGGTCATGGTGGTCGTGGTCATGGCGGTGTCCAACCGGATATTGTTGTTGTGGTCGTTCATGTCAGATTCCCAGTTGCTGGCGTTGGCGCTTGAGGTGCTCGGGCATTTCCTTGTAGACGTCCTCGAACATGGTCGCGGCGCTGGGGATCTGCCCGCCGGCGAGGGTGCCGTACTGCTCGGCCTGTTTCTGCGCGGCGATGACTTCGGCTTCCAGTTCGGCGCTGACCGCGGCGTGTTCCTCTTCGGACCACTGGCCGATCTTGATCAGGTGCTGCTTGAGGCGGGCAATCGGGTCGCCGAGGGGGAAGTGGCTCCAGTCGTCGGCCGGGCGGTACTTGGACGGATCGTCGGAGGTGGAGTGCGGGCCGGCGCGGTAAGTGACCCATTCGATCAGGGTCGGGCCGAGGTTGCGCCGGGCGCGTTCGGCGGCCCAGCGGGACGCGGCGTAGACCGCGATGAAATCGTTGCCGTCCACCCGCAGCGAGGCGATGCCGCAACCGACGCCGCGTCCGGCGAAGGTGGTGGCTTCACCGCCGGCGATGGCCTGGAAGGTGGAGATTGCCCACTGGTTGTTGACCACGTTGAGGATCACCGGCGCGCGGTACACGTGGGCGAAGGTCAGGGCGGTGTGGAAGTCCGACTCGGCGGTGGCGCCGTCGCCGATCCAGGCCGAGGCGATCTTGGTATCGCCCTTGATCGCCGAGGCCATGCCCCAGCCCACGCCTTGCACGAACTGGGTGGCCAGGTTGCCGGAGATAGTGAAGAAACCGGCCTCTTTCACCGAGTACATGATCGGCAGCTGGCGGCCCTTGAGCGGATCGCGCTCGTTGGACAACAGCTGGCAGATCATGTCCACCAGCGGCACGTCGCGGGCCATCAGGATGCTTTGCTGGCGGTAGGTGGGGAAGCACATGTCGTCGATGTTCAACGCCAGGGCCTGGGCGCTGCCGATGGCTTCCTCGCCGAGGCTCTGCATGTAGAACGACATCTTCTTCTGGCGCTGGGCGACCACCATGCGGTTGTCGAAGATCCGCGTCTTGAGCATGGCGCGCATGCCCTGGCGCAGGACCTCGCTGGGCACCTCTTCGGCCCATTCGCCCAGGGCATTGCCCTGGTCGTCGAGCACGCGAATCAGGCCACGGGCCAGGTCGGCGGTGTCAGCGGGTTCTACATCGATTGGGGGTTTGCGCACCGTGCCAGCGTCGGTCAGACGCAGGTAGGAGAAGTCGGTTTTGCAACCGGGACGGCCTGAGGGTTCAGGCACGTGCAGGCGCAGCGGTTCGTACGCTTGGGTCATGGCTTGTCTACGCTCGATCTTGTGAATTTCTTGTAGTGGGCGCGCTTAGCTGACAGTCATTCTTTGGGTAAAAGAAATCTTGTCCTACAACAATCATAGGCCGGGCCAAGGAGAATATTTATCTCTGTTTCGTTGCGCTAAAGACGATTTGCAGATAAAAAATCTGCATAAACATAAAAAACAGGTTGATTTGTCTCATGCGCAAACTGGACCGTACCGACATCGGCATTCTCAACAGCCTCCAGGAGAACGCCCGCATCACCAACGCCGAGCTCGCCCGTTCGGTGAACCTTTCGCCCACCCCGTGCTTCAACCGCGTGCGCGCCATGGAGGAGTTGGGGTTGATCCGCGAGCAGGTGACCCTGCTGGATGCCGACCTGCTGGGGCTGCACGTCAACGTGTTCATTCACGTCAGCCTGGAGAAGCAGGTGGAAGAGGCGTTGCAGCACTTCGAAGAGGCGATCGCCGACCGCCCGGAAGTCATGGAGTGCTACCTGATGGCCGGCGATCCGGACTACCTGATCCGCGTGCTGGTGCCGACCATCCAGGCCCTGGAGCGCTTCATGATGGACTTCCTGACCAAGGTGCCCGGCGTGGCCAATATCCGTTCCAGCTTCGCCCTCAAGCAGGTGCGCTACAAGACCGCGCTGCCGTTGCCGGCCAATGGGTTGACGCTGGGGAATTGACTTGATGGGCGAACTGCAGGCCCGGCCTCTCGCGAGCAAGCTCGCTCCTACAAGGACCCGTGCAGTCCCTGTAGGAGCGAGCTTGCTCGCGATAAAAATCGGCAGGCCGCCGCTGTTCTCGGATCGACCCACCGAACTTTCGTTCAACACATAACGCCTCAATCGTTATACGCCGCCTCGCTGTTATCGATCAGCGGGTCCTTCTCCGTCAGCACGATCTGCGCGATCCGGTCCTTGCGCATAAAGCTGACCTTCGGGTGGGACTGGGCGTAGCGGATAAAACGCTCCACCGCTTCGACCATCGCCGGCGTACCGCCGATACGATCGTGCAGGCTCACCGACATCATCCGCCGCCGGCTCGCGCCTTCGGCGTACAGGCGATCGAACTCCAGCACCAACTGCTGATAGAACTGTTCGGCGGAGAAGTGTCGGCCCTCGATCAGCACGATGTCGTTATTGCGCAGGGTGTAGGGCACCACGGCGAATTTCTTGCCGCGCACCAGGGTGACGAAAGGTTCGTCACGGCTGACGTCATCGATGTGGTAGGTGAAATTCAGGTCCTGCAACACCTTCAGGGTGTTGGGGCTGCGCCGCAGCCAGTTGGCGTTGTAGCCGACCGAGCGCTGGCCGGTGAGCTTCTGCACCGCGTCCACGCCATCGCCGATGAACTGTTTTTCCTGGGCGTAGCTCATGTTGTAAGAGTCGGCCCAACGCATGCCGTGGGCCGCCACCTCGTGGCCGCGCTCGGCGATGGCCTTGACCAGCTCCGGGTGTTTCAGCGCGGCTTCACCGACCACATGCGAGGTGACCTTGATCCCGGTGCGGTCCCACAGATCGAGCAGGCGCCACAGGCCTTCCTTGTGGCCGTAGTCGAACCAGGTGTTGGCCGGCAGGTCGGGGTAACCCTTGGGCAAGGGGCTTGCGGAAAACGGGCTTTCGGCGCCCTCCGGCTGGCCGCCGGTCTCGAACTGCATGGAAAACGACAGCACCAGTTGCGAGCCGTCCGGCCAGGGACGCTCCTGGGCGAACGCCAGGGCCGGCGTCAGCAGGCTGAGGGCGAGCAGGCGCTTGAACCAGCGCAAGTTTTTGTGGGGGGACATGGTGGCACTCCTTGGGGAAAAAGTGCCGATAGGCTGGCATCCGGTTTCTGCTTGAAAAATCCCCTCGAAACCAGATCACCTTTAAAGAAAATTTACCAATCGAGTCCGGGGAGGGCGTCGCTGCCGCTGGCCTCATCGCGAGCAAGCTCGCTCCTACAGAGTTTGCGCAAATCCTGTAGGAGCGAGCTTGCTCGCGATCAGATCCACCAAACGCCACCGCTCTCAGATCACCCCGCTGAACACCCGCTCCACCCCACCGGCCAGCCGCACCTTGCCCTGGCCGTCCCAGCTGACGGTGACCGGGCCGCCGTCGCACAACACCCGGACCGGGCTGTCCAGCAGGCCGCGGCGTATGCCGTTGACCGCCGCGCCGCAGGAGCATGAGCCGGAACCCAAGGGAATGGCGCCGTTGCGCTCCCAGATGCGCAGGCGAATGGTCTGGCGGTCGATGACCTGGACGAAGTGCACATTGGTCTTCTGCGGGAACAGCGGATGCGCCTCGATCCGCGGGCCCAGTGTCGCCACGTCGATGGCCTGCAGGTCCTCGACAAAAAACGTGCAGTGCGGGTTGCCCATGCTGCACGCCGCCGGCTCGCCGGGCAGGGGCAGGGCCAGGCTGTCGAGGGCCATCGCCAGCGGGATCTCCTGCCAGGCGAATTGCGGCACACCCATCTCCACCGACACCGACTGATCGTCCAGCCGCAGGCAATGCAGGATGCCGCGGACGGTCTTCACCTGTACCGAGTCTTCGCCGCTTTCGCGCATCAGCAGGTCGGCCGCGCCGCGGGTGGCGCTGCCGCAGGTGCTCAGGCTGGAACCATCGGCATTCCAGAAGGTCAGTTGCGCCGCTGTCTCGGGGCAATGGCTGAGCACCACCAGCTGATTGAAACCCACGCCGCGATGGCGGTCGCCCAGGGTCCTGGCCAGCTCGCCGGTGATCGGGTTGTCGCGTCCACGGGCATCGACCAGCATGAAGTCGTCGCCATTGGCATGCAGCTTCTGAAAGGACAGGGGCATTGCGGGGCTCCGCGGGAGGCACAGGTGACGGCCGATTCTAGGGGGCGAGCAGCGGCAATGATAGGCAGGGCCTGTGGCGGATTTGCGTCAGCGCCACGGGTATTTCGTCCGGCGGCCGGCAGTGGGCTGAAAAAATCCTCTGCGCCGTGATTAGCTTTGCATAAAGTTCGTCAATCGAGCCCGGCAGTGTGCCTGGATCCCGAGGTTTTCCGGCACACTGCCGGGCAACCCGGAACAACTCTGGAGCGTCCGCCATTCGGGCGGACATGGAACAAGGTCAGCGAATGGCAAGGTCAATGAATGGATAGCTACGCCCCGCGCAACTGGCAGCCCCACGAAAAGCCCAGCTTGCCCGGTTCCCCCTCGACGCCGCTGCACCCCACGCACAAGCGCCTGGCCTATGCCCTGGTCGGTCTGCTGGTGGCGATCACCGGCGGCCTCGGCAACTCCCTGGTGGTCGCCAACCTGCCTTACCTGCAAGGGGCGCTGGGCGCGACCACGGCGGAAATGGCCTGGCTGCCGGCGGCCTACGTGATGACCAACGTGTCGATGAACCTGCTGCTGGTGAAGTTTCGCCAGCAGTTCGGCCTGCGCGCCTTTACCGAGGTGTTCCTGGTGCTCTATGCGCTGGTGACCTTCGGCCACCTGTTCGTCAACGACCTGAGTTCGGCCATCGCCGTGCGCGCGGCCCACGGCATGGTTGGCGCCGCCCTGAGTTCCCTGGGCCTGTACTACATGGTCCAGGCGTTCCCGGCCAAGTGGCGGATGAAAGCCCTGGTGCTGGGGCTGGGTGCCTCGCAACTGGCCTTGCCCCTGGCCCGGCTGTTTTCCGAAGACCTGCTGCAGATCGCCGAATGGCGCGGCCTGTACCTGTTCGAGCTGGGGCTGGCGCTGGCCTCCCTGGGCTGCGTGTTCCTGCTCAAGCTGCCGCCCGGCGACCGTTTTCGCACCTTCGAAAAACTCGATTTCCTGACCTTCGCCATCCTCGCCAGCGGCGTCGCGCTGCTGTGCGCGGTGCTGTCCCTGGGGCGCATCGACTGGTGGCTGGAAGCGCCGTGGATCGGCTACGCCAGCGCCGGCTCCATCGTGCTGATCCTCGCCGGGCTGGCCATCGAACATAACCGCAGCAACCCGATGCTGATGACCCGCTGGCTGGGCAGCGGGGCGGCGATCCGCCTGGCCCTGGCGGTGATCCTGATCCGCATGGTGCTGTCCGAGCAGTCCACCGGCGCCGTGGGCTTTCTCCAGGCGCTGAACATGAGCAGCCAGCAGATGCGCCTGCTGTATGGGGTGATGCTGCTGGGCAGCATCGCGGGCCTGGCCACCAGCGCCCTGACCATCAACCCGGCGCACCTGTTCATGCCGCTGGTCATCTCCCTGGCGCTGATGGCCGTCGGCTCGGTGATGGACAGCTTCTCGAATAACCTCACGCGCCCGGCCAACATGTATGTCAGCCAGTTCCTGCTGGCCTTCGGCGGGACCTTCTTTCTCGGCCCGACCATGGTCCTGGGCACGCGCAACGTGCTGACCAACCCGCGCAACCTGGTGAGCTTCTCGGTGCTGTTCGGCATCTGCCAGAACCTCGGCGGGCTGATCGGCTCGGCGCTGCTGGGGACCTTCCAGATCGTCCGCGAGAAATACCATTCCAGCCATATCGTCGAGCAACTGGTGATGATGGACCCGCGGGTGCTGGGCCGGGTGCAGAGCGGCGGGGCGGCGGTCGGCAGGGTGATCGCCGACCCGCAGGCCCGCGAGCTGCAAGGCATCCGCAGCCTGGCCAGCGCCGCCACCCGCGAAGCCAACGTGCTGGCCTACAACGATGTGTTCATGCTGATCGCGGTGATCGCCGTGCTGACCATGATCTGGATCTTCATTCGCAGCCTGTGGCTGATGAGCACGACCAAGGCGGTCACGCCCGCAGCTTCGACCCCAGCCCCGACTCCCGTCCAACCCAGCGGTGCCATTTCTTCATGACCGAACCGACCATCACCACCACCAACGCCATTGCCTCGACGCCGGAAGGCAGTGCGCCGCCCTCGATGCCGATCACCGAGCCGCGTTCGCTGCGGGTGCGGATCATCTCGTCCCTGGGGTTCGCCGCGATCGCCATCAGCGGCGTGCTGGTCGTGCTCTATGCCTGGCAGCTGCCGCCGTTCAGCAGTGCCGTCGAAAGCACCGAGAACGCCCTGGTGCGGGGCCAGGTGACGATCATCGGGCCGCAGCTCAGCGGTTATGTGTTCGAGGTGCCGGTGCAGGACTTCCAGTTCGTCAAGGCCGGCGACCTGCTGGTGCGCCTCGACGACCGCATCTACAAGCAGCGCCTGGAGCAGTCCCTGGCCCAGCTGGCGTCGCAGAAGGCGGCCCTGGCCAATGTGGTGCAGCAGCGCAACAGCGCCGAAGCCACCATCAAGCTGCGCCAGGCGGCGCTGGCCGACAGCCAGGCCCAGGCGCGCAAGAGCGCAGCCGACCTGCGGCGCAACCAGGAACTGATCGCCGACGGTTCGGTGTCCCAGCGTGACCTGGACGTGACCCGCGCCGCCAACGCCCAGACCCTCGCCGCGGTGGCCCAGGCCCAGGCGCAGCTGGACATCGCCCGCCAGGACCTGCAGACGGTGATCGTCAATCGCGGCTCGCTGGAGGCCGCGGTGGCCAACGCCGAGGCGGCGGTGCAGCTGGCGCGGATCGACCTGTCCAACACCCGGGTCACCGCGCCGCGTGATGGCCAGCTGGGGCAGATCGGCGTGCGCCTGGGGGCCTACGTCAATTCCGGGGCGCAACTGATGTCGCTGGTGCCGAACCAGCTCTGGGTGATCGCCAACATGAAGGAAACCCAGATGGACAACATCCGCGTCGGCCAGCCCGCAAGCTTCACCGTCGATGCGCTCAACCACCGCAAATTCCACGGCCATGTGCAGCGCATCTCGCCGGCCACCGGCTCGGAGTTCGCCTTGTTGCAGGCCGACAACGCCACCGGCAACTTCGTCAAGATCGCCCAGCGGATACCGGTACGCATCACCGTCGACCCCGACCAGGCGGAAAGCGAACGCCTGCGCCCGGGGATGTCGGTGGTGGTGAGTATCGATACGGCGGCCGAGGGTGATGCCCACATCGAGTGATGTGCTCCCCTTGTAGGAGCGAGGCTTGCCCGCGATAGGATCTTGAATCTGACACCAGCTTCGGATCTGTATTGGCCGGGCGGGCCTCATCGCGGGCAAGCCTCGCTCCTACAGATGCGCTCAGGCGGCGCTCAGGGGCGGCAGGGTGCCGAGCAGGGACACGGCGGCCACCGCGGCGATCCCCAGCAGCCATTCCAGCAGCACGCTACGACGCAGGGTGCCCAGGCGCTGCTGGCAGTCCTCGATCCGCAGGCGGTTGAACAGGGCCAGGGCGAACATGCCGCACACCAGCAGCACCTTGATCAGCAGGATCAGGGCAAAGCCGGACAGCAAGGGTGTCGGCCACAGCTGGCCGGTCAGCACTCGTACATTGATCAGGCCGGTGACCAGCAACCCACCTACGAGCCCGTAACCCACGCCGCTGAAACGCAGTAGGACCCGCTCCAGAGGCTGCTCGCCGGGCTGCCGCAGAGTCATCAGCAGCACCAGCAAACCGCCGAGCCACAGGCTGACGCAGCCCAGGTGGACGATCTGGTTGAGGATCAGCAACTGGCCGCCGAGGCCGTCGAGCATGGCGCCGTGGCCCACCGGGGCGAGGGTGGCCAGCAGCAGGGCGGCGAGGATCAACCGTAGCGCCAGCCGCTCACCCAGGCGAGTCAGCAGCACAACCACCAGCGCGCCATTGAGCAGCAGATGCCAGCTCCACACCTGGCCAAAAAAGGTCTTGCCCAGCACCAATCGCAGGGTGGCCGGGTCCAGGGCCGCGGCGCCGCTGCCGGCCATGCTGGCGGTGATCAGCAGCAACCAGCAGACGCCCGTGGCCAGGGCGATCCCGGCCAGCCAGCAGCCGAGTCGGGTCAGGTTGCGATCCAGTGCGGCGAAGGGCTCGCGCCCCAACAGCAGGGGCCTGAACACCCAGGCCCCGAACAGTAAAAGGACTGCCGCGAAATGCACGAAGCGGCAGAGCACCAACAGGGTCGACATCGGTTACTGGCCGACCTTGAAGCTGTAGCTGCCTTCGCTCGTGTGGGTATCGACCGACACCGCGTGCCACTCGACCTTGTAGGCGCCCGCCGCCAGCGGCGCCGCCGGAGTCACGATCAGGGTCTTCTTGTCCGCGCCTTCGGTGGCCAGGGCCTTGACGGCGACCGCCGCGCCATCCTTGCTCAGGCTGACTTGGGTGAAGGCCGCCTCGACGCCTTCGGAGAACACCAGGCGCAGTTCGCCCGGCGCGCTCACCGTGCTGTCGGCGGCCGGGACCTGGCTTTGCAGGTGGGCGTGGGCGAAGGCCGAGGAAGCGGCAACGAGAGAGGCCAGCAGGGCGCTGGCGGTCAGCAGTTTTTTCAGCATGGGAAATACCTGTTCAATGAGTGTCGGGTCGTCGCTGGGCCTATGAGTATAAGGACCGTGGCAGGGGCCCTGGATGAAACATCGGCGCGGCGTTCAAGGGGTTTTCAGGCGCATATGGATGATCGGGAACGGCCGGCCCTGGCCGTCGGTTTCCGAGCGGCCGATGTCTTCGAAACCGTAGTGCCGATAAAAACCGTGGGCCTGGGGGTTCTGTTCGTTGACGTCGACAGTGAGTCGCGGATGGCGGCTGCGCACGTGGTCCAGCAGTTGTCGACCGACGCCCTGGCCACGGCGGGCCGGTTCGATAAACAGCATTTCCACTTTTTCACCGGCGCTGGCGATAAAACCGGCCGGGGTGCCGTCGTCGTCCTCCAGCAGCCAGACCTCGAGGGCCGGCAGGTAGGTGTCGCGCACCAGGGGGTAGAGCAGTTGGATATCGTCTTCGCTAATGAAGTCGTGGGTGGCCCGTACCGAGCGTTCCCACAGGGCGGCGAGCTGCGGGTCGTCCGCGGGCCAGCGTTTTCGAATGTGCATGAGCATGATCCATGGCGGCGTTGCAGGATGGCCGAAACCCTCAGGGTTCGGCGGCGAAAGTCCTGCCTGCATGTCCGTGTCGCGAATCAACGCCTGGACGGAACACTTCAGGTGCCTGGGAAGAAGGCGGGAAGGATCCTAACCAATCGTTTTTGCCGGGAAAAGCCAGGTTCAGGAAGTTTCGTTTTTGTACGAAGGCCAATGGTAGTCTTGCAGCAGACTGTTTTCAGGGAGCCCATATGGGCAATCACAAGATCGAGATCCGTCGCAGCAACGTCGAGAAGATCCTCCTGGCGGCGGAAAAGGTATTCGCCGAAAAAGGCTTCAGCGGCACCGCCATGGCCGATATCGCCGCCGAAGTGCAATTGCCGCGCTCCAACCTGCATTACTACTTCAGCACCAAGAGCGAGCTGTACAGCGCGGTGCTGCTGGAGCTGCTGGAACTGTGGAAGCAGGACGCCCTGTGCTTCGAGATGTTCGACGACCCTCGGGTGGTGCTCAGCAGCTACATCCGCGCCAAGATGAACCATTCCCGCAGCCGGCCCTATGGCTCGAAAGTCTGGGCCAACGAAATCATCCACGGCGCGCCGACCCTGGGCGAGGCCCTGGACGCCAGCCTGTACGACTGGGCGAAGATGAAGGAAGCGAAGATTCGTCAGTGGGTCGAAGACCAACGCATCCTGCCGGTGGAGCCGTCGAGCCTGCTGTACATGATCTGGGCCTCGACCCAGCACTACGCCGACTTCGACCACCAGATCATGATCATCAACGAGCACCAGCCGCTGTCGGACATGCAGTTCGAAAAAGCGGTGCAGACGGTGACCAGTGTGATTCTGCGGGGGATTGGGTTGGAGCCCTGAAGCCTCCGCGAACCCTGTAGCCGCTGCCGAGCCCCGGCGAGGCTGCGATCGACCGCACAGCGGTCGCCAAACCAGGCGGCGCGTTCTTGCTGACAGACTGCGTTGGCAGGTTTGGCGAGGACTGCGTCCTCGATCGCAGCCTCGCGGGGCTCGGCAGCGGCTACAAGGGGCAGGCGTCAACCTTTACGTCCATCGCGAGCAAGCTCGCTCCTACAGGACAATGCATACCTTGTAGGAGCGAGCTTGCTCGCGATGACGTCAGTCCAGCCAATGATATTGACCCGGCGAACCTCAAACCGCCTCGCGATACGGATTGCGCGGATCATGCTGCCAGTCGAGGAATGGCTTGCCGGTGTCCTGGGGCACCATCTCGATGCAGTCCTGCACCGGGCAGGTGATCTGGCACAGGTTGCAGCCCACGCATTCGGCGTCGATCACCTCGTACTTATGCGTACCGTCGGCCTGCCTGAGGCTGGCGATGGCCTGGTGCGAGGTGTCTTCGCAGGCGATATGGCAGCGGCCGCAGCCGATGCAGGCGTCCTGGTCGATCTTGGCGATCACCTGATAGTTGATATCCAGGTACTTCCAGTCGGTGGTGTTGCCCACGGCCTTGCCGGAAAACTGCTGCAGGCTGCTGTAGCCCTGGCTGTCCATCCACCGCGACAGGCCGTCCTTCATCTCCTCGACAATCCGAAAACCATGCAGCATCGCCGCCGTGCACACCTGCACCGCGCCGCAGCCCAGGGCGACGAATTCCGCCGCGTCGCGCCAACTGCCGATGCCGCCGATACCGCAGATCGGCAGGCCCTGGGTCTGCGGGTCGCGGGCGATTTCGGCGACCATGTTCAGCGCGATCGGCTTGACCGCCGAGCCGCAGTAGCCGCCGTGGGTGCTCTGGCTGCCGACCATCGGATTGGCCACCATGCGCTCCAGGTCGACGCTGGTGATCGAGTTGATGGTGTTGATCAGCGACACTGCGTCGGCGCCGCCGCGATGGGCCGCGCGGGCGGCCATGCGGATATCGGTGATGTTCGGCGTCAGCTTGACGATCACCGGCAGCGAGCAATAAGTCTTGCACCAGCGGGTGACCTGCTCAACGTACTCCGGTACCTGGCCGACCGCCGCGCCCATGCCGCGCTCCGGCATGCCGTGGGGGCAGCCGAAGTTCAGCTCGATGCCGTCGGCGCCGGTGGCTTCCACCAAGGGCAGGATGTTTTTCCACGACTCCTCGACGCAGGGCACCATCAGCGACACGATCAGCGCGCGGTCCGGCCAGTCCTTTTTGACCTGGGTGATTTCCCTGAGGTTGATCTCCAGGGAGCGGTCGGTGATCAGTTCGATATTGTTGATGCCCAGCACTTCGCGGTTGGCGCCGAAGTGCGCCGAGTAGCGTGACGACACGTTGACCGCCGCCGGGTCCTCGCCCAGGGTTTTCCAGACCACGCCGCCCCAGCCGGCCTCGAAGGCGCGGACCACGTTGTAGGCCTTGTCGGTGGGCGGCGCGGAGGCCAGCCAGAACGGGTTGGGGGCCTTGATACCGGCGAACACAATCGAGAGATCGGCCATTTACGCAGCCTCCATGTTGAGCATGAGTTGGGCATGCATGGCTTCGGCGGCCCGCTTGCCGTGTTGCACCGCCTGGACGGTGAGGTCCTGGCCGAGGCTGACGCAGTCGCCGCCGGCATACACCCCGGGGATACTGGTGCGCAGTTGTTCGTCGACCTCGATGCGCTCGCCGGCGCGCTTGAGCTCGCGGGCCAGCGGGTCGCCCAGCGCGGCGCCATCGAACGCCTGGCCGATGGCCTTGAAGATCGCGTCGGCGGCCAGCTCGAAGGTTTCCCCGGTGGTCTGCAGCCGGCCCTCCACCAGGCGGGTGCGGGCGAAGCGCATGCCGCGTACCCGGCCCTGGGCGTCGAGCAGGACTTCCTCGGGCGCGGCCCAGGTCAGCAGGCGCACCTGATTGGCCTTGGCGATGTCCTGTTCGTGTTGAGTGGCGCCCATGTCCTCGACGCCGCGGCGGTACACCAGGTTGACATCGCGGGCGCCGAGGCGGGCCATCTGCACCGCCATGTCGATCGCTGTGTTGCCGGCGCCGAGGACGATGCAGTGGTCGGCCAGGGGCAGTCGGGTGAGGTCGTCGGCCTGGCGCAATTCACGGATGTAGTCGGTGGCGGCCAGCAGGCCGGGGGCGTCCTCATGGGGCAGGCCCAGCTGTTTGCTGGCGGCCAGGCCCAGGCCGAGGAACACCGCGTCGAACTGCTGGTGCAGTTCGGTGAGGCTCAGGTTGTCGCCGAGTTTGTGCCCGTGGCGGATCTCGATGCCGCCGATCTGCAACAGGAAATCCAGCTCCTTCTGCGCGAAGTCGTCCACCAGCTTGTACTTGGCGATCCCGTATTCATTGAGGCCGCCGGCCTTTTCCCGGGCTTCGAAAATCACCACCTCATGGCCGTGCATGGCGCAGCGGTGGGCGCACGATAGCCCCGCCGGCCCGGCGCCGACCACGGCGATGCGCTTGCCGCTGGCGGCGGCGCGCTGGAACGGGTGCTGGCTGAAGTGCGCGTTGTCCACCGCGTAGCGCTGCAACAGGCCGATCAGCACCGGCGCGCATTCCTGGGCGTTGTTGCGCACGCAGGCCTGCTGGCACAGGATCTCCGTCGGGCACACCCGGGCGCAGCTGCCGCCGAGGATATTGGCCGAGAGAATCTTCTGCGCCGCACCCTGCACGTTATCGGTGTGGATATGGCGGATGAACGAGGGAATGTCGATCTCGCTGGGGCAGGCGTTGACGCACGGCGCGTCGTAGCAATACAGGCAGCGCGAGGCTTCCAGGTGCGCCTGGCGGTCGTTGAGCGGCGGCGCCAGGTCGCTGAAATGGCCGGCGAGGGTGGCCGCATCCTCCTGGGGATGGGGCAAGTGGTTCAGGGTCTTGATCACGGTTCTGGCCTCACGGTTTTTTGTCGATTGCCTCTGACGGGCATTGTTCTTCACCAACGGGACGGACACCCCGCTGGACTCGCTGCAACGCGTCCTGTAGCCGCTGCCGAGCGCAGCGAGGCTGCGATCGGGTTGGGCGGCATTCCGACGAAGCGGCCGTAAAACTGCCTACCGCGTTCTACCTGGTACACCGCAAGCGCAGGTTTTGCGGCAACTGCGTTGCCGGTCGCAGCCTCGCTAGTGCTCGACAGCGGCTACAGGGATCGCGGAGATCACAGGTCGCCGGGCTCAGCGTTTGACGGCCGTCGGCCTGTGCGCCTCGGCGCGTTTGCTCAGCAGGTCGAACACCGCCGGATAGGCCGGGCGCTCGACATACCGGCCTGCGCCGCGCTCGGCGCGCAGGTCGCCGTCGGCCCAGACCAGCTTGCCCTGGCTGATGGTGTGGCTGGGCACGCCGCGCACGGTCTTGCCTTCGAAGATGTTGAAGTCCACCTGCTGGTGGTGGGTCGCGGCGGAGATGGTGCGGCTGCCTTGCGGGTCCCAGAGCACCAGGTCGGCATCGGCGCCGACGCGGATCGCGCCCTTGCGTGGGTAGAGGTTGAAAATCTTCGCCGCATTGGTGGAGGTCAACGCGACGAAGTCCTGCATCGACAGGCGCCCGCTGTTCACCCCTTCGTCCCAGAGCACGGCCATGCGGTCTTCGATGCCGGCGGTGCCGTTGGGGATCTTGCTGAAATCGTCGCGGCCGGCGGCTTTCTGCTCGGCGCAGAAGCAGCAGTGGTCGGTGGCGGTGGTGTGCAGGTTGCCCGATTGCAGGCCGTGCCACAGCGCGTCCTGATGCCCGCGAGGGCGGAAGGGCGGGCTCATCACGTAGCCGGCGGCGGTCTGCCAGTCCGGGTGGCGGTACACGCTGTCGTCCAGCAACAGGTGCCCGGCCAGCACTTCGCCGTACACCGGCTGGCCCTTGCCGCGGGCGTAGGTGATTTCGTCCAGCGCCTCTTTGGTCGAGACGTGCACCAGGTACAGCGGCGTGCCGAGGGTTTCGGCAATGCGGATCGCGCGGCTGGCGGCTTCGCCTTCGACCTGGGAAGGGCGCGACAGCGGGTGGGCTTCCGGCCCGGTGATGCCCTGGGCCAGCAACTTGCGTTGCAGGTGGTAGACCAGTTCGCCGTTCTCCGCGTGCACCGTTGGCACGGCGCCGAGTTCCAGGCAGCGCTCGAAGCTTGCCACCAGGGTGTCGTCGGCGGCCATGATCGCGTTCTTGTAGGCCATGAAATGCTTGAAGCTGTTGACCCCGTGCCGGCTCACCAGCTCGGCCATTTCCTCGCGCACCTGCTCGCTCCACCAGGTGATGGCGACGTGGAAGCCGTAGTCCGATGCCGACTTCTCGGCCCAGCCGCGCCACTGGTGAAAGGCCTCCAGCAGGGACTGCTGCGGGTTGGGAATCACGAAGTCGATGATCGAGGTGGTGCCGCCCGCCAGGCCCGCCGCGGTGCCGCTGAAGAAGTCTTCGCTGGCCACGGTGCCCATGAAGGGCAATTGCATATGGGTGTGAGGATCGATGCCGCCGGGCATCAGGTATTGGCCACTGCCATCGAGCACTTCGCAGCCTGCAGGACTGTCCAGATTCTGGCCGATGGCCTTGATCACGCCGTCGGCGCACAACACATCGGCTTTATAACTTTCATCATGGGTAATAACGGTGGCGCCACGGATCAACAGAGACATTCCGAGTTCCTCGCAGGCATGACCGGCTTATGCCGGTTCTAGTGTTCTTGTAATAAGCAGGCTGCGGAATTTTTATTCCTGTCAGCGGTGTCAGGAATAAAAACTAGCTGGTGTTCGATCAATCGGCAAGATTATTTTTTATAAGCATATATAGATATTAAGTGATTGAAATATAAGGTTTTAATTCGTAAATCCGCAAAATGGTGCAGCCTTTCACCATTTTGACGCACTTGACAGGATCGAAATATGAGCAAGATTTCCTATGTGAAATCAGCCGCTTGAAGGAGGCCTGTGGCCATACGAAAGTTTGAAAAAAGTTTGCGTGCACCAGATTGAGTCCTGACCCGATGGACAACTAGCCCGGCATTCGGCCTGAGTGAACCGGCACGTTATCCAAGACAGGAAGTTGTTCAGAATAAAACTGAAGAAACATCAGTTGTTTACATGGATTTTACCGACTGTGGAGCTCCGTCGATGGACCAGCCGGCACGCTTATTGAGTGCCGCCGTCGACAGGATGGCCGGTCGGTAAAAGTCGTCAGTTCTCCGGCCATCGCCGGGCTGGCAGCACGTCTGCCGGCCCGCCCGATGAGCAAAAATAATCAGAAAAAAGTGGAGCGGCCATGCAACAGAACAGATCTCAAGTGACCGAGCGTGCCGGCCTGTACGAGCTGGACGCCGGCAGCGACGTGCTCGACAGCCCCCGTTACAACCACGATATCGCGCCGACCAAGGTCCATGAGCGCACCTGGAACAAATGGCACATCACCGCGCTGTGGGTCGGCATGTCGATCTGCGTGCCGACCTACACCCTGGGCGGCGTGCTCACCGCCTATTTCGGCCTGACCGTGGGCGAGGCGCTGCTGGCGATCCTGCTGGCCAATATCGTGGTACTGGTCCCCCTGACCCTCAACGCCTTCGCCGGCACCAAGTACGGCATCCCGTTCCCGGTGCTGCTGCGTGCGTCCTTCGGCGTCCTCGGTTCCAACGTGCCGTGCCTGATCCGCGCCCTGGTGGCCTGCGGCTGGTTCGGCATCCAGACCATGTTTGGCGGCCTGGCGATCCACCTGTTCCTCGGCTCGATCTTCGAGGGCTGGAAGGCCCTGGGCGGCACCGGCGAGGTGATCGGCTTCATGATCTTCTGGACCCTCAACCTGTGGGTGGTGCTGCGTGGCGCCGAGTCGATCAAGTGGCTGGAAACCCTGTCGGCGCCGCTGCTGGTATTGGTGGGCGCGGGGCTGCTGGTGTGGGCGTTGCCCAATGTGTCGCTGAGCGAACTGCTGGCGCAGCCGCCCAAGCGTCCGGAAGGGGCGAGCGTCTACAGCTACTTCTTCGCCGGGCTCACGGCGATGGTCGGTTTCTGGGCCACCCTGTCGCTGAATATCCCGGACTTCAGCCGCTACGCGAAAAGCCAGAAGGACCAGATCCTCGGGCAGATTTTCGGCCTGCCGCTGACCATGTTCCTGTTCGCCGCCCTGGGGGTGGTGATGACCGCCGCCTCGGTGAAACTGGTGGGCGTCACCGTCTCCGACCCGGTGAGCCTGATCGGCCATATCCAGAGCCCCGGCTGGGTGGCCCTGGCCATGGCGTTGATCATCATCGCCACGCTCTCGACCAACACCGCGGCGAACATCGTCTCGCCGACCAACGACTTCCAGAACATCGCGCCCAAGCTGATCGGCCGCACCAAGGCGGTGATCCTCACCGGGCTCGTCGGCCTGGCGCTGATGGCCCACGAACTGCTGAAAAAGCTCGGCCTGCTGGTCTCGGATGTGAGCCTGGAGACCGTGTATTCCAACTGGCTGCTGGGCTATTCCAGCCTGCTGGGGCCCATCGCCGGGATCATGGTGGTGGACTATTTCATCATCCGCAGACAGCAGCTGGACCTGGCCGGGCTGTACCGCGATGACGTGTACCCGGCGTGGAACTGGTACGGCTTTATCGCCTTCGGCGTGCCGGTGGCGCTGACCCTGTTGTCCCTGGGCAGCGATGCGTTCAGCTGGTTCTACAGCTACGGCTGGTTCACCGGCTCGGCGCTGGGCGGGATCATTTACTACGGGCTGTGCAGCCTGGGCAGCCCGCGAACCGCGACCGCCAAGACGCCGGTGTGATGGACGGACCCTGTAGGAGCGAGCTTGCTCGCGATTGGCCAGCAGACATAACGCGATCCAACAGGCAGACAAGGTTGTTTGCACGTTTATCGCGAGCAAGCTCGCTCCTACAAGGGGCCGTGTCGCTTTTTTGCGCGATGCGATCCACCAGACACCACAGTACCCAAGACGAGCCCGACCTCGTCAACGACAACCAGAAAAGCCTGAGGAGATCACCATGAACGCTGCCGTCGACGTTCTGCAATCCAGCCACCGGCACATCAACCGCGACCGCTTGTGGCAGTCGCTCATGGAGCTGGCGAAGCTCGGGGCCACGGTCAAGGGCGGGGTCTGTCGCCTGGCCCTGACCGACCTCGACCGCCAGGCCCGCGACCTGTTTGTAAAATGGTGCGAGGCCGCGGGGTGCACGGTCACGGTGGATGGCATCGGCAATATCTTCGCCCGCCGCCCCGGGCGTAACCCGCAGCTGCCGCCGGTGATGACCGGCAGCCATATCGACACCCAGCCCACCGGCGGCAAATTCGATGGCTGCTTCGGCGTGCTGGCCGGGCTCGAAGTGCTGCGCACCCTCAACGACCTCGGGGTGGAAACCGAGGCGCCGCTGGAAGTGGTGGTGTGGACCAACGAAGAGGGCTCGCGCTTCCCGCCGTGCATGATGGGCTCCGGGGTGTTCGCCGAGAAATTCACCCTGGAAGAGACCCTGGCCAAGACCGATGCCGAGGGCGTGAGCGTCGGCGATGCGCTGAACGCCATCGGCTATGCCGGCAGCCGTAAGGTCAGCGGGCACAAGGTGGGGGCCTACTTCGAAGCCCATATCGAGCAAGGGCCGATCCTCGAGGACGAGAAGAAAACCATCGGCGTCGTACTCGGCGCCCTCGGCCAGAAATGGTTCGACCTGAAGCTGCGCGGTGTCGAAGCCCACGCCGGCCCGACCCCGATGCACCTGCGCAAGGACGCCCTGGTCGGCGCGGCGGCGGTGGTGGCTGCGGTCAACCGCGCCGCCCTCGGCCATCAACCCCATGCCTGCGGCACCGTGGGTTGCCTGCAGGCCTATCCCGGTTCGCGCAACGTGATCCCGGGCGAGGTGCGCATGACCCTGGACTTCCGGCACCTGGAACCGGCGCGCCTGGACTCGATGATCGCCGAGGTACGCCAGGTGATCGACAGCACCTGCGAAGAACATGGCCTGACCTTCGACCTGCAGCCGACCGCGGACTTTCCGCCGCTGTATTTCGACAAGATCTGTGTCGACGCGGTGCGCGAGGCGGCGCAGGGGTTGGGCCTGAGCCATATGGACATCGTCAGCGGCGCCGGGCACGACGCGATCTTCGTCGCCGAACTGGGGCCGGCGGGGATGATCTTCGTGCCCTGCGAAGGCGGCATCAGCCACAACGAAATCGAAAACGCCGACCCCGACGACCTCGCCGCCGGCTGCGCGGTGTTGCTGCGGGCGATGCTGGCGGCGTCCCAGGCCGTGGCCAAAGGACAACACGTCGCTTGACGACCATCGTCCACCTGTAGGAGCGAGCTTGCTCGCGATAAACCAGAGGGCACCGCATTTCTCCAGGAAGCGGCGCGTTATCGTTGACGGTCATCGCGAGCAAGCTCGCTCCTACAGGTTTGCGGTGGTCGTGAGAACACCACTTCTGTAGCCGCTGCCGCAGGCTGCGATCGCCCGGAACCGGCGCGGCGATCTCAAGGCCGATTGAGGTTCGTCGGGATATCGGGAACCAAGGCCCTGCGGGCCTTATCGCAGCCTCGCGGGCTCGGCAGCGGCTACAGGGTGATGTTGTGATCGGCCATCGCATGCAGCTTGGGATCGTCCACCCGAACCTAAGCTAATTCCCAAAAAGTATTTATATCTTGATTCTTAGATCGATTAGCTTTTAGCGACTTTCCTGTCTCCCAGAAGGTCCGCCTCCATGCGCCTGCCCTTTGCTTTGCGTCGTAGCTTGTCGATCACCGCCCTGGCCGGTCTGGCGCTGGGCATGGCCCTTGATGCCCAAGCCGATACCGACCTGCGTATCGGCTACCAGAAATCCTCGACCCTGCTGGCGGTGCTCAAGGCCCAGGGCACCCTGGAAAAACAACTGGCGGGGCAGGGCGTGAAGATCTCCTGGCATGAATTCACCAGCGGCCTGCCCCTGGCGGAATCGCTGAACGTGGGCAACGTCGATATCAGCGCCGATGTCGCCGACACCGTGCCGGTGTTCGCCCTGGCCGCCGGAGCCAAGCTGACCTACTTCGCCACGGAAACCCCGTCGCCTGCGGCGCAGTCCATCGTCATTCCCAAGGACTCCACCCTCAAATCCCTGGCCGACCTCAAGGGCAAGCGCGTCGCCGTGACCAAGGCCGCCGGCAGCCATTACCTGCTGATCGCCGCGCTGCGCGAAGTCGGCCTGAGTTTCGCCGATATCCAGCCGGTGTACCTGACCCCGGCCGACGGCCGTGCCGCCCTGGAAACCGCCAAGGTCGATGCCTGGGTCACCTGGGAACCCTTCGTCGCCAGCGCCGAACGCCAGCAGGGCGCGCGGGTGTTGCACGACGGCCAGGGTCTGGCCAGTTACCGGCGTTATTACCTGGCCTCCAACGATTACGCCAAGGCTCACCCGGAAGTGCTGAAGCAGGTGTTCGCCGAGTTGCAGAAGACCGGCACCTGGGTCAAGGCGCACCCGACGGAGGCGGCAAAACTGCTGGGTCCGCTGTGGGGCAACCTGGACGTGAGCACGGTGGAGCTGGCCAACAGCCGCCGCACCTACAAGGTGGAAGCGGTGCAGCCGGACGCCCTGGGCGAGCAACAGAAAATCGCCGACGCCTTCTACCAGGAAAAACTCTTGCCCAAGCCGGTGGATGCCCGCGCGGTGCAACTGTGGAGCCCCACGCATTTGTAACTGAGCCTTGGCTCGCCTTCTTCGGCGAGCCCATTCCCCTGGGGTAGCCGGCTGGCCGGCCCCACCCATTTTCCCTTTGTCATCACCGCCGGTTACGCCGCTGCGCGCCCGGCGTCAGGAGTTCCTGTGTCCGCCGTTCACCCCCAAGCGGCCTTTGCCGTCCCAGCCTCGTCCGCCCCGCAACCGGCCAGCGCCGAGGTGGTGCTGGAGCTGCGCAACCTGACCAAAAGCTACGGCCGCGGCTCGTCCGCGCCGGCGGTGGAGCAAGTCAGCCTCAGCGTGCGCCGTGGCGAAGTGCTGTGCCTGATGGGCACCTCCGGCAGCGGTAAATCCACCTTGCTGCGGCACATCAACCGGCTGATCGAACCCAGCAGCGGCGAGGTATTGATCGACGGCGCGGCGATCAGCCAGCTCTCGGCCAAGGACCTGCGCACCCTGCGTTCGCGGCGCATCGGCATGGTCTTCCAGCACTTCGGCCTGCTGCCCCATCGCAGCGTGCGCGACAACGTCGCCTTGCCCCTGGAACTGCGCGGCGAACCCGAGGCGCTGCGCCAGGCCGCCGCCGATGTGCAACTGCGGGCCATGGGCCTGGAGGGTTGGGGCGAGCACTATCCCCATGAACTGTCCGGTGGCATGCAGCAGCGGGTTGGCCTGGCCCGGGCGCTGGTCAGCGAGCCGGACATCCTGCTGATGGACGAACCCTTCAGCGCCCTCGACCCGACCATCCGCCGCGACCTGCAAAGCCACTTCCTGCGCCTGGTGCGCGAGCGCGGCATCACCACCTTGCTGGTGACCCACGACCCGGCCGAGGCCTTGCGCCTGGCCGACCGCATCGCGGTGCTGCGCCAGGGCCATCTGATCCAGCTCGGCAGCCCCGGCGAGTTGCTGGAGCACCCGGCAGACGCTGAGGTGGCGGACTTCTTCCAGGAGCACGGCGCGCGCAGCGACACGGTTGTCGCGGCGCCCGTGGCTTCGGCTAAAACAGCGGCCGCTCCGGCGCCCGCGGCCCCGGGGTTTTCCTTCTGGCAGGCGCTGTTGCTGGGGCCGGCGGCCTTGGCCGCCAGCGGGCATGGCGCCTTGTATTGGCTGGGCTTCGCCCTGGAATTGGCGGCGGCCAGTGCCCTGGGCCAATGGTTGGCCAGCGCCAGTCTCGGTTGGGCTGGGTTGGCGATTCTTGGCCTGCTGCTCAGCCGCCTGCTCAGCGTGACCCTGGCCCGCCGTCCGAGCCGCCAGGGCCGTTCCGATTGGCGCCTGCCGTGGCTGGTGCTGCTGTTGTGCCAGGGCCTGGTGTTGTGGCGGGTAGTAGCGGTGGACGCCAGCGGCCCCTGGCTGCAATTTCCCGCCGACCGCCAGGCGCTGCTGAGCACCGCGGCGGCCATCGACCAATTGATCGCTTGGTCCCAGGTCACCTTCGAAAGCACCTTCGTCGGCGTGATAGTCGCCGTGCGCACGGTGATCGAAAGCATCGAAAGCCTGCTGGGCTGGCTGCCCTGGCCCGTGCCGGCGCTGGCCCTGGTGCTGCTGGCCTGGCGCTCGGCCGGCGCGGCCCTGGCCCTGACCAGCGCGGCGGCCTTGCTCTATATAGGCCTGTTCGGCTTCTGGGAGCGGACCATCGCCACCCTGGCCCTGGTGGGGTCCTCGGTGCTGCTGTCGCTGCTGATCGGCGTGCCCGCCGGCATCCTCCTGGCCAAGCGCGCCCTGGCGCGGCGCCTGATCACGCCCTTGCTGGATGTGATGCAGACCCTGCCGACCTTCGTGTACCTGATCCCGGCGGTGGCATTCTTCTCGGTGGGCAAGACTCCGGCGGTGATCGCCACGCTGATCTTCGCCCTGGCGCCGATGATCCGCCTCACCGCCCTGGGGATCCAGGAAGTGCCCAGGACCGCCGTCGAAGCGGCCCTGGCCCATGGCGCCACGCCGTGGCAGATCCTGACCAAGGTCGAGCTGCCCCTGGCCGCCGGCTCGCTGCTGCTGGGGATCAACCAGACCCTGGTGATGAGCCTGTCGATGGTGGTGGTCGCGGCGCTGATCGGCGCCGGCGGCCTGGGCTACGACGTGATGACCGCGCTGCGCAATATCAAGGGCGGCGAGGGCATGTTGGCCGGCGCCGCGATCGTGTTCTGCGCACTGATTCCCGACCGCATCATTCAAGCGACCCTGCGCCAGCGGGATCGCGCTTTCCATCAGCCATGAGGTGTCTCTTGAACAAGTCGTTTTCCCGTACCCTGGGCGCCGCCGCGCTGCTGTTGGGGTTGTCCCTGCCGGTGCTGGCCAAGGACAAGATCGTCATCGGCGAACAGAACTGGACCGGCGCCATCGCCATCCAGAACATCCTCGGCGAGGTGATCAAAAGCCGCCTCGACGGCGACGTGTCTTATCTCGCCGGTGACATACCGGTGCTGTTCGCCGCCGCAGCCAAGGGCGACGGCTCGGTGGATGTGCTGACCGATATCTGGCTGCCTAATCAATCCGCCGCCTGGGCCAAGTACGTCACTGGCGGCACCCGCTCACTGGTGCCGAACAAGCAGCCCTACCTCGGGGTCCAGGGCTTCTATATCCCCGGTTACCTGCAAGACAAGTACGGCGTGAAGTCGGTCTACGACCTGCAGAAACCCGAAGTGGCGAAACTCTTCGAACCCCTGGGCGGCGGCAAGGCGCAATTGCTGGTGGGCCCGGCGGGTTGGGAGTCGACCTATATCGGCCAGATCAAGGCCAAGGATTTCGGCTTTGCCGATAAATTCGAATCGGTGTCCACCGAAGCCTCGGTGACCTACGCCAAACTCGCCGCGGCCTACAAGGCCCAGCGCGGCGTGGTGTTCTACGCCTACACCCCGGACTGGATCTTCTCCGCCTTCGACCTGCGCCGCCTGGACGAGCCGGCGTTCGACGGCTACGCCCAGGACAACAAGAAGGGCGACCCGCTGTACAAGGCCGACGGCTGCTGGAAATTCGTCAGCCCGACGGTGGACGCCGACTGGCTGAACAAGAGCAAGATAACCTGCGCCTACCCGGACGCCCGGGTCTATGTCCTGGCTTCCACTTCGCTACAGAAACGCGCGCCACGGATCGCCGCCTTCCTGGAAAACTTCAGCATCGACCCGCAGGTGCTGAACGACCTGATCCTCAGGATCGAAAAGGAACAGCAACCGGCGGCGCAAGCGGCCAAGGCCTGGGTCCAGGCCAACCCGGCGATCGTCGATCAATGGCTGGGCGCCAGCGGCGAGAAAGTCGGATCGGTGCAGTGAGCGAGGAGTATCGGAACATGAGCGGGATCAAGCAGGCGACCTTCGGCGCGGGCTGTTTCTGGGGCGCGGAAGCCGCGTTCCGGGCGCTGCCGGGGGTGGTGGAAACACGGGTGGGCTACGCGGTGGAGGCGGGTGACGAGTCGTTGCGGATCGAGGTGGTGCAGGTGGATTTCGATCCTCGGGTGTTGGCTTATTCGAGCCTGATCGAGCACTTCTGGGGGCTGCATGATCCGACTTCGGTGGATCGGCAGGGGGAGCATGGAGGGGGGAAATATCGTTCGGCGATCTTCCACACCGACGCCCTGCAGGCTGAACAGGCACGGCAGGCTAAGACGGCCCTGCAAGACTCCGGCCGTCTCAACAAACCCGTGGCCACAGTGGTGGTGCCGCTGGGGCGGTTTGAGTTGGCGGATGAAGGGCATCAGCGGTATTTGGAGAAGAATGGGTTGAGTAGTTGCCATATCTGAGGCGCTGGCCGCAGGTGGTTTTGCTCTCGCGGCAGGTTGGCTTCTGTAGGAGCGAGGCTTGCCCGCGATAGCGGTAGTGGTTTCGCTGGTGATGTTGGACGGGGTACATATCCGTTTCTGCGGTCACGGCCACTTAGGGTTCCGCCCTTACGGCGGGTCACTTTGGAAGAGCGCCAAAGTAACCAAAGCGCTTTGCCCCACCACTCGGTGCCTCGCCTAGGCTCGGCATACCCTCACTCCGGCATTGATCCGTGGGCCGCCGCCACAGGCCATCCATGGCCTGGGGCGGCTAACCCGGCATCCCTGCCGGGTTACCCACGGCTCAATGCCTGCGTTCGGCCATCGTGGTTAACGGGGCGTTCAGATCAAAAGCCAAAGCCAAAGCCAAAGCAAGAGCCAAAGCCAAAGCAAGACGGCGGCCTGCCGGCCTGGGGCTGAGTCGCTCCCTGTAGCCGCTGCCGAGCCTGCGAGGCTGCGATCGACCCCGAAGGGGGCGCAAGGTTTTGAGATCGCTGAAGGCCTGCGGCCTTATCGCAGCCTTCGGCAGCGGCTACAGGGAGGTGTGTGCTGTGAGGCAGTGGGTTGCGCATCTTCTGTAGGAGCGAGGCTTGCCCGCGATGGCGTCTGTTCTGGCGCTGCATTTTTTGGATGGGGTACATATCCATTCCTGCGGTCACGACCACTTAGGGTTCCGCCCTTACGGCGGGTCACTTTGGAAGAGCGCCAAAGTAACCAAAGCGCTTTGCCCCACCACTCGGTGCCTCGCCTAGGCTCGGCATACCCTCACTCCGGCATTGATCCGTGGGCCGCCGCCACAGGCCATCCATGGCCTGGGGCGGCTAACCCGGCATCCCTGCCGGGTTACCCACGGCTCAATGCCTGCGTTCGGCCATCGTGGTTAACGGGGCGTTCAGATCAAAAGCAAAAGCAACGCGAGGCGGCCTACCGGCCGGCCTGGATTCAACGGCGCTCCCTGTAGCCGCTGCCGCAGGCTGCGATCGGCCCGAAGGGACGCCAAGCCTGTATTCACGGTTTGCCTGATGCCCCCCATCGCCTGGTTTTACGGGCGCTTCGCGCCCGATCGCAGCCTGCGGCAGCGGCTACATGGCTACGGCTACAGAACGCACGCTTTCAAACACAGGCCGGCCGGTAGGCCGCCTCGCGTTGCTTTTGATTGTTTGCCCCATCGGGAGGCCGAGTGGAGGTTCTGCGCAGTGGGCAACTCGGCAGGGATGCCGAGTTAGCCGCCCCAGGCCATGGATGGCCTGTGGCGGCGGCCCACGGAGCAGGACCGGAGCGAGGGAATCCGAGCCTTAGCGAGGACCGGACGCCAGGGGCAGGGCGCTTTGGTTACTTTGGGCTGGGCCGGCTTCCGGACTTTCCAAAGTGACCCGCTGTAAGAGCGGAACCGTAAGTCGCCGTGACCGCAGGAATGGATATGTACATAGGAGGATTGAGGTTCACGACTGCTGTACGGTCGAGTGATAGCAAGCACGCAATATCGAGCTTTCTATAGCCCCGCCTCTGGCATCAAGCGCCAGCTTTCCACCCCCCACCCAACGCCACCACCAACCCCACACTCGCCTGCAACCGCCGAGTCTGCAGCGCCTGCAAACTACGTTGCGCCTGCAACGCCACGGTCTGCGCCGTCACCACCTCCAGATAACTCACCGCCCCCGCCCGATAACTGTTCATCGCCAAAGCCTGCGTATGCTCGGCGGCATTCACCGCCGCCTGCTGGTCCAGCGCCTCTTGCTGCAAATCCCGCAACTGCCCCAGGTTGTCCTCCACCTCGCGCACCGCCCGCAGCACCTGGCTGCGGTAGTGGGCGGCGGCTTCTTCGAATTCGGCGTGGGCCTGGCGTTCGTTGGCGCTCAGGCGGCCGCCGTCGAAGATCGGCAGGTTGACCAGGGGCCCCAGCGCCCAGTAGCGATTGCCCGCCGCCAGCAGGTTGCCGCTGCCCTGGGTCTGCCCGCCGAGCAGGCCGGTGAGGCTGAAGTCCGGGTACCAGGCAGCCCGGGCCACGCCTATGTTGGCGTTGGCGGCGAACACCCGGCGTTCGGCGGCGGCGATGTCCGGGCGGCGTTGCAGCAGGGCGCTGGGCAGTTGTTGCGGTACGCCAGGCAGGGTCAGTGCCTGAGTGGCCGCGGGCAGCTGGAACTGGCTGGCCGGCTCGCCCACCAGTTCGCCGATCGCGTGTTCGGTGAGGTTGCGTTGCCCGCGCACTTCGTCCAGCTCGGCTTCGGCGCTGGCCAGCTGGCTTTGTGCGCGGGTCAGGTCCAGCTCCGAGGCGATCTGCCCCTGATAGCGGCTGCGGGTCAGTTGCAGGGCCTGGGCGTAGTCGTCCAGGGACTGGCTGAGGATCGCGCTCTGCGCATCCAGGCCATTGAGCTGCACATACAGGCTCGCCAACTGCTGTTGCAGGCTCAGCCGCGCCACCGCCAGGTCGTCGGCCGAGGCTTCGGCCTGGGCATCGCCGGCGGCCACCTGGTTGCGAATCCGCCCCCACAGGTCCGGGTCGAAGCTCAGGGCAAAACCGGCGGTGTTGCTGTTGTACACCGAAGGCTGGCTGCTGCCGCGCAACGGCCGGTGGTCCGACTGGCGTTGGCGCAGCGACTGGCCGCTGGCGCTGATCTGCGGGAACAGCCCGGCATGCAGCTGGCTGGCATAGGCCTGGGCCGCGTCGAAGTGTGCCAGCGCCGCCGCCAGGTCCGGGTTGGCCTTGAGCAGGCGCTGTTGCAGGTCATCCAGGCGCGGGTCCTGGTACAGCAGCCACCACTGGCTGGCCAGTTGATCTGCCGGTTGTGCCGGATGCCAGGGCCCGTCGCTGGTCTGTTCGCGGTAGTGGGCCGGCAGCTCCACGGTTGGCACCTGGTAGCCGGGCGCCAGGGAGCAGCCTTGCAAGGCCAGCAACAGCAATACAGCAAGCGGTTCAAGCCTTGGGCGCATGCTCACCTCCGGCGTCGGCCAGTTGCACCAGGTCGCCTTCGCGCAGGGCATCGGGCGGGTTGTCGATGACCCGGTCGGCGGCTTGCAGACCCTGGTCGATCACCAGCCGCGCGCCGAGGTCGAGGCCGATATGGATGTCGCGCAGGTGCACGTGATTGTGCTCGTCGAGCAGCGCCACCTGGGTGCCCTGGGCGCGGAAGATCAGGGCGCTGGCCGGGATGCTCACGCCCCGGGTGTCGGCGGGCAGGGCCAGGGCGGCCTCGGCATAGTCGCCGGGCAGCAGCGCGCCGTCGGGGTTGTCGGCGACGAACTGGGCGAGCAGGGTGCCGGAGCTCTGGTCGATGGCGGTGGAGTCGCCGATCAGCCGCGCGCTGAAGTGCTGGCCGGGGTGTTCCGGTACCGTCAGCTCAGCAGTGAGGCCGGGGCGGATCACGCTGGCGTAGTTCTGCGGCACCGGCACGTAGAGCCGCAGCTTGTGGGTGTCGGCCAGATCGAACAGCTGCGGATCGCTGTCGTTGTCGGCCTTGATCAACTGGCCGATATCGGTGTGGCGCGCGGTGATGGTGCCGGCGAAGGGCGCGCGGATGGTCTTGTAGTTCTCCAGGGCCGAGAGCCGCGCGTAATCGGCAGCGGCCGCTTCGGCATTGGCCTTGGCGGCCGCGGCGTTGGAGGTTTTTTCATCGGCCTCCTGGCGCGACACCGAGTGGCTGGCCACGAGATTCTGCCAGCGCACGGCGGTGGTCTGCGCCAGCCGCGCATTGGCCTGTTCCTGCACCAGCCGGGCATGGGCCTGCGCCAGCTGCTGGTCGAGGTCGGGGCTGTCGATTTCGGCGAGGACTTGCCCGGCCTGGACCTTGGCGCCGATGTCGCTGTTCCAGCTTTTCAGGTAGCCGCTGACCCGGGCGTGGATCGGCGCCTTGCTCCAGGCTTCCAGGTGCGCCGGCAGGCGCAGGGTGTCGCCCTGGCGGTTCTGCTGCGGCTGTAACACCAGCACCTGGGGCACGGCGGCGGTTTCGGTCCAGGCGGCCACCGCGCGTTCATGGCGGGTGCGCGCGGCCAGACCGTTGGCCACCAGCAGGGCGGCCAGGGTCAGGCCGCCGATGCCGAGCCACAGCAGGCGTTTGCGCGAGGGGGTGTGTTCAGGCGACATGGGTACTTTCTCCAGCGACAGCGCGAGTGGGGTGACGCCCGTGGACCAGGCTGAATACCACGGGAACAAAGAGCAGGGTGGCGGTGGTGGCGAGGATCAGGCCGCCGATCACGGCGCGGCCCAGGGGCGCGTTCTGCTCCTCCGACAGGGCCAGCGGCAGCATGCCGATGATCATCGCCAGGGCGGTCATGCACACCGGGCGAAAGCGCGTATAGCCGGCCTCCAGCGCGGCCTTCAGGGCATCGCCGTGTTCGGCCAGGCGTTCGCGGCAGAAGCTCACCACCAGGATCGAGTTGGCCGTGGCCACGCCCATGCAGAGGATGGCCCCGGTCAGCGCCGGCACCGACAGCGAGGTGCCGCTGAGGAACAGCATCCACACAATCCCGGCCAGGGCCGCCGGCAGCGCGGTGATGATCACGAACGGGTCGAGCCAGGACTGGAAGTTGACCACGATCAGCAGGTAGATCAGCACCACCGCGCCCAGCAGGCCCAGGCTCAGGCCGCTGAAGGCTTCATGCAGGGCGTCGATCTGCCCGTGCAGGCTGATGGTCGCGCCCTTGGGCCGCAGCGCCTGGCTGTCATCGAGGACTTTCTGGATATCCCGGGCCACGCCGCCCAGGTCGCGGCCCTGGACGTTGGCGTAGAGGTCCAGGGTGGGCTGGATGTTGTAGTGGGTGACCACTGCCGGGCTGTCCACCCGCGAGATGCTCGCCAGGCCGCCGAGGATCTGCGACTGGCCGTTGCTGCCGGTCACCGGCAGGGCCTCGAGGGACGGCAGGCTGTCCAGGCGGTATTGCGGAGTGGCGGCGACGATCGAATAGGACACGCCGTTCTGCGGGTTGAGCCAGAAGGTCGGCGCCACCTGGGAACTGCCGGCCAAGGAGGCCACCATGCTGTTGGTCACGTCGCGCTCGGTAATGCCCAGGCCATTGGCCCGCAGGCGGTCGACCTTGACCGCCAGCGAGGGGTAACCGGTGGACTGCTGGATACGCAGGTCGGCGATGCCCGGCACATGCTGCAGGCGCCGTTGCAGCTCCAGGGCATAGGCGCGGTTGGCGGCGCCGTCGGGGCCGGAGATTTTCACGTCCAGCGGCGCCGGCGCGCCGAAGTTGAGGATCTGGCTGCTGATGTCCGCCGGCAGGAAGGCGAACTGGCTGCCGGGAAAACTTTCCGGCAGGGCTTCGCGCAATTGCTTCACGTAGTCGGCGGTCGGCGCGTGGCCGGGCTTGAGGGTGACCTGGATATCGCCATCTTGCGGGCCGATGGTGCCGCTGCTGCTGTAGGCCATGTCGATGCCGCTCAGGGGGATGCCGATATTGTCGATCACGCTGTCCAGTTGCTCCGGCGGAATCACCTCGCGAATCCGCGCCTCGATGCGGTCGAAGGCTGCCGCGCTTTCCTCGATCCGCGTGCCCAGGGGCAGGCGCACATGCAGGGCCAGGGCGCCGGCGTCGGTGGCCGGGAAGAAGTCCTGGCCGAGGCTCGGCAGCAAGGCGAAGGAGGCCAGCACGCAGGCGAGGAAACCCAGCAGGAAGCGCTTGCGGTGGGCCAGGGCCAGGTTCAGCAGGCCATGGTAGGTGTCACGGACATTGGAGAAGCGCCGCTCGAACCCCTGCTGGAACCCCAGCAGCCCGCGCACCAGGGCATGCCGTGGCCGGGCGTGCTGTTCGCCTTCGTGGTGGTTGATGAATTCGTCTTCCGGGTGATGCCCCGGGCCTGCTTCCGGCACATGGGGCTTGAGCAGGTACATGGCCAGGGTCGGCACCAGGGTCCGCGAGAGGATGAACGAGCTGGCCATGGCGAAGATCACCGCCAGGGCCATGGGCCGGAATAGGTAACCGGCGATGCCCTGCAACAGGAACATCGGCACGAAGACGATGCAGATGCACAACAGCGAGACGAAGGCCGGGCCGACGATCTGTTTGGCGCCGTCGAGGATCGCGGCCTTCACCGCCTTGCCCTGTTCCAGGTGCCAGTTGATGTTCTCGATGGTCACCGTGGCATCGTCTACCAAAATCCCCACCGCCAGCGCCAGTCCGCCCAGGGTCATGACGTTAAGGGTCTGGCCGCTGGCGGCGAGCAGGGCGATGGCCGCGAGCACCGCCAGGGGGATCGAGGCGGCGATGATCAGGGTCGAGCGCCAGCTGCCGAGGAACAGCAGGATCATCGCGCTGGTCAGCAGCGCGGCGATGATGCCTTCGCGGGCCACGCTGCCCACCGATTGCTTGACGAACACCGAGGCGTCGCCCAGCAGCGAAGTCTTCAGCGCCGGCGGCAGGGTTTCGTCGATGCGCGGCAGCATCTGGCGAATGCCATCGACGATCGACAGGGTGGAGATATTGCCGTTCTTCAGCGCCGGCATCAGCACCGCGCGGTGGCCGTCGACCCGCACGATATTGCTCTGCGGCGGCGAGCCGTCGCGCACATGGGCCACCTGGCCGATGGTGATCAGCGCGCCGTCGACGGTCTTGATCGGCAGGTCGTTGAGCTCGTCGATGGCGCTCGGGCTGTTGTTCAGCAGCACCGTGTACTCACTGGCGCCGAGCTTGGCGGTGCCCACCGGGATGATCTGGTTCTGCGCCGCCAGGGCATTGCCCACGTCCTGCGCCGACAGGCCCTTGGCGGCTAGCGCCTGCGGGTCCAGGTCGAGGGTGATCTGCCGCTGCTTGCCGCCCATGGGCGTCGGCATCGCCAGCCCCGGCACCGAGCTCAGGGGCAGGCGGATATTGTTCTGCACCAGGTCGCGGATTTTCGCTTCCGACAGGGTCGGGCTGGAGAAGGCCATCTGCAGGATCGGCACCGTCGAGGCGCTGTAGTTGAGGATCAGCGGCGGGGTGATGCCCGGCGGCATCTGCTTGAGCACGGTTTGCGACACCGCCGTGACCTGGGCGTTGGCGGTGCGGATATCCACCCCCGGCTGGAAGAAGATCTTGACGATGCCCATGCCCGGCAAGGATTGCGACTCGATGTGCTCGATGTCGTTGACCGTGGTGCTCAGGGAGCGCTCGTAGGTGTAGATCACCCGCCCGGCCATGGCGTCCGGCGACAGGCCGGTGTACTGCCAGACCACCGCCACCACCGGAATGCCGATATCGGGGAACACATCGGTGGGCGTACGCAGGGCCGCCAGCGGCCCGATGATGCAGATGAAAATCGCCAGCACGATAAACGTGTAGGGCTTGAGCAGAGCGGTCTTGACCAGCCCGAGCATGGGGTGGACCTCCGAGGCGGAAACAAAGCTCGGCAGTCTCCAGCGACCCACCTAACACGCGGCTTTCAGCCAGGTGAAGGAAGTTTTAGGTTGGGCCTGAATTTCCTTTCACGGGGATTCATTTGTCCTCTGCATGGGGCCTCGACAAGCTGGATGGCAATCCGGCGCGACTGCTTTTTTCGCTTCGCCCTGTGTCGTTTTTTTTACTGCCGAGGTACCTGCCATGAATACCAAACCCCTGCTGCTGATTCCCGCCCTGAGCCTGGTGCTGCTGTTATCCGCCTGCGCCGGCCCGATGCCCCAGCCCGACCCCAAGGAAGCCTGGATCAGCCTCGAAGAAGAGGGCCCCAGCGACCTGCTGGCCGAACGGGTCGACGGCAAGAACGTCGACGACGGCCGCTACTTCGAAGTCCAGCCCGGCGCCCACCGCCTGGACGTGACCCTGTTCGAAGAAGTCGGCGGCGACTCCAACCAGGTCGACTGCCACGGGCATGTGAGCTACCCGAACTTCCAGGCGGGGGAGCATTACAAGCTGGTGGAATCGACCCTGGGCACCGAGGTGCGGGCGCGGTTGTTGGATGCCCAGGGGAAACAGGTGGCGAGTGCGCATGGGTTTGAGTGTATGCCGGGGTGATAGGGCTGTCGGCGTTGCTCAATCCAGGAAATTTCGCTCAATAGAAAGAGAGGCGGCTGACTGCACGTTGATTGAGGGCCGCCTGATGATGGTGGACTACATCCTTCAGGCAGGACCCTTTTTATGAATCAAGCACTGCCATCCACCGATGCGGCCTTCAACGAAGTGGCGCAAATGATCGCCGCCGCGCGCCAACGGGCGATGCGGGCGGTGAACACCGAACTGGTGGAGCTGTATTGGCAGGTCGGTGCCTATATCAGTCGTAAGATCCAGGCGGCGGAGTGGGGCGATGGAGTGGTTCAGCAACTGGCGGATTATCTTGCGCGGCAGCAGCCGGGGTTGCGGGGTTTTACCCGGCGTAACCTGTTCCGCATGCGGCAGTTCTATGAGGTTTATCGAGGCGAGGAGAAAGTGTCAGCACTGCTGACACAATTACCCTGGACCCAGAACCTGATCATTCTTGCGCAAGGCAAGCGGCCAGAAGAGCGCGAGTTCTACCTACGCATGACGATCCAGGAACAATGGTCAACCCGGGAACTGGAGCGCCAGATCAAGTCGGCCCTCTTTGAGCGTTCACTGACCCAACCGGCAAAAGTCTCGACAGCGTTGAGACAAATTCACCCAGAAGCTCTAAAGGTGTTCAAGGACGCCTATGTAGTGGAGTTTCTCGACCTGGCCCAAGGTCATAGCGAAGCCGACTTGCACAGTGGGTTAGTGCAGCAACTGAAAGACTTTCTGATCGAAATGGGGCGGGACTTCTGTTTTGTCGCTTCACGCTACCCATTGCAGGTTGGCGGGCGTGATTTTGTGCTGGATCTACTGCTGTTCCATCGTGGGTTGAATTGCCTGGTGGCCATTGAACTTAAGGTCGGGCGCTTCGAGCCGGAACACCTGGGCAAGCTGGATTTCTACCTGGAGGCGCTGGACCGTCAGGTGCGCAAACCCCATGAGAACCCGGCCTTGGGTGTGTTGCTCTGTGCCAGCAAGGACGACGAGGTGGTCGAGTACGCCCTCAACCGCTCACTCTCACCCGCATTGATCGCCGAGTATCAGACACAACTGCCGGACAAGAAGCTGCTGCGGGCCAAGCTGCATGAGTTTTATGCGCTGAATCCTCAGGCGGTTTGAGCCTCCTTATCGGACCCCAAATTATTTTTCCACCACCCCGTCACAAACCGCCAGGCTGACCCGTCATGTCGGTGTATCCCTCAATTAACGGAGCCACCCCATGTCATCCAGCCACCCGACCCAAGCCGTCAACCTGCTGCAAACCATCCCCGAGATCTTCGAAAGCCTGGGCCAGGTCCATGGCCTGATCGACGCCCACGGCCTGGACCGCAAACTGCACCACCTGGTGGTGTTGCGCGCCTCGCAGATCAACCAGTGCGGCTTCTGCGTGAAGATGCACACCCGCGAGGCCCGTGAAGACGGCGAAAGCAACGAGCGCCTGGACCGCCTGGTGGTCTGGCGCCATGTCAGC
This sequence comes from Pseudomonas sp. GW531-T4, assembly GCF_017349615.1. Classification (NCBI taxonomy): domain Bacteria; kingdom Pseudomonadati; phylum Pseudomonadota; class Gammaproteobacteria; order Pseudomonadales; family Pseudomonadaceae; genus Pseudomonas; species Pseudomonas sp. GW531-T4. The sequence continues at coordinate 153,108 of NZ_JACMZT010000014.1, forward strand.
GATTTCAACGCCGCCGAACGCGCCGCCCTGGCCTGGACCGAAGCCCTCACCGTGCTGCGCGAAGACACCGACTTCGGCCCGCTGCGCGCCGCCCTGCGCGAACATTTCAGCGAAGCGCAGATCGCCGCCTTGACGGCCGATATCGGCATGATCAACCTGTGGAATCGCTTGCAGGTGTCGAGGCACTGAGGATGGATCGAATCGATGACACGACGGTGTTCGAAAGCCGTCGCAGCTTCCTGCTGGGCCTGGCCTACCGCCTCCTCGGCTCGCGCGCCGAGGCCGAGGACGTGGTGCAGGACCTGTTCATCAAATGGCTGGAGGCCGACAAGGCCTCCATCGCCACCCCGGCCGCCTGGCTGACCACCGCCTGCACCCGGCACTGCATCGACCTGCTGCGCTCGGCCCAGCGCTCGCGACTGGACTACGTCGGCACCTGGCTGCCAGAACCGATCCATACCCTGCATCACGACTCCCCCGAACAGAGCCATGAACTGGCCTCGTCGCTGTCCACCGCCTTCCTGCTCCTGCTCGAACGCCTGACCCCCAAGGAACGCGCCGCCTACCTGCTGTACGACATCTTCGACCTGGACTACCCCCAAGTCGCGCAAACCCTCGGCGTCCAGGAAGCCACCTGCCGCAAACTGGTCTCCCGCGCCAAAGCCAGCCTGGGCAACACCCAAGCGCGCTACCAGCCAGACCCCTCACGCCAGGAACAACTGCTGACCGCCTTCCACACCGCCATCACCAGCGGCTCGACCCAAGGCCTGGCCGCCATGCTCTCCGAAGACGTCGAGCTGTGCGCCGATGGCGGCGGCAAAGCCAGCGCCATTCGCGAGACCTTGTATGGGCTGGAAGCGGTGCTGGCGTTTGTGGGCGAGTCGTTGAGCCGG